>JBCBSL010000111.1:0-14638 GCA_039819145.1 Cyanobacteria bacterium J06638_22
TAATCCAACGGCTAACTTTAATCCCAATGGCAGCCACTTTGCGACCCTCAACCCAAACGCCGGTTAAGCCGTCAACCCGTTCGCCAGCTAAACCAAAGGGAGCGATCGCCCGGATGATTACCTCTTCCAACTGCCGTAAGTACCAGTGCAGATCCTGCCGATAGTGGCGCAAATCTAGAATCGGATAGCCCACTAGTTGCCCCGGTGCGTGGTACGTCACTTCGCCCCCCCGCTCGGTGCGATGCAGAGGAATCGTGCGACCGACAAGGCTATCTTTGACAAACTCCAGACTTGCTCCTTGCCCCAGGGTGTAGACCGGGGGATGCTCCAGCAACAGCAACCAGTCTGGCTGAGAGGGGTCACATTTCTTGAGGCTAACGAGCGATCGCTGCCATTCCCAACTCACTTCATACGAAACTTGCCCCGCCCAATGCACATAACATTGTCGAGTTCCAGCGTAAGACGGAGAGGCAGAAGGTTGCACAAATCAAACCAATACAGCGACTCATATCATCCGAGGGAATGACCGAGAAGTCAAAGGGCACATTCACGAGAACAGGTACGAACGACTTGGATGTTGCGGTCTGTTCTCCCGCCTTGATTATCTATGTGGTTACACAGTGGTTGCACAAAGCCTGCCTATATGACTGACTGACCTGCGTATATTCCTATCAAAAAGCTATCAGTATATACGGCAATTTTCATCGACGATTCATAAGTCTATCCATAGATAAATAAAAGGGTAGAGCTTCAACTCTTATATACAGTTAAAGCTTGATACGTTGCCAGGTGCAATTAAATCTAAGATCCTAAAAATCTGTGCCGCCCGCGCTGCGGGCGGCACAGATTTTTAGGATCTGATTTTTCATCATGCCGAGCTACTTACAGACAGGTATCTTTGCGGATAGAGTCTTGAGGGATCGGTTACAAATACTGTTTTGAATATTGTCAAGGCGCTTAAACTTTTCCAATATTTCGCGATTTCCCGTAATGTCGATATCTCAATCTACTTATTCTTTTCCAGGGTATAAGTTTTACCAAACACTTGCATTATCGAGTGGGATATCGCTGGCATAGTGGTTTGCAATCTGATTCATAAGCCCATTCATGGATAGCTTAAGGTTTGCTTTAGACTTAAAGTTTCTTTAGAAAAAGCCATTCACTTTTCTAGTTTTGTTAGCGATACTACAGTTATGTTAGCAACTGCTAACCCACTTATCCTAACAGCTTGATAGAGGTGCGATCGCTCATCGTAAACGCATCAGCCTGTTAAATAGACACCGTCTAAGCGCACTCTTAAGCATTAAGAGGAAGGGCTTGCTTGTGTTTACTCAGAACGATCCCGATTGTCAAATCAAGTTTTGTCACGGGATGCAAAACATTTTTAACGAGACAGTTCTCTAGAATACAAGGTGCTAGGGTGAAAGTGGATCCACCAACCAGGGAGGAGCTATATGAAGCTAGTTATCCAGGGAAAAAACATCGAGATTACAGACTCGATTCGGGACTATGTGCGTCAAAAAATTGACAAAGCTGTGCAGCATTTTCAGACGATGACCACAGAAGTTGATGTGCATTTGTCCGTAGCTCGTAACCCTCGGATAAGCCCCAAGCAAACAGCCGAAGTTACTATCTACATGAACGGTGCTGTTGTGCGTGCAGAGGAAAGCAGCGAAAACCTCTATGCAAGCATTGACTTGGTCGCTGATAAGATTACCCGACAGCTCAAGAAGTATAAAGAAAAGCGTAAAACCCATACATCTATTAAAGCCGCAGCTGCATTGGGTGAAGAAGTCTTGGAAACGGTTCCCGATGTTTCAGATGTTTCGGAAGTTTTGAATAATCGGACAGCCAAACTACCCGCCGAGGTTGTGCGAACTAAATACTTCGCAATGCCGCCCATGACGGTTGAACAGGCATTGGAACAGCTCGAATTGGTAGGCCATGATTTCTATGTCTTTCGGAACGTTGAGACCAATGAAATCAATGTGATCTACGAGCGCAACCACGGTGGGTGTGGTGTCATTCAACCTCGCAACACCAGCACAAATGGACACAACGGGCATCACACCAACGGGAATGGTGCGGCGACGCTCAAACCCTCGATGAATGTATCGTAGCGTCAATATTTGTCCATTTCTTTACCCACTAAATCAAGCGCCATACCTGGAGCGCTACTCTAGGTATGGTTACTTTTTTGTTTGGGGTCAGGATGAACGAGCAAACAACTCACAGCCTCTATACCTACGCTTTTTTGGATGGGACGCCCGATCGCCTTCCTGAGGGATTTCGGCAGACCCTGCAAGGTGTAGAGGTTGATGGAATTACGGCGGTCGTTGAAACTGATCTGGCGATCGCCCCACTCAAAGAAAATGAAGAGTTGCTAGTACGAGCCGTGGTCAACCATGACCGCGTCATTCGTGAGCTGTTTGAGCAAGGCACCTTGCTGCCCCTGCGCTTTGGCACTTGCTTTCGGTCGTCAGAAAACCTGCAAGACCACCTACAAACCAACGCCGCCCGCTACCGCGATCGCCTCAACCAGCTTCGGGGCAAAGCGGAAGGGGTTCTACGCCTCGTCCCCCTGCCATACTCCGCGACAACACCACTGCCGGAGGCCGGGGGCAAAGCGTACTTCCTCGCCAAAAAGCGGCAGTACCAGGAGCAGGTGGAGTACCAACATCGGCAAAAGCAGGAGCGGGAATTGTTGCGGCAAGCGATCGCCCGTCAGTACCCCGACATCTTTTTGGGAGAACCACGGGAAGATGGCGTAGAGCGGCTCTATGTCTTGGTGGAGCGGAAATCAGGGGAAGAGCTACAACACCACCTGAGCGAATGGAGCGACCAATGCCCTAGTTGGGAGCTGAGCCTGGAAGTACCATTGCCGCCCTATCATTTTGTTTGAATTACAGCGCTTCGCGCTTGAATCAGCCACAGTTATTTTTGTGAGAGCCGCGCTCCGCGCGGCTCTCACAAAAATAACCCGGTTTTAAGCGCTTGAGAAGCGCTGTATCTTGTTTGAACCATCCACAGCATCAGGCAATCGGCACGAGTCGCAACATCTGATTGCCACCTTTCTGGAATTCGTAAGCGACGGTCACTAAGTCAGCACTATACCCAGCGTTTTGGCGTTCGCGGATGATGGGCGTAAGCCAGGGGGAGCGATCGCCATTCAGGGTCAGCACAGGAAAAATGCGCACCTCCCGCGCCACTCGACATAGCTCCTGAATCGAGCGCTGGTGCATTTCCAGAGAGAGCTTGTCAGAATAGCTGAACAGGAGGTGCCCGCACAGCGCCAGATCGAACTGCTGATCGGCATAGGGAAGCGAAGGCAATTGCGCAACGTGATACCGCCCGTCTGCCTGCCCCTGAGGAAAGTCTTCGATGAACTGGCGCATGGCTGTGAAGCGCCTATCGCCTAACGTCTCAGGATCTAAGAAAACTGTCCAGACATAGTTGTTCTGGTATTCTCGAACTTTCTCCAGAATCAAGGGACGGGTTTCATTCACTCGCTGGGCAATCTGTTCCGCCGAAAATTGGTAGATCGGGTCGCAGGACTGCACAGAATTACCCTGGGCGGTCATCTCGGCATTAAAGCTAGCTGGGCCACCGGCACAGTCTAGAATGCGCCGCTGCCGATCAGCAGGCGACAGATCAAACATCTGGATATACTCGGCCAGGGAACGTCCCCAGGGCACAATTTCTTTGAGCTGCAATCCCACTTGGAAATCCCTTAAATCATCAACTCAGCCCGCATGACGGTCACCGCTTGCCCACTCAAGATGACGCGATCGCCTTGCCATTGCACATACAGTTCCCCACCTCTAGCAGATGCCTGATACGCCCACAGCTCCTTTTTCTGGAGGCGATCGCCCCAAAAAGGGGCCAGGGCGCAGTGCGCTGAACCCGTCACGGGATCTTCATCAACCCCCGAACCAGGGGCAAAGAAGCGAGAAATAAAGTCATACCGCTCTCCGTCGGCCTGGCTGGTGACAATAACGCCACGCACCGGGAGCGATCGCAGGCGGGCAAAATCTGGCTGCATTTTCCGCACCAGGGCCTCGGATGCTACCTCGATTAGATAATCAAACTGATTTTTGCAAATGGCCTGACACTTGGCCTGCACTTCTGACCCCAGCGCCTCCAGCAATCCTTCAGGACGGGTCACCGGGTTAGCGGGAGTCGCAGGGAAGTTGAGCGCAATGCGATCGCCCTGACGCTGCGCCATCAACACGCCACTGCGGGTATGGAAGCGAATCGATTGCCCTGGCGGCACATACCCCTCTGCCCACAGCACATGGGCACTCGCCAGGGTTGCATGACCACAGAGAGCCACTTCCACAGCCGGGGTAAACCAGCGGAGGCTATAACCATCGGTCTGCTTCAGCAAAAAAGCCGTTTCGGATAGGTTAAGCTCGGCAGCGAGTTGTTGCATCTGCTGGGCATCCATCGGCTCCGACAGCACGCAGACCGCAGCTGGATTCCCGGAAAATGGCTCGGTGGTAAATGCATCTACCCAAATCACCTTCTGACCCATTTCCTCAGTCCTCCTCCTCATTTATCACAGCCGTCGCAACCGCTTATCCTAGCTCAATCAAAACCATCCGTATTTGTTGGCCGGAGGATAATTTCACACCTTGACCCTCACTATTTCTTACAGCAATCACCCCCCAGATTACGCGCAATCTTTCTCTTTCGCACAAAATCGAGAAAACGAAAGATTCATCGCCTACGCATCAAGACTCGACACATTTTTCGCATAATTATCTACATCTTCTACTTGTATCCCGTTTGCACAGGGACGTTACTGAAATTAAGGATGAATTGAGGAATCTATGAACTGGGACAAACGTCCAGTCCATACCCCCATTCAGCAACATCTGTATGGGCAAGCTAGATTCGCTGTCACGCTTACAGGTTTTCAAAACCGACTGCTGAGGTTCACGCCATGTCTCGTTCTCGCATTTTGCAAATCATCCTGGCGTTATTGGTGCTGCTGGGGCTGCTGCTCTGGCTAGTCAGTACCTTGGTCAACCTGTACTCGGGATTAGCAAATTTTTCGCCGCTACTGGCCAATGTCGTGATTTGGTTGGTCATCACGTTGATTGCAGCGCTGGTCGGTACGCTGGCCTACTACGCCTGGTTGTTTTTACGTCCCCGGCAACGACGCGTGCCACCGCGAGTCCCTGAAGAACGGACAGCCGCCGCACAAGAAAATCTGCAAGCGGTGCAGCAGCAAGTCGAGCAAATCCAAGACGAGGTGGCGCGGCAAGCCTTTGCAGAACGCACAAGGCGGGTGCAGGAATACCTGGCGCGGGGCGAGATCCGAGTAGTGGTTTTCGGCACAGGGTCGGCAGGCAAGACATCGCTGGTGAATGCGGTGTTGGGGGAAATGGTGGGGCAGGTGGGCGCGGCCATGGGCACGACTACCGAGGCGACGACCTACAAATTCCGCTTACCCGGAATTGAGCGGGATATCTGGCTGACGGATACGCCGGGAATTCTGGAAGCAGGCGTGGCCGGAACAGGACGGGAGCAGTTGGCGCGACAACTGGCAGCGGAAGCGGATTTACTCCTGTTTGTGGTGGATAGCGACCTGCGCAAGTCGGAATATGATCCATTGCGATCGCTCGCCGACAGTGGAAAACGCTCGATTCTGGTGTTCAACAAAAGCGACCTCTATCCTGACCCTGAGATCGAAGCGGTGTTGTCGCAACTGCGGCAACGGGTGAGCGCATTCATTGCTGCCGTAGATGTGGTGGCGATCGCCGCTGCGCCCAAAGAGGTGCAGTTGGAAAGTGGCGATCGCTTCCAGCCTACGCCCGAAATCCTGCCCCTGGTGCGGCGGATGGCGGCGGTTCTGCGCGACGAAGGGGAAGACCTGATTGCCGACAACATTCTCCTACAATCCCAACGCCTGGGCGAAGAAGCCCGCCAAATCCTAGATAACCAGCGACGACGAGAAGCCGATCAAATCGTCGATCGCTACCAATGGATTAGCGGTGGGGTCGTCTCCATCACGCCACTGCCGATGGTGGACTTGCTGGGAGCCGCCGCTGTCAACGCGCAGATGGTGGTGGAAATTGGGCGGGTCTATGGCTGTGAAATGAACGTGGAACGCGGCAAGGAGTTGGCGCTATCCCTGGCAAAAACGCTGGTTAGCTTAGGCGTCGTTCGGGGCGCAACAGAGGTACTGGCTTTGGCGCTGCAAACTAACATCGGCACCTTCGTTATCGGTCGCGCCGTCCAAGGCGCAACCGCCGCCTACCTCACCCGCATCGCCGGAAAAAGCTTCATCGAATATTTTCGCCGCGACCAAACCTGGGGCGATGGTGGCATGTCGGAAGTGGTCGAGCAACAGTTCCAACTCAACCGCCGCGATGAATTCATCAAGCACTTTGCCCAAGAGGCGATCGCCCGTGTCATTGAGCCCGTGCGATCGCGCCTAGACGAATAAAAAGGGGCGATCGCGCGCGATCGCCCCTCATGGAACGTTTCTACTCAGGAACTCGATCCCTATCGACATACCTGAAGTGTTGAGAGTCTGCCCGAGGAACCGGGCTTCTCAAAGCGGTGTTAGCTCAGCACAAAGTCTTCTTCCACAAACAGATCCAGGTCAGAGTCAGGTTCGATTACAAAGACTTCGACCTCTTCGTCTCCGTCGTGCAACAGAATCTCACCCAGGACGCCGATGCCAGCGCCTGCTAGCACTTCCAGGAAGTCGATTCCACCAAATATCTCCGCGAGCACGGCAGCAGCAGCGGCACCAATTGCCGCGCCTCGCAGGAAGTCGGGGTCGGTGTCTTCGTTGATGATTTGCGTTTCAGTCAGCACATCGGAGGTGGCCGCAAAGTCGCGGGCGTCGTCGTTACCCGCTAGCACGATTTCAGATGCCACAAACTGCGTTCCCCCGGAAACCGGACGCAACTCGCCCCGCACCACACTGCCTTCCCGAATCACAATCGTTCCCCGGGACGAATACACATCCCGGTCGATCGTCAATTCCAGGTCAACTGTCTCATCCGGCGTGAGAATCACGCGCTCCTCGCCTGCGTAGTAGGCCGGAATCACCGTCCCTGCTCCCACACCCACGCGCTGCGAGGGGCGACGGAATAGCTGAGCCAGTTGCATCGACTCACTCGCCGCCGCTGGAACACTGGTTAGCAAAGGCAGGGCAGCGGTCAGGGAAACCCCCAGCGCCATCATTAAAGCGGCAGGCGATCGCCAAAGCATTGATCGGTTCATAATTCATGCCCTCTTCTCGAATCCAAATGCATGGAAGTTGAGACGGTGGGTATTGGAGGAGGTTCCCAGCCGATCGGTGGATTGGGACGGCGCAATCCAAAATTTAGAATCGTTCGACTGAGCGGTCACGCCGAAGTCCAAAATCTAAAATCCACTCAGTGGGTTTCCGGTAGGCTGATAAGAATGTCGTCGTGGAGAGAACGAGAATGACGGATGTGAATTCTGGGGTGGATGTGGACCGGGAAGCGGAGCAGTTGAATGCGGACGCGACAGCGACGACCAGCGATGCCCGCTATCGGCAGAAGATGAAGCGACGCAAGGAAGTGCAGCAGCAGCGGTTAGCGGAACGCACGCTGGAGAAGGGCTTGATTATTGTCAACACGGGCAATGGCAAAGGGAAAACGACAGCGGCCTTGGGAATGGTGCTGCGATCGCTCGGACATGGCTATCGGGTGGCGATCGTGCAGTTCATCAAGGGAGCCTGGGAACCTGCCGAAAAGGCAGCGCTTTCGCCCTGGACACAGGCGCAGAACGGGCAACCACCGCAGCTTGAGTTCTACGCCATGGGAGAAGGCTTTACCTGGGAGACGCAGGATCGAGAGCGGGATATTCAAAAAGCCAAAGAAGCCTGGGAGCGGGCGATCGCCCTGCTACAAAACCCTGACTATCGGCTGGTGCTGCTCGACGAAATCAACATTGCCCTGAAGCTGGGCTACCTCACGGCAGAAGACATTCTGGCTGGATTAGCGCAGAAGCCAACGATGACCCATGTGATCCTCACTGGGCGAGGGGCACCTACCGCACTCGTTGAGCAAGCTGATCTGGTGACCGAAATGACTCTGGTGAAGCATCCGTTTCGGGAACAGGGCGTCAAAGCGCAGGCAGGGATTGAGTTCTGAGGAATATGATTGTTTCTTTGATAGGCATGACTTTCTTCCAGCTAAAGTCGTTTTCCAAAACCTGTAACTCTATCAGTGTCAGGTTCTGTGCAGGAAGCACTGATTGTGGGCATTGGGTCTACATTGTTCCTTGCTCGGAGGATAGAAGTTTTTATAGGGACATGATTCAGCTACACCACATCGCTCGAGTGTTGATCATCCCAACCACTGCAGTGTAGAAATGTTTTGGGTTGCCTATGGTTGAGGCGTCCAAATTGTCATTCTCCCATCCGGAAAAGCGGCACGGTATTATTGCAAGGGTTGGGTTGTGGCTTCAGGTATGGATGCGGCGGTACGTTCGCAAGAGAATAGTGCTTCGATTCCGATGGTGCAATGTCCAGAGTTGTTGGCTCCAGCGGGCAGTTGGGATTGTGTGAAGGCCGCGGTCGAAAATGGAGCCGATGCCATCTACTTTGGACTGGATCGGTTCAATGCGCGGATGCGGGCGCAGAACTTTACGGAAGCCGATCTGCCAGAGGTGATAGCCTTCCTCCATCGGCGCGGGGTGAAGGGCTATGTCACGCTGAATACCCTGGTGTTTCCGGCGGAGCTGCCTGAGGCCGAGCAATACCTCCGCAGCATCATTTCGGCGGGCGTAGATGCGGTCATCGTGCAGGATGTGGGCATCTGTCGCTTGATTCGCCACCTTTCGCCAGATTTCCCCATCCATGCCTCGACGCAGATGACCGTGACCAGTGCCGCTGGGGTGGCTTTTGCCAAAGATCTGGGTTGCGATTTGGTGGTGCTAGCGCGGGAATGTTCGCTCAAGGAAATTTCTAAAATCCAAAGTCAGATTGCCGAACAAAAGGTGGCGTTGCCGCTGGAAGTTTTTGTGCATGGGGCTTTGTGTGTCGCGTACTCGGGGCAATGCCTAACGAGCGAAGCCCTGGGCGGACGTTCGGCCAATCGCGGAGAATGTGCCCAAGCCTGCCGCATGACCTATGACTTGGTTGCTGATGGGGAGACGGTGGATCTGGGCGATCGCCAATACCTCCTTAGTCCCCAGGATTTGGCCGGATTGCCCGTCCTTTCAGATTTAGTCAAAGCGGGAGTGACCTCGCTCAAAGTCGAAGGGCGTTTGAAGACGCCGGAGTATGTGGCGAATGTCACCCGTGTGTATCGGCAAGCGCTCGATCGCGCGATGGAGCAGATCCCCCCTAGCCCCCCTTACAAAAGGGGGGAACCGTCCTCGGCTGCGAAGCAGAAATCGTTGCCTCCGCTCAGTAGCCCCAAAGCCCCCCTTAGCAAGGGGGGTTGGGGAGATCGCTCAGCAACTCATCCCTTTACCCAAGACACCTGGCAGAATCAAGACCGCTACAACCTAGAAATGGCATTCTCCCCTGGTCTCTACACGGGCTGGTTTAACGGCATCGATAATCAGGAACTGGTTCATGCGCGGTTTGGCAAAAAGCGTGGCGTGTTTTTGGGAACGGTGACACGGGTGAAGGGCGATCGCCTCTTCCTGCGGCTAGAAGCGCCGCTGAAGCCGGGGGATGGGGTGGTATTCGATGCTGGGAAGCCTGCGGAGCGGGAGGAAGGCGGGCGTGTTTACACCGTCGATCGCCAGGGCAAAGATACGGTGCTGACTTTTGGGCGGCGCGATGTGGACCTGCGGCGGGTGAAGGTGGGCGATCGCCTTTGGAAAACTAGCGATCCGGAATTGGATAAGCGCTTGCGCCAGAGCTATGCCAGCGATAAACCCCAGTTTCAGCGCCCCATTTGGCTGGAGGTACATGGGGCAGTGGGAGAAAATTTGGTGGCGATCGCCCGCGATGAGCAGGGCAACGTGGTACAGGTCGAATCTGAGATGCCCCTGGTGCAAGCGGAGACGCAACCCCTTGGTGAAGAGCGACTGATGGCGCAATTTGGGCGTCTCGGTGGAACGCCGTTTCGCCTTGATCGCCTCACAGCCCAAATTGAAGGGGCGACGATGCTACCCGTGCGTGAGCTGAACCGGATGCGGCGAGAATTGGTAGAGCGTCTGGATACCCTGCGGCAACAGCCAAAACGCTGGCAACTCAGCGCAACGGCCTCCCATCAGGACTTGCTCCCTGCTGTTGCATCCCCCAACCCGGATTTGTCGCCTGAGCTTATCGTGCTGGTGCGCAATTCGGCGCAGTTGGCGACAGCATTGGAGGCAGGGATTACCACCCTGTATTGCGAGTTTGAAGATCCCCGCCGCTATCGGGATGCGGTGCAGCAGGTACGGAATTTCCAAGATAGGCATGGGGGCGTGGATATACGCCTATTCGTCGCGCCACCGCGCATCACCAAGCCCAGCGAAAACTGGATTCTGGAGCAGGTGCGCCGCAGCAACGCCGATGGTTACCTGATTCGCAACTACGACCATTTGCAATTTTTCGCAGATTCTCCTTGTATGGGTGACTTTTCACTGAATGTAGCCAATCCCATCACGGCGCAGTATTTTCGCCAGTTTGGATTAGAGCGGCTGACAGCCTCCTATGACCTCAATATCAGTCAGCTCGAATCCCTTCTCACGACCTGCCCGCCCGTTTGGTTGGAAGTGACGCTGCATCAGCACATGCCGATGTTCCACATGGAGCACTGCGTCTTCTGCGCCTTCCTCTCGGATGGCACAGACTACACCAACTGTGGACGCCCCTGTGAGACCCAGAAGGTGAAGTTGCGCGATCGCACGGGGAAGGAACATGTCCTCCATGCAGATGCCGGGTGCCGCAACACGCTGTTCAATGGCACGGCGCAGACCGGAGCTGAGTATGCTCAGCGCTTGCTACAATTTGGTCTCCGCCATTTCCGCCTAGAGTTTTTGCACGACACCCCTGACCAGATGCGCCGCACGCTAGACGCTTACCGTCAGCTACTAGCCGGAGACATCAGTGGAGCCAAGCTCTGGAAAGCCCTGAAGCTCCACAGCCAACTCGGCGTGACCCGTGGCACGCTGGAAAGCTAATGCAGCCTTCACATTATTCCGTGTCAGCAGCGGCGGGTTGGGCGGCGGCTCCAGCCAGAATGCCCCCATCGACATGCAATTCGGTTCCGGTCATATAGGCGGCTTCATCGGAGGCAAGAAGCAGGGCGATCGCCGCGACCTCGTCTACCGTGCCAAATCGTCGTAGTGGAGTGTCCTGGACAAACGCTTGCATGCGAGCCTCTCGCTCTGGCCCTGTGCCTAGCATCGGCTCCCACATAGGCGTGAGAATGGCAGCGGGATGGATGGAATTGCAGCGGATCGCCAACCCTTGCTCGGCACAGTAGAGTGCCACGGTCTTGGTGTGGTTACGGACGGCGGCCTTGGAGGATGCATAGGCGGCGGCACCGGGAATGCCCACAATACCCGAGCGTGAGGAAATGTTGATGATGGAGCCTGTCCCCTGGGGGCGCATCGCTTGAATTCCATGTTTGCAGCCTAGAAAAACGCCATCCAGGTTGGTACGATGCACGCTCCGCCAGTTGTCCAGGGTGGCATGTTCTGGGTCATGGGCAACAAAGCCGGATTCAAATCCCGTGATCCCTGCGTTGTTCACCAGCACATCTAATTTGCCCCAGCGCTCCAGCACGAGGGCGATCGCCTTCTCCCAGTCGGCTTCCTCTCGCACATCCAAATGTTGATACGCGGCATGAGGAGCCAAAGCGGCAGCAACTGCACTCCCTAATTCATCGTCAATGTCGGTTACGAGAACCCGTGCACCTTCGGCGACAAAGGTACGGGCGATCGCTTCTCCAATGCCCTGTGCTGCGCCACTCACCAGCGCCACCTTGCTAACCGATTCATCTAACCTCCCAACGCGTTACTGTTCTCAACGGCTCTCAACTCTCAACGGCTTTCAGATGGTTGAATCTCTTGATGAACAGTATTGTAGTGAACCCACATTTTCTTTCTACGGATTACAATAGCGTTGCATTCGATCGCCGATATTGGGCATCTTTGCATGGTTTTTCCGAGTCATTTCGAGCTATTTCTATCGATTTCGATGGTTTAAGGCTGTTGGATCGTAGAAGACTTGATGGCAAAAGTAATGACATCTATCCGTTTTAATCCCCTCAGCGACAGTGGAGGTATCCGACGTGGATGAAGTGAGAATCGCTCTGGAGCTGGCAACAGAGGAAGAATTAGAATCCTTGACCGATATATTATTTCGTCGCCAGCTTAATCCACTGGACTATGTGTGTACTCCCGAACCGCTAGAGGTGCTGAGCCAGGATCGGCTAACTTGGTTGGATGAGCTAGAGGAGCGGTTCTGTTTTCTCGCGGCAGATGGAATAACGGTTCTGCGAGGCAAAACCCGTACCTTAAGCTATCGACAGGTGTTGTTGCGCGTCTGCCGATACCTCAAAATTCCGTATTCCAAGAATCTGTCGACGGCGGATCTGGAGGCCGAGATCTTCTTGCATTTGCTCCATCGGGCTTGGGAGAAACTGCCGGAGGCGGAACAAAGTGTCCTACAAGGCGAACTTCAGAAAACGGTTTCAGAATCGCAGCTGGCCCAGCAGTTGCCTGTCAGCCTCAAGCAAGATCCGGCCAACTTGTTGCTGAAAGGGGGGAGTGTGCTGGCCATTAATTCGGTGGTGCGCCCCTGGTTGTTGCAGCAGCTGGCCCAGCAGGTGATGGTTCATGCGGCGAAGTATCAACTTGCACGGCAGGCAGCCCAGACCGGGGCGATCGCCACTCAAGTCGCCGCTAGAGCGGCCTATCGGACAATGGCGCTGAGTACGGCACGGTATGGAGCGGTGCGATCGGTGTTTGCGTTCCTTGGGCCGGCCCTATGGATGTGGCTAGTTGCCGATCTAGGCTGGCGGACTATCGCCACGAACTATGGCCGCATCATTCCGGTCGTTTTCACCCTGGCGCAAATTCGCCTGACCCGTGGCGTCTATCAACCCGCTTGATAGAGAGACCCTATGCCCTGACTGTTCTTCAGGACACCGTTTCTGGGTAAGATAACGAAATATTAAACGACAAAAAATCGTTGGGAAAACCAATATAACCCTTAACCAGGGTGCGATTGATTCGGAGCTGAGCCATCAGCTTCAGGTCTGGGAGATTGAGAGATGTCGGCAGAAAAGTCACCTTCCAGCTATTACATTGTGTTGGGCGTGCTGCCCAGCGCTTCTGTGCAGGAAATTCGGCGAGCGTATCGTGAGTTGAGTAAGCTCTATCATCCCGATACTACGACGTTGCCTCCTGCTGTCGCGACGGAGAAGTTTCAACAACTCAACGAAGCCTATGCCACGTTGAGCAGTCCAGATTTGCGAGCCAGCTACGACATCCGTAATGGCTATTCACGGGTGCGGGTCATGCGACCCGATTTGCCCCTGGATTCTCCCCAGGCCAATACTCCTCGCCCTAGCACCTCTGCTTATCTCGACCCGAGCGATCGCCCCCTCTCCGCCGGAGAACTCTTTGCGCTCTTCATTTTGGGCGTCACTTTCGCCGTTTGTTTGCTCGTGGTTGTAATGGTGGGGGCAACCCGTGGCGAGATCGCGCTGAAATTCATGGGGGATGAGCCTACCCCTGCTATCCTTCGCACCGTCCTACCCTCATCGGCTGCATCGCCTTCTGAGCCGCCGTCTGTTGCAGAGCCGGAACCACCCGCCAGCAATGAGGCAGCAGTCACCCTAGGCACACCAAATCCTGCGTCACCCTCGACAGCCGTAACCCAAACCTCTCCGCCACGGGATGCATCACCGAATGTGTTGGAACCGCCTTCGCAAGAGAGTCCGGCGAGGAAAACGAGCATTACGGCTCCGCCCATCGTCGAATCACCAACGGGCGATCGCACGCTTCCCCCAACCCTGCGATTTCCTCTCAGAACGTAGACACGCGATCGCGCTTAGGATAGAGGAAGAACATACAGGAGCTCCCAACCCCCATGGTGCTCTCTGCATTACGCCTTAACCATTCATTCTCAAGCAGTCGTTCTCAACTATCCTCATCACCAGCTCGCACAGCATTACCATGACTCTTCCCCCTCCTGAAACTCCGATTTACAACCATCCGCTGCCCGAAATTGAAGATTGGCTGCGATCGCAGGGTTGTGAGCGCGATACCGAAGAAATCAACCTCTGGTATATCCAGCGCCCAAACTGGAAGGCAGAAATTTTGATGGAAATTGATGCCTTCACCGTTCGCTACTTGAAAGCCGGGGAAGGTGGCCGCGATATTGTGCGATCGTTCAAGTACTCCCTCAGCCGCAAGGATGTGGATGATGTCATCTTTACGGGGCCGTAGGGCGCGGCATCAATTGATTGCAGAAGCCTTGCAAATCAGTGTTTACGCGCCCAACAACGTGAGCGAGGGGCTGCAAACGCTTCTATGGAAGGACGTTGACACCTCATTGATGACAGTCCCTAGCTATAGAGCCTTGACCTAGGGTTGAGGATGACCTGGCGACCGTCGTGTTAGAGGTCATATCAAATCCGATTAAACAGCCATAAGAACCCAATTATTGGTTGCGCCCGCTGCAATGCAGCGGGCG
>JBCBSL010000112.1:0-14525 GCA_039819145.1 Cyanobacteria bacterium J06638_22
GGCGGCGCAGGTTTTTAGGATTTGTTTTTTAATCATGCCGAGCTACTTAGCAACACTAAATTCGAGTTGGATAACCTATTATATTTTCTGTGAAAGGTTTGTGGTGCAAGCCTTTCACAGAAAATATATCGAGGATTGACCATTTGATATGAGAAACAGAACGGATGCAGAATGTTGAGCGTGTAGCCGCGTCGCGCCCCGCAACCCACAAACTGTACAGGCTTACGCAGATATTGCGTAAGCCTGCTGGTTTTGATTTGCAGAGACCTGGCATTAAGCGGATGCTAGCTGTTCAGCACCAGAAAGTTGTTGCGGCGATCGTAGGTAATTTGGCCACGCTGAGCCAATTCGTTGAGTGCTTCGCCCAAAGCGGTCATGGTTTCACAGAGGGGCTGGTTCACGCGCTTCGAGCATTCCTTAGCCAAGTCGTAGATGCCGTAGGGATGATCACGAAGAAGTTCGGGCAGAAGTTGTGTCAGGGAGATGTATAAAACAAGATCGATGTCAGCCATGAGTATATGTACCTAACTCTGATTCCATTAGGACATAGGATTCTGGCGATCGCCACCCCTTATGTCGATAAGTTCGCAGAATGTTAACCGTCGTAAAAAAAGGCATCAAACCGCAATCTTTAGGCTGAAGATTTGTCCAAAGTAGCTCATATTTCTCGGATAGGTGAGACTTCGAGTGTGGATTCAATGTTCTGGACAAACAGGTAGCCCACATAAACAGAGGAGACAGCAGCAAAGAAGCACCAGACAGAAACTAAGCCACTGGGGAAGAGGTAGGTTGTTGCCAGGAGCGAGCCCATGACAAGCCAGCCCAATCGCTGCACCGCTGGATGACTGACCAACAATAGCGGAGCCAAAATCGTGACCACATACATCGCCTGTCCCAACAACTTCAAAGCAGGATAAGAGATAAGGATGTTCAGGCTGTAGTTGAGGGTTTGGTTTTGCAGGGCAACGAAAAGCCAGTCGGGGTGAACGGACAGTGGCAACAGGAAATAGGCTCCGTAGGCAAATCCAATCAGTGCCATTGCTCGCCAGAGCCAACGCACTCGAGGGCGCGTTTCGAGCATCGACGCCATGAACGGCGTCCAAAAAAGCCAAAAGCCATGGGAGAAGAAGACAAATCCAGTCGCAGCCACACAGGTCAAGGCTGGATCCTGATTTCCCATACCCACCCAGACAAAGCCTTCGATCGCCTGCTGCGCACCAAACGCAAGGGGAAAGGCAGCAAGGGGGAGAAAATGGCGATCGCCCCTCCAAGCTCTCTGACAACACCACCCACCCATCGGCAATAGCGCGGAACTGAGCGCAAAGCTTGCGGTGGCAGAGAAACACATAACGCACCTCTCCTACAGTGAAAATAGGTTTCAGGTTATCGCCTAGGAAGACAGAAGCTCTCTGTCTCCAGCATATCGAGTGCTTTACCCGACGTTGCATTGCATTTCGTGTCGCTTACCGATAGAAGAGACGGCACCTGGCGCACGCGATCCAAGCAAGCGTTAAGAACCGTAAGTTCGGGATAACGCTCTGGCAACTAAAGTCGCGATTAGTGGAACAAAGTCTGCCTTCTCTGACTCCGAAAGTTCGTAGTCAGAGAACTCGCATAGGCAGGTTCTATCCAACAAGTCGCAGTTTCAAATGCCAGATTGGCTTATCTCGAACTCACGAACCCTCATTATCAGCTGTTGCTGTTGCGGACACCTGCCGAATGACAGCCCCAATCCACGCCTCCATAATGCGAAGCTGAGTGTCTAAATCTATTTCTTGAAAGGAATAGCTGGTGTGTCCTGTGCGCCTTACATCTTGGTTGCATCGATAGATCTCGGCAAGGGGTGCTTGGGCTAAATCAGCACAAACTGCCAAGGGAATTTCTGATGCCCCAAAATACTGAGGATGGAAGCGATGGGCCACAAACGCGAGTGAACTACCAGGATGAGAATCGGTCAGGTCGATATCGGCGGGTAGTTCTAGCTCAAAAAATCCTGGTGATATCTGTTTTTGAGACAGTCCAGTTGGATCGTTGGACAACAACGGAATCCAAGACGGTGTTACAACAGCCACCTGCTCGGCCACTTGGTGCACCCAGGTTACATTGGATTGCTTACCCACGTAGAAGAACAATCCCGGACTAATGCAATGGGCCGAGTGGAGGGAGAAATAAGCATCGACTCGCTCAAGCTGCTCGATCCATCGACGAATAGCCACACATTCTGGATAGGTATCTGCAGTGAAATGTCCCTCTAGATCGCGTTGATGCTCTAGATTGAGCAGCGCTTGCAAGGGAACGGTGGCAGGCAATTCAATCGCATTTCGAAAGACAAAATCTGGATCTGCCACAGGGACAACACAAACTCTTACGGAGGGTGGCTCATGGTGAAGCAAGGTTTGCAGCATGAAAATCGCGGTTAAGGGGCCAATCACCTCGTCGGCATGACAACCAGCCACAATCACAACCGTCCGCGTTGCCTGCGGGCCGCCTACCGTTACGCCGTAGAGCGATCGCCCTTCACCTGAGACCCCAATCTCCTCAACACGGGCTCCCAAATCTTCCATTTTTCGGATCTGCCGATCTAGCTGCTTCAAGTCAGCCCATTCCATGGCCGTATCCCCTAGTGCCTCTTCAAGGGTAGCCAAAAAGAATGGCTTGCCACGGATCATGGCATGACGCTCCCGTCAGCCATGCCTAATACCAATTATCGTTTGAATGCCTTGTATTGCTAGGCTTTCAAACAATCATTTGACCTAAAGGTTAAACCAGCCCGTAGCGGACAGCAAAAATTGCAGCTTGAATGCGGTTTTTGACGCCTAACTTGTTGAGAATGCCACGCACATGCGTCTTGACAGTGTTTGGGCTGACATAAAGTTGTCGTGCAATTTCGCTATTGTTGTGGCCTTCTGCCATCAGCGATAGCACCTCCTGTTCGCGATCGGAGAGGGGGATAAAAGGCTTTTGATGCGTCGAATATTGGGAAGAAAGTGTACTGGACATAGATCTATGGCGGTTTGTGTATGAAGGGTAAACGGCGGGAGATTAGTCGCTAGAGCCGATACAAGTGCTGAGCTTGCGCAGGGTTAGCCGACGATGAAATCCAGGAGAACACTCAGAATGAAGAGATAATGGCCAACCTTGCAAATAGAAGTGAGAGCAGGTGAACAGGTTCATAGTTAAAAAGTATGATTTCACTAAACTATACAGTTTAGTTTGAAAAGTCAAGTCACTCTCTCTCAGAAGTTTGGGATAACGCTTAGCGCCTAGAATTTGTGGCGACAACAGCGAAATCTGCCGTCGCGGACTTCAAGCATTCTTGGTTTGAGAACCCGCGATCGCGCCTGAGGAGAAGGCTTTGCGGGTTTCGTTGGGCGCGTCGCGGGTTCAACGGTCAGATTTGGTTGCTCCGAACTTGCCTGACGTAAGCCCGGAGCAACGGAAGCCAAGTGGTCGAGGGCGATCGCCTCTACTCTTTGGCCACTGGGAACTGAATCTCAGTCACATAGGACTCGTTATCCTGCTCTGCTCCGCCTTCGAGATACAGCTCCCGGCTGGCTCCCACGATGTGGTATCCGTTCTCTTCAATCCAAGTCAGCAGTTGGCCATAGGATTGGTTGAGGGTGCGATAGCTGCCATGATGCACAATGCAAGCTGCATCGGCATAGGTAGGCAGGTTGTACGAACGAATAGAACCCTGCTCAGGTAAGACCTTAGGGACGATCACAAAAGCTTCGCCATCCACATCCTGTTCTTTGTATTCCTTGTCGTGCCAAATTGCTCCGCAAAAGCCCGGTCGTACGCCCTGCTGCGCAACGTGTTGGTAAAGTCCATCGTAGAGAGAGCCGACGGCCGAATACTGGGCCAAAATTGTCCGACTCGACACCACGGCGATCGCATCAAGGGGTTTGATTACAACATTGTTCGTCATTTTCTGTTTGTCCTGTTTGGCTTGTTCAAGGCGCTCAAGTTGCCCCAACCATGACTGGACCCGAGCCAAGCGTGCCTGCTCGGTCTCGATGTGCTGGCTCAGCTCTGCCTGCTTAAGCTGCATCAATCGACGGAGTTCTGACAAGGAAATCTCGTCGTTGAGCAAATCTATGATCTGGTTCAGGGAAAAGCCCAAGTCTTTGAAGGCCAGGATGCGATTCAATCGCGTCAACTGGTGGGCGGCATAGTAGCGATAGCCCGTTTGCTCATCCACATGAATGGGATGAAGCAAGCCCATTTGGTCATAGAGCCGCAGGGCTTTGATAGAAACCAGACTGAGTTTGGAGAAATCTCCAATCCGGAGCATGATAGATGGCCTCGAGTGCGCTGTTTTTTAGTCAACACCCTGCCCCAAGGGCAGAGTCAAGCCTGTTGATCGAGCGATCGCCAAACACTTCAAACAACGGTATACCAGCTGACTTCGGCTGTGCTCAGCCAGCTAGTTGTCGTGCGTCCTGAGCGCAGTCGGAGGACACAAGCTTAAAGGGTAAATTCTTTTTCGGACTTCTCCAAACAAATGATCGAGTTTTGGTTTTCGTAGAATGGATATAGCATTTCCGAAACTAATGAGGTGCACTCAACCCTTGAGATACGGGAGTTTTAGCTCTGAAACTGTACCTCACGGAAGCAGGAAACGCTGTAGTTAGTTGTCATCATCATCAGGATCGATATCATCAGGATCGATATCATCAGGCTGGTCAACATCATCGGCGGCATCGGCTCCATTGGCCTCAGCCATCATCAGGCGCTCTCTGGCCGTCAGTCGCCACTGCAATTCTGCGGGGTCGGTACCGGAGGTCAATTCCAAACAGCGTTGCCAGAAATCCAATGCGTCAGGATCCCCTTGGATATCGAGAACCTGTGCCAGCAGACAATTGATAGCACCATCATTAGGATCGATGGAAAGAGCCGTCTCTAAGGCTTCCCTGGCATCCGTCAGCAAAACATCTTGCTCGGTGGAGGAAAGCTGCGGATCCGTATTGGCCTGCTGTACCCTCGCCCAGGCAATATTGCGATAGAGATTGACCGTCGTTTCTGGGTTGGCGGAGGGGTCATCCTCTTGCTGCTCCAAGCCTTCCAAAGAGAGGGCGATCGCCTCGTTATAGTCTTGGGCAGCGATCGCCTGCTGCCCCAATGGAACAAAGGCCGCCGTGATATCTCCTTGTGCCGCTAGTTGGTACTGGGCTTCAGCCTTCTCGGCGTCTTCCAAGTCGTCATACAAAACAGCCAAGTTGTAATGGGCTTGGGCAAAGTTAGGACGCAATTTCAGCGCTCGTTTGAAGTTACCTTCGGCCTGCGTGTAGGCTCCAGCTTCCAGGTTCCGCAAGCCCGCCTCGTTATAGAGCAACGCCAACTGGGGAAGCATGGTGTGGAACAGCACCAACAACGCTAGAAGTGTAGCCGACAGACCAAATTTAACCTCGCTCCAACGGCTGCGATGGATAGGGGAATTTTCAAACAGACGCTGGACGGTTTCGCGCCCCAAGCGAGTGAATGCACCGCCTCCAGCAAACAGGGTCATAACGGCAGGCGTAAGGGCTCCGAGGGAACTCCAGACGCCACCAAATGAATCATCGATGAAGCGGCGGGCAATGTCCTGGGTGAGGGCAAGACTGGCGGTGAGGCTGGCGATCGCCAAGGCATCCCACAACCAATCGTAGCGATCGCGGATGTCGGGGGGTTTTGGGAAATGCCACCACCAGGCCGCCTCGGGAGGCCGAAAGCTTTGTCGCCAGTGGGGCAGATCGGGATGGGTGGCAATTTCCTTCTGGCATTGTCGTAGGCGATCATCCAAGGTCGCTAATTGCAACCAAAACGCATTCGATAATGCCGACGCCTGCGGCTTGGCCAAAGCATCGTCCAGCACTCCTTGAAGGCGATCGCGCGTTCGCAAGACCTCAATCAGTTGTAAGGGTTCAATCTTGTCTTGCTGCAATGCATGCAACGCAGCTTGATACCGTTCCAAGAGGGTATCCGGACCGTTCAAATCCTGCCCGCCCGTCTTTGTGTCGGTTGTGGCTGACATGTGTAGATGGCTCCAGCTCTCTGGTTATAGTACTATCGCCATCCGACATCAGATGTTAGCAACCCCCTGAATTAGCAATTATTCACCGTTAACACTCCATTCAAAGCCCTGTGCCAAATCGGCAATCAAATCGTCCACATGCTCCAGCCCAACAGAAATGCGGAGCAGGTCATCCGGGGTCGTTGTGTCTGGGCCTTCGGTGGTGGCGCGGTGTTCGATGAGGCTTTCAACGCCACCGAGGCTGGTGGCCTGATGAAACAGCTTCAGATGCGAAAGCAGGGCGATCGCCTGCGCCTTTCCCGCACGAATTTGTACCGATAGCATCCCGCCAAAATCGGTCATTTGCTTTTGGGCAATGGCATAACCCGGGTGGTCGGCTAGGCCGGGATAATGAACGGTGGAAACCTGCGGGTGCTGACTCAGCCAGGTCGCCAGCTTGCGAGCATTGTCGCAATGCCCCCGCATCCGGTAGGGCAAAGATTGAATGCCCCGCAACAACAACCAGCAGTCGAACGGCGCAGGTACGGCTCCCCCAGTGGCTTGGATCTGACGAATGCGCTGAGCCATGTCCGTTTCCGTTTTGGCAATCACCGCACCACCCAGCAAATCGCTATGGCCTCCCAGATATTTGGTAGTGGAATGGATAACAATATCGGCTCCCAGGTCGAAGGGGCGTTGTAGCAATGGGGTTGCCCAGGTGTTGTCGCAAACGCAAACCGCATCGGCATTGTGGGCGATCGCTGCCACCGCCGCAATATCCGTCACCTTGAGCATGGGGTTAGATGGTGTCTCGACCCAAATCAACCGCGTGTTGGGTTGCACGGCCTTTTGAACCGCGTCTAGGTCGGTCAGATCCACAAAGCTCACTTGCAATCCCCAGGGCTGAAGGAGCGATCGCAGAATCGCAGTCGTTCCCGTGTAGGCATCGTTGGGCGCAATCACATGGTCGCCGGGAGCCAGCGCTTGCAGCCCGCTAGTGGTCGCCGCACTGCCCGAGGAGAAGGCGATCGCCACATCCCCACCTTCCAGCGCCGCCAAGCAACTCTCCAGCATGGCGCGATTGGGATTGCCCATGCGGGTGTATTCGTAGCCGCGATCGGGATCTTGCTGAAAGGTCGTGGAAAGGTAGAGCGGCGGAGCAATGGCACCAGTCACCGGATCGACCTGCCGTCCGGCATGAATCGCCAGGGTTTCAAAATGCATAGATTCAAAGTGAGGCATCGGCTCTGAAGATTAGATCATTCTGAATTTTAGAGGGAAGCCTTCGCCCTTGGTGTTACAACTTTTTGGGCTAGATGGTTGAGCATAGGTGGCACCCTCTCCCGCAAAGATCTGTTGAAGTAAAGCTTTAGCAACTCTGTATAAATAAATACGGTATAAGCATATAATCCGGAATGCATATCGTTTTTGTGAGGAGTAGATCTTGAAACGGCTGCCATCTTTGCAAATCGGTCAACACACTGCGCCCCGCCCCATCATTCAGGGTGGAATGGGAATTCGTATTTCGGGTGCCAACCTCGCCGCCGCCGTTGCCAATGCGGGAGGAATCGGCATCATCTCTGCCGTTGGTTTAGGTTTCAGCTCTCCCTACTTTGACCCCACCACCCCCAACAAGGCAGAGCGTCGCCAACAATTCTTTGAAGCCAATCGACTCGCGCTGATCGATGCGCTCAAACAAGCACGGTCACTCAGTCCAACCGGCATTATCGGCATCAACTCTATGGTGGCGGCACGCGATCACGCAACCTTGGTACGCACGGCAGCTGAGCATGGTGCCAATCTCATCATTTGTGGGGCGGGATTGCCGCTGGATCTCCCGGCTCACACAGCAGACTATCCCAAGGTAGCACTCGTGCCGATTGTGTCGAGTGTGCGAGCCGCAAGACTAATTTGCCGTAAGTGGGAACGACAGTTTGGGCGGCGACCCGATGGCTTTGTGGTCGAAGACCCGCGCACGGCTGGGGGGCATTTGGGAGCCAAAGCAGAAGAGTTCCAGGATCCGGCTTACAACGACCTAGAACAAGTGGTTGCTGGTCTGGTGCGTTATGTACAAGACGATCTGGATGGATCAATTCCCGTCATTGCAGCGGGAGGAATTTGGGAGCGTGCGGATATCGACCGGATGTTGGCGCTTGGAGCCAGCGGTGTCCAAATTGGTACTCGCTTCATCACAACCCATGAGTGTGATGCTGACCTGCGCTATAAGGAATTCCATTTACAGTCTCAGCCCGAGGATGTAGTGCTGGTCAACAGTCCGGTAGGAATGCCAGGACGTGCTTTACGCAATTCGTTTTTGGAACGTACCGCAACTCAAGCCATTGGACCGACAGGAGCTTGCCTCAATTGCCTTCAGGTGTGCAAATTTCGCGATCGCCAGGAAACCTTTTGCATTCTTCAAGCCCTCGATCGCGCCGCCCATGGGGATATCGAAAATGGCTTGGTGTTTTCTGGAAGCAACGCCGGACGCGTCCGCCACCTCGTTCATGTGGCCGATCTGATGACGGAACTGACCGGAGCAGAGCTGAACTAATCGAACCGCTCATTCCTCTTCCAATAAAATATTGGCCGGGTATGTTGGCGAGGCGGCTTGTGTTGCCCTGCCAGAGATGCCATGCTAGCCGTGAAGACGCTGTCTGTCTTCGTTGTCAGAGGTTTTGACAAATTCTGGGAAGGAATGATGGCATTCAAAACAGTGGTGTTTTACGGTTCCTATCGGCGCGATCGCAACGGAGCTCGTGCCGCTCAGTTCATCCTCGATCAACTCACTCAGCGCAACCACGAAGTGGTTTTTGCGGATGCTCTAGAGTATGACTTTGGCCTGCTCGATCGCATGTATAAGGAATACGACCCAGGGCAAGCGCCTCCCAAGATGGAAGAATTGGCCGAGCATATCCGCACCGCCGATGGATTTGTGGTGGTGGCCGGGGAATACAATCACTCGATTCAACCAGGACTCAGCAACCTGATGGATCACTTTCTAGAGGAATATTACTTCCACCCCGCTGGCATTGTCTGCTATTCGGTAGGCGGGTTTGGCGGAGTTCGTGCTGCCATGCAACTGCGGGTATTTCTCAGCGAAATGGGAATGCCGACGATTTCCTCAATCTTTGCCATCTCCAGAATTACAGACGCACTGGATGCTGACGGAAAGCCACAGAAAGAATCGCTGACCAGACACGTTGGCTCCTTTCTCGATGAGTTTGAATGGTACGAAGAAGCTCTGCGACGCCAGCGCCAGGAAAGGGGCACGCCCTTCTAAGTCAGGGGCAGATCCGCGACGTCCTTTTGGCTTGCATCACACACCGACTCACTGCTAAGGAAAAGATAAAATTTTCAGAATCAGGCCTCTTCTGACTGCGTTTCCAAAAGCCCTTCCAATACGGCTGCGACGACTCGATAATCTGAATCGCACCGTAGTTCTGCTAAAGCTGCCTTTGCTTGCCAATCATCAAAGTGCCTTAGCGCTCCAACAACGACTGCGCGAGTTTCTGCATTAGCATCATTTGCAGCCTGAAGTAGTATGTCCAGCGCTTCTGGTGCTCGAGGCGTGTTTTTCAGGCTGATTATATTTGCGATCGCCGCTTGCTTCACAATAATGTCAGCGTCATCCATGCCGAGAGAACAAAAATGTAAGGCTACCTCAGGACATTCCAATTCACTCACTATAGCTAAAATGCTTTGTCGTACTAACCAATGAGGATATTGCTCAAAGATTGCGACTAAATGCGTAAGAGATTGATCACCAAACTTGGATAGAGAATTCGCGGCTTCAGCAATAATATTGTAATCAGTCTCATACGCCAAAATATTAACTAAAGCCTCAAATGATGCTCCATTTCGTTTGTAGCCGAGACCCATTACAGCAAACGATCGAACTAAGACTTCTCTGTCATTAGTAAGCTGTATGAGTAGTGGAACAACTACCGTGGGTTCATGATGACGAAGTTCAGTAATCGCCTTCATCCGTGATTGCGGATCGGGGCTATCAAGCAAAGCTTCAATTTGTTCTAGTTCCATAATGTCACCTTGAAATTTAGTAAGGATTGTGTGCGTAGGAATTCAATCAAAACAATGACATCTATTGCTACTCGCCTTGTCTGATGTATCCGAGATATTTTGGCCTTGCCAGAAGTCAACTTACAGAAGGCAAGCACAACTCCAATAGGGTTGACAATTGGGAAAAGCCTAAAAAAGTAAGCATCGCAAAGGAAAGTAGCTATTCCATTGAACTTTTGCTTGCTACATTAATCCTTCTAGAAATGTGAATGACAAAGTGTGTTGAACTTATGTCAGACAGCTTCGGATTAAGAGGCAAACCTACTGTACATTTTTCAGGCTTTAAGCTTGTCCAAATCACGTTCTTCAATCTGAGGGATGTAAAGTTAAACTCACGGCCAGAAGCATCACTCAATCTCTAGCTGATCAGGATTTTGAAGCGTGAAGCCACTTGAGCTCTCATTAAATGACGCAAATGATGAGAAGAAATCCCACAAGTGTCAAGCTAGACTCTAAAAAGATGGGAAAAGACAATGTTTTTGATTTGCGTGACATGGCGAACTTCAACCAAATGATTTGATCCAAATACTTCTTTTCTACTTCGGAAATGTTTTTTTAATGTCTGAACCTTTCAAGTCAGAATACTAAAAACATCAAGGTTCCAATCGAGAGTGCAGCGATCAAACCGACACTTTCTCTGACTAAGGAGTAGGTTAACCTTTGAGCCAATCGCTTCTTAACGATGCTGTAGATATGAGGAGCTCCTAAGAGGAAAAAGAGAATTGCAACTCCGCTGTTGTTTGGCTTAACCTGCTCGCCCAAATTAGTCTGTTGAACAAACATTAGATAGGACTCTCGCTGTTAGAGGTCAGTTTTCAGCGGACAACTCAAGATTGATATCAACATCCTTGCCAATTCCCCATGACTCTTTGAGGATTTCCCTAAAGGTGGACTTCTGATGCAACATCTCTTCTCGTAGCATGATCAGCAATTCGTGGGCATCCTCCTGCGAAAGCTGGCGAACCTGACTCTCGAAGACGCGAAGCTCGAATTGCTGCTCCAGTGGTAACTGCTGGCGATCGCTCA
Source organism: Cyanobacteria bacterium J06638_22 (assembly GCA_039819145.1). Lineage (GTDB taxonomy): Bacteria > Cyanobacteriota > Cyanobacteriia > Elainellales > Elainellaceae > Vacuolonema. The sequence continues at coordinate 11,096 of JBCBSL010000112.1, forward strand.
TTGATGCTTGCACCTAACATGTAACTCTATGCAAGCAAATGTAACATATTTTTTCAGAATATTGCCAATCATATATTTTCGTGATAGGCAAGATTACTCGCCACTAATTGAGCTTAGCTCTCTCCTCAATTTGGAATTAGATGCAAGCCTATTCAGACGGTTTATCGCCTAAATTATTTCCCCGCGCTCAAGGCCATATTTCAGGCGGGACAGCCTAATCTGCTTTCCAGGCAATTGATTTTACTTGGTTCAGGCTATTTATGGTTTGTGGCACTGGCATCACCAGACTCCATAGGGTGCGAAAACAAGTCGAGTTGCGGGGTTGCCTAATCTCCGTTATTGGCTAGCAGATAAAGAACCCGCAAACGCATAAAAGCCCGACGACATTCCTGCGGAGAAGAAAATCCGTAATAAAGCAACGACCATTCCCGGCTCTTGATTTTGGGAAGAATTCCTTAACTAAAGTTTCTCCGGATCAATCCCCAGTTCTCGAAGTTTGCCCCAAGCACGATCAAGCTTTTGCTGTATTTACTCTCGTTCTTGAAACACTTCTTCGGGATCTTTGAACACATCCCCATTGGAATAAAACACCTGCAAGCCATCGTTAAATAGCTGGAACTCAATGCCTAATACCTGCGAAACCCAGGGTAGGTTCAGAGGCGGGATTAACCGAGGAATTTCGTCTCTCTGCGATCGCACCAGCCCCCAAAACTCATAACTAATAGGGTCGTAGACATACATTTCCAAAACCCCATGTTGGACGTAGGAACCCACATTCCGCACTTCCAACTGGCACATCGAATATTTACGACGAAGCAATCAACTTCGTGGCGATCGCCACCAAAGTATTGAGAATAAGATGGCTTAATTGAGAATTTCTCGTCTTCAGTTCAAAAGCACTATAAATCCTTGGATTCCCTGCTCTGCAAGGACTTCAAGGCTAACATTTGAGTGTACCAGTTAAAGGGCGGAAAGTGGGTAGGAATTCTGTTTTTTGGAAAGCTCGTTGGCAGAGTTGCTAGGCGATAAAATTTCAAACACGACTTGAGAGGCGATATTCTCCCTCTCCCATTGTCTGTAGCTGCCGCGATACCTCATGGGGCGGCCTAGCGCGACCATGACATCGGGAGCCTGGGACGGAGCCGGAGGTTCGTTTACCTGAACGGGATACCAAAGCAAATCTCCGGCAACAAACGCCACCTGATTTTTCAGCAACGCTCTCAAGTTGGAAACCAATCGCACGATCCACTGGTACTACTCAGTATTGTCGGCCATTGGCTTACCATCAGAATCTGGATATAGAGGCTCAGTTTTAGCAGGCGTTTGAACCATTGCCCTTATTCCGCTTATGTAACCTCATCCTACTGTTTACGCCTCATCAACAAGTCTTAATCATCAGACGACCAATCATCAGACGACCGAAATGATGCGCATGTAATTGGTTTGAGGAGTGTGTGGCAGAGGGAAAAAGAGATCGTATGTACTGAAAATCTACCCCAGGTTTACCCCAGTTTTAGCTCTAAAGTGCCCTGATGTAACCCAGAAGTGAGTGCGTTTGTTCGTATTTTGCAGATATTGAGAGACCAGCTGCGCGAACAAAAAAGCCTTGAAACACTTATCGTTTCAAGACTTTTGACTTTAACGCGCCCTGGAGGACTCGAACCCCCGACATCAGGTTTTGGAGACCTGCGTTCTACCAACTGAACTAAGAGCGCAAAGCGTAACCGACAGACACAAGATTGCCTAACGCAAAATTGTGCTGCTTTTCTAGTCTACCAGCAAGCGGGCAGCTTCCGGTGAGAGAACCTGCAAACCTCGAAAAAGAGGGAAAGCTGCCGCACATCGAAGGCTGAAATGCCTAGAGCGGGCGATCGAAGCGCTGCTTCAGGCGGGTTGCCTTACCGACGCGATCGCGCAGGTAGTAAAGCTTGGCGCGACGGGCTTTGCCTCGACGCATGACCTTGATGCTTGCAACGCGGGGAGAGTGGACGAGGAACACCCGTTCCACGCCAATGCCCTGAAAAATCCGGCGTACGGTGATGGTGCGATTGATGCCGCCATTGCGCATACCGATGACCGTTCCCTCGTAGGGCTGGACACGCTCTTTGTTCCCTTCCTGGATCACCACACCCACGCGAACGGTATCGCCCACGTAGATAGTGGGCAGATCTTGTTTCAACTGTTCCGACTCGATGGAGCGGATGATTTCCTGGGCGTTCATGACATTGCTTCTTCAAAACTCACGATCAACTATCATAGTCTCCAAAGTAAACAAAGGTCTAGGGGTAAAGCAAATTTTCTCTGACCTTGTTTGCGCGTGAGATTTTTTTGATTCGTTTCTTGATGTACTAATTTCTCAGATGGTTTGAGGTAGCGCAGTAGATGACAGCGATTGATACGGGACGGGTGGAAGCATATCCCTTGCCCACAGACGGTTTGACGGAAGAAACCTCGATCGCCCTTGCCCAGCAAGTGCAGCGGGTTGATGTGCAAACGGACTTAATGTCCGGGGCGATCGCCACCACGTTTGTCCAAGGCGGCACCGCGAGTGCCGAGCCGCTGCTGTTGCTGCATGGCTTCGACAGTTCGGTGCTGGAGTTTCGGCGGTTGCTGCCATTGCTGGCGGCGCGCCATGAAACCTGGGCAATGGATTTACTGGGCTTTGGGTTTACCCAGCGGATGCGAGAACTGGCCGTTACCCCAGAGGCGATCGTGCAGCATCTTCATGATTTTTGGGCGCAACAAATCCAGCGCCCCGTGACTCTGGTGGGAGCCTCCATGGGAGGAACAGCGGCGATCGCCTTCGCCCATCGCTATCCGGATGCGGTATCGCGCCTTGTTCTGCTCGACAGCGCGGGTTACACGGTCGGGCCATCCGTTGGCACCCTTCTGCCTCAAGCCGTTGCCTACTGGGTCGCGGGAATTTTGAAGCGCCCCAAAGTTCGTCAAAACATTGCGGTCAAGGCTTATCACGACCCAAGCTTCGCCTCGGAGGATGCAGCCCAGTGCGCGGCCTTGCATCTCGCAGAACCGCTGTGGCAGGAGACCTTAGCAATATTCACTCGGAGTGGCGGGTTCCGTTCCTGTCGCTTACAACTCCCCGAGATGCAAATGCCCACGCTGATTTTGTGGGGACGCTCGGATCGGATTTTGGGGCTAAAAGATGCACCGAAGCTAGCGGAGGCGATTCCCCAGAGTCGCTTAGTTTGGGTGGAAGCCAGTGGGCATGTGCCGCACTTGGAGCAGCCGACCTTTACCGCGACCGAGATCTTGAAATTTATGGCCGATGGGAGTTTACGATAACGCCCCGACTACTCCATTCATGCAGTTATGGCGATTCTAAGCGTCACGGCGATTCGAGCAACGTCCGCCGTTGCAGCCCTTAGGTTGAAGAACCCAACTATCGCTTGTGGCCGCTGCAAAGCAGCGG
>JBCBSL010000113.1:0-14515 GCA_039819145.1 Cyanobacteria bacterium J06638_22
GAGACATTAATGCCTCGAATGCTAATGCCCTCCAACAACAATTGGAACAGGCTGTAAATTCTCAGCCCAATTCCTTTGCTTTGGTGGATATGAGCCATGTGACGTCCTTGGATAGTGCCGGTCTAATGTCGCTAGTTGCGGCTATGAATTTAGCACAAGAGAAGGACTTGGGATTTGGGTTGTGCGCTCTACCCCCATCCATTCGCATCGTTTTAGAAGTGACTCAGCTCGATCAGGTCTTCCAGGTCTTCGCCGATCGCGACGCTTGCGAGGCCACGTTGAGCTAACCTCTCATCAAAAACCTATCAGGGTTTTTGATAGCTAGCATCGACATGTTTTGATGCTTCCTCTTTTGGAATCCTCCCTTGAAAAACTGCTGACGGTGCTAGCTCGTTTGGTAAAGATTGTTTATAGGTCTTGCCATCCAACGTTCGACAATTCATTCACAATTCATTCAAAGGTCGGCAACGAACAAGGACATTCAACACTCTATTTCAGTGCAGTTCAGTGCAGTGCAACCTTGCTCAGGGCTATGTAGAGTCTTGGAATATTTCCCAGAATCGTCAATATCCGACCGACGTCTAGCCTCAGGCTCACCAACCGCTCCTATACTATGGAGGCGTACTCGTTGGTAGGCGCTCTGAGGTTTTTTTGTGGCGATCGCACTCGAACAACTGCTCACATCCGATGTTTCTCGTCCGGCGCGGTATCTTGGGAATGAGCTGGGAGCCATCCACAAGCCCTGGGATGAGGCCAGGGTGCGGTGGGCACTAACCTATCCCGAAGTGTATGAGGTCGGCGCATCCAACCTGGGGCACATCATTCTCTACAGCATTCTGAATGCCCAGCCCCGGCAGTTATGCGATCGCGCCTATCTCCCCGCCTCTGATCTAACCGCCAAGCTCAAGGAAACCCAGACACCACTGTTTGCGGTTGAATCGCGGCGAGTTTTGACCGACTTCGACATTCTTGGCTTCAGCCTAAGCTACGAGCTGGGCGCGACCAATATTCTGGAAATGCTGACCCTGGCAGGCATTCCCCTTACTTGGAAAGAGCGATCGCACCACTCGCCCTGGGCCGAAACAGGCGACAGCATTCCCTTTATTTTTGCCGGGGGACAAACGGCCACCTCCAATCCTGAACCCTACGCCGACTTCTTTGACTTCATTGCTCTAGGAGATGGCGAGGAGTTATTACCCGAAATCGGGCTGGTGCTAGACGAAGCCAAAGCCCAAGGCTGGAGTCGTGAGGCCACGCTATTGGATCTGGCGCAGGTGCCAGGCGTTTACGTCCCACGGTTTTATGATCTCCAAGCCGATGGCTCAGTCCAGCCCAATCATCCTGATGTCCCTGCACGGGTGCTCCGGCGCGTCGCAACGCCGATTCCCGCCTACTCCATTGGCCTAGTGCCCTTTGTGGAAACCGTCCACGATCGCCTGGTGATCGAAATCCGTCGCGGATGCACCCGAGGGTGTCGCTTTTGCCAACCGGGGATGCTAACCCGTCCCGCTCGGGATGTTGAACCCTCCGCCGTGGTGGAAGCGATTGAAGGGGGGATGCGGGCAACCGGGTACAACGAGTTTTCTCTTCTCTCCCTCAGTTGCTCTGACTACCTTTCCCTGCCTGCCGTTGGGATGGAGGTAAAAAATCGCCTCCGGGGGGAAAATATTTCCCTCAGCCTTCCCAGCCAGCGGGTCGATCGCTTTGACGAAAATATTGCCAACATCATCGGCGGCACACGCCAGGGCAACCTCACCTTTGCCCCCGAGGCCGGCACGCAGCGGATGCGCGACATTGTGAACAAAGGGCTAACCAACGAGGAATTGTTGCGGGGCGTCAAAACCGCCTACGAAGAGGGGTGGAACCGGGTAAAACTCTATTTCATGATTGGCTTGCCTGGGGAAACCGATGCCGATGTGTTGGGCATCGCAGAAACCATGCGCTGGTTGCAGCGTGAATGCCGTGGCAAGGGTCGGAAATCCCTGGGTTTCAATGTCACCATTTCGAACTTTACCCCCAAGCCCCATACGCCGTTCCAGTGGCATTCGGTTTCCACCGCTGAGTTCAAGCGCAAGCAAGCCATGTTGAAAGCGGAGTTTCGCACCATTCGTGGCATCAAAGCCAACTTCACCGATGTGCGGATTTCGGCCATGGAAGATTTTGTGGGTCGGGGCGATCGCCGCCTTGCCCCGGTCATCCGTCGAGCCTGGGAGCTAGGGGCAGGCATGGATGCCTGGTGGGAAAGCCAGGATGAAGCCTTTGCCGCCTGGACGCAGGCGATCACCGAAGCGGGGTTGGCCTGGAAGTACCGCCAGGTTGATAAAGGGGAGTGGAATATCTTTCACGAAACGGACGAGGGCAATGCAGAAGCCACCGAACTACGGGATGGCGATCGCTACGATGCTCCTTTACCCTGGGACCACATCGATACAGGTATCGCCAAAAGCTGGTTGAAAGACGACCTGCTGAGGGCTCTGGAAGCAGCCACTGTTCCCGACTGTGCCTTCGATGGATGCTCCCACTGCGGCGTCTGTGGCACCGACTTCGGCCACAACATCGTTATTCCTCCCCCAGAAATTCCTGCTTTTGCGGGTCAGTTTGTCCCCAATACCGATCGGGTTCAGCGGCTCCGCCTCTGGTTTGGCAAATTAGGAGAAATGCGCTTCATCGGACATCTCGACTTAATTCGCCTGTTGGATCGGGCCGTCCGACGCGCCAGCTTACCCGTTTCCTTCACTGGCGGCTACCATCCTGGCCCTCGCATTATGCCCGCGTTTGCCCTTTCCCTGGGAGTCACCAGCTCTGGGGAAATTGCCGACTTTGACCTGACGGAGGAAATGGAACCGACCCAGTTCCTCGAAAAACTAGCCGCCCAGCTGCCTGCCGAGATGCCCTTGTATCAGGCAGAGGCGATCGCCCCCAACAGCGCACCAGCTGCTCGCGAGGTCGAACAGGCCGAATATCACATCACCCTGCAAACCGCACCGAACGCCGTAGCCGAACCAATGGATCCGGCTAGGCCCTGGCAACAGTGGATCGATAAGATTCTCCAGTCAGACGAGATTTTGTTGGAACAAATCTCAAAGTCGGGCAAAATCTATCACATCAATGGGCGCGATCGCCTCCAGCAACTAGAGCAGGTTACTGAGTTGCCTGTAGACCTGGCCTTTATGCAAACGCCTGCCGATCACGCCATCCATCTGCGCTACGTTGGCACCTGCCGCAACGACGGCACCCTACTGCGCCCAGAGCATGTTGCTCAAATGGTAGAGCAGGTTTCCGGACAACCCATCCAGCTTTTGCATATTCATCGCAGTCAGCTCTGCCTTGCCCAAACCAAATGAACAGGGCTACAGCACTTTAAAGCAGTGCTTGAAGTTAGGGCGCATCATCAATTGATTGCAGAAACCGTGCAGGATAAGTGTTTACGCGCCCGCCCCACCAACATGAACGAGGGGCTGCAAACGCTTCTGTGGAAGGACTTTGACACCTAATTGATGACAGCCCTTAGCCTCACAGGTTATATCAAATCCGGTTGAGGAACCCAACTATCGTTTGCGTCCGCTGCAGCCCAGTGGGCGCAAACAATAGTTGGGTTTTGCGGCCATTGAACCGGGCTTAATATCCTATTGATTCCCTGTTTTTCTTGCTGAGAGGCGCAAGAATTAGCCGGGGAGTTGCCTTCCAGAGCGGAGTAAATCTTGAAAAAAAGCTAAAATGGTACAAGGATCGCTTTACTTGGTTGGCAAAAAGGCTGACAGGAGAAGGGCGATCAGGCTATGCTGATTGCGAGGTTGTGCTGTGAGGTTGCATCCCTGCAGTTTCATAAATCCGCATCTCTCCGAACATTCAATTCACCAAATGTTCAAGCGGATGTCGATTTGTTGCAGCACACACCCTATCACGCGCTATAATTCCTCACAAAGTACGCTGAAGTGAATTGGATAGCCCCTGAAGTGCCAGCGGCACGCGAGTTGAGAACTTTGGGGTCATCCATCCAACACCTCCGCAGGAATTTTTACAACCTCATGGGCAGCTTGGGTGCCTGGTTTAGACAGACGAGGATTTTTTTGTGCGATGCTAAACAGCCGCGCACGTGACGATATTGAGGAGCTGGCAGATGGATAAACGGGGAGGGGCGATCGCCACCGACCCTATCGTCTGTTGCAAGATTTCTTCCCTTGGGCAGCGTTTGCCTGAAGGGTTTATGTCAGGACTGTGTAAGTTCTAAAGCCAGGCAATAAAAACACGCCCAATGCGCTACCTACACATCCCTTCTATGCATTGAGGATATTCATGCCAAAACAAATTGTGATCGCCGAGCAACATCGGATTGCCGCCGTCTTTTCAGAGGATCAGATTCAGGAACTCATCGTCGCTACGGGGAGCCACCAGGTCGGGGATATCTACCTCGGTATCGTTGAAAATGTTCTCCCTGGAATTGATGCGGCCTTCGTCAATATTGGTGATAGTGAGCGCAACGGGTTCATCCACGTTTCAGATCTTGGCCCCCTGCGTCTCAAAAAGTCGATGGCTCCTATTACCGAACTGCTCCTTCCTCAACAAAAGGTGTTGGTTCAAATCATGAAAGAGCCGACGGGCAACAAAGGCCCCCGGCTGACCGGAAACATCACCCTTCCTGGTCGCTATCTGGTGCTGATGCCGTTTGGGCGAGGAGTTAATCTTTCTCGACGCATCCGTAACGAAAGCGAACGCAATCGCCTGCGGGCACTGGCCATTCTCGTCAAACCGGCAGGGATGGGGCTATTAGTGCGCACCGAAGCGGAAGGGGTCAGCGAAGACGCCATTATCGAAGACTTAGAGCTGCTGCAGAAACAATGGGAAACGGTGCAGCAAGAAGCCCTCAGCAGTCGTCCTCCCTGTTTGCTGAACCGAGATGATGACTTCATCCAGAGAGTGCTACGTGATGTTTACAGTGCTGAAGTCAACCGGATTGTGGCTGATTCGCAATCGGGAATGAAGCGGGTGAAGCAACACTTGACCAATTGGGGCAGTGGGCAAACCCCGTCTGTCGTCATTGACCAGCACCGCGAGAAAGCAGACATCCTCGAATATTTCCGCGTGAATGCGGCCATTCGGGAAGCTCTCAAACCTCGCGTGGATCTGCCATCCGGTGGCTACATCATTATCGAGCGCACCGAAGCCTTGACCGTTATCGACGTCAACTCCGGTTCCTTTACCCGTTCTGCCACTGCACGGGAAACGGTTCTCTGGACAAACTGTGAAGCGGCCGATGAAATTGCCCGCCAGCTTCGTCTGCGCAACATTGCCGGGGTCATTGTGGTGGATTTCATCGACATGGACTCCCACCGCGATAAATTGCAGGTGTTGGAGCAGTTCAACAAAGCCCTGCGGTCTGACAAAGCCCGCCCGCAGATTGCCCAGTTGACTGAGTTGGGGCTGGTAGAGCTTACCCGAAAGCGCCAAGGGCAAAACATTTATGAGTTGTTTGGCCGTCCCTGTCCGACCTGCAGTGGACTGGGGCATCTAGTCCATTTGCCCAATGAGCCGGAAGACGCTCTGCATGCCCTCGAAGATAGCCGTGTCTTGGCCAATGTTCGTCCTACTGTGCGGGTTGCACCTGACGATAATGGAGGCGGGTTTAACGAGTCCAGTGGGGACGACCTGTTGACCGCCAACCTAACTAGCCATCCAAGCTACCAGGAACGTAGTAAGCCCGATCGTCGGCGCAGTAAGCGAGGGGGGCGATCGCGCAATGGAGACTCCTCCCGTAAGTCCAGCCGTGGGTCGCTTGCCGAAACAGCGCCCTTGCCAGCTGATGCACTCCCCAATCTTGAAGTCGCACCGGAGGCGCCTGCGGAAAAACCTTCCAACGGCAAACCTGCTAAAGAAGGTCGCTCCGAACGGGGTGGGCGATCGCGTCGGGAAAAAGCGCCAGCTGACCCCCCAGAAACCATTAGTGTTGAAATGACGCCGGATGAGCAGGAACTCTATGCCATGATGGGCATCTCCCCGCTGGTGTTGGCGAGGGAAGCGGTCAAAGATCCTAAAAATGCCATCATATCGGTTTACCTGCCTGGTATGGCTCCGCCATCGCCTGCACCCACGACTGCACCCACGACGGGTAAAAATGGTCATGCCAATACCGATGGACCCATAACTAAACCGTCGGTTAGCGCAAAGAATGTCCAAGCTGAACTCGATCTTGTGTCCAGCGACGGAGTAACCAGTGAGGCAGACAGCGAACCTGATGCGATCGCCCAGGCCGATGCGGCCAAAGCGGAAGACAGTGCGTCCTCTGATAACTCAACAACGAATCGTCGCCGTCGCCGTCGTTCCTCTGCACGTTCTAGCTAATCCACCAACAGATAGTTGTGAAGAAATAGTCACCGTCTCCTTATCTGGGTGCTGTCGCTCACGAGGAAACCAGTCTTCCTTGTGAAACTACTATCAGACGGAATCTCACACCAAGATGACTTTATGCATTGTGATTAGGATAGAGCAGTTTCTGAAAGCTCCCCTGACGGCGGGGCTTTCAGAAACTGCTCAGGTTCTCCTAAAACGCGTAGCGCTATAATCAACCGATGAGCAATATCATTGCGGGGGTGGATGAGGTCGGGCGCGGTGCGATTTTTGGTCCCGTCGTTGCTGCCGCTGTCATCCTCCTTGAACCTGAAGCTCAATACCTAATGCATTTGGGGCTGACAGACAGTAAAAAGCTTTCGCCCGAGAAGCGTGCAGCACTTTTCCCTGAGATCCTGTCCCATGCCATCGCTTGCAAAATTGGCGTAGCTTCTGTTCGCGAAATCGAGCGCATTAATATCCTCAATGCATCGTTGCTGGCCATGAAGCGGGCGATCATGCGCTTAGACCCATCCCCTACCTTCTGCCGCATTGATGGCAATCGCCCGATTAACGATCTCCCATTTCCCCAGGAAACCATCATTAAGGGCGACCTTCTCCATAGCGACATTGCCGCAGCCAGTGTCATCGCTAAGGTCTGGCGCGATCGCCTGATCACACGTCTGGCTCAACGCTTCCCTGGGTACGATCTGGCCTCAAACAAAGGGTATGGAACCGTGCGCCATCGACGGGCGATCGCAAAGCTAGGGTTTTCCTCGCAGCACCGCCGAACCTTCAAAGTCAATACGGTAATCGAACAAATAGAATTATTCCCTCAGCAGGAAAACACGGCTGCTAAAAGAGTTTAGGCTTACACCTTAATATTGGGGATGATCATTTTCTGAAGGACTTGCAGTTCAGAACGTTCAAAAAGTGCTTGGCGGATGCGTAGCGCGATACCCGTAGGACGCATCATCAATTGCTTGCAGAAGCCTTGCAGGATAAGTGCTTACGCACCCACCCCACCAACATGAGCGAGGGGCTGTAAACGCTTCTGTGGAAGACTTTGACACCTAATTAATGACAGTCCTTAGCCTATGACAGCAATCCTTTGGGTGAAAGCCGCTGCGTATTGTGGGGGGTGCGAGCAACTTTTTCATTCTCTGACAATTGAGCAGTAACCCATTCGCGATAATCTGCTAAGAGCTGGTGGGCTAACCTTTGTTTGATGGTCATTAAAATACTTTTTAGCAGCGTATTGCCTGTGCTTTCGACCAACACTTTCGGGGTTAGCCAAAACATGGGCGGGATATTGACTTGAACCTGCAAATCGGCTTTACCATCAAGACGTGTCTGCCCTGCAACCAGGATGGGTGAAAGATAACCACTCAGATCAAGGTGGAAATGCTTTTTCAAAGCCTCGATTCCTAAAACTTCGCAGTTAGTGGCTTGTAGATGGATAGTTCCCTGGACATCCGCTTCTATGCGCAGGTCAACGATGGGTTGCAAACTAAGGCTCAGAAAACGTAGCGGACGCATCTTGAAGCGAAACTCATTGTTCCCCAGTACCTCTACACGGCTTGGATCCATCAGAGCATGAACCAATCGACGAGGCTGCCGAAGATAATGCTGAACTGGAATAGATAATTCGGGTACAGCCAAATCGACCGTTTGCGTTGCATGAAACTGAGCATTCATTGTCATAAAAGAATTAACTAAACGTTCGTTATTAACAGGATTAACGTACCAAGATAGATACCAATTACCGAGATTTCTGTTATCTCTACAGCGAGGTTTCGTACTCTTGAATGTTTCGTTTCCCTTGATCTCTAACGATTCGATCCATCCCTATGAAAATGAAATGGGTCATAACCGATCATCAAGAAATTATAAGCCTTCGGGGGATACGAAACATGCCCCCCTTCATCGAATGTTGTAATCTCGACTAATCTCTATACCTGTGTGAAAAGTAGAATCTTCCCTGTCAAAGCCCTACTCCCAACTTAGGCAAAGTTGATACCTTATTGCTATCGGGATACCGAACAAGCATAGGGATGAAAGCTACCGGAGCAACAGCTATTCTGACTCACGCAAGTGAGTCATCAATCGAAATGGTTGCGATCGCCATCTGAGTGAACCGAAAAAGTCGCCAGAACGAACCAATGTTCCAACGAAATGAGTATGCTACTCATATCGTTTGTAACTGCCAGTGTCTATGATGCATTCTATTGCTTACCTCGGACCTGAAGGAACCTATGCTGAAACCGCTGCCATCCATTGGGCCGGTTTGCTACGGGAGTTCACTGGGCAAACGGCAAACCTATGTCCTTACCCCAGCATTACTCAGGCTTTGCAAGCAACAGCCCAACAGGCAACATGCTTTTCTGTTGTGCCTGTAGAAAACTCCATTGAGGGGAGTGTGACGACGACGCTCGACACCCTGTGGAATATGGCAGAGCTACAAATTCACTACGCTCTCGTTCTGCCTATCTCCCATGCCCTCATCTCTCAAGCCGAGTCAATTGAGGATATCCAAATCATCTACTCTCATCCTCAAGCGATCGCCCAATGCCAGATGTGGATAGAACAACGGCTCCCTAATGTGAAGTTGATTCCGACCCGATCCACCACTGAAGCGCTCCAACACTTGTCAGCCGATGCACCGATCGGGGCGATCGCCTCTCGCCGCGCAGCAAGCCTATACAACATGCCGACCCTAGCACATCCAATCAACGATCATCCCGACAACTGCACACGATTTTGGGTACTAAGCCGCGAGGCGTCGCCAGGAGGAAGTTACACATCGCTCGCGTTCAGCGTTCCAGCAAATGTGCCAGGGGCACTAGTTGATCCACTTCAGACCTGCGCCCAGCGAGGTATTAATCTCAGTCGAATTGAATCGCGCCCAACCAAGCGATCGCTCGGTGACTACCTATTCTTTTTAGATTTGGAGGGCAACACCAGCGAACAAAAGGTGCAAGAGGCGTTAGAAGAAATGCGAAGTACCACCGAAACCCTCAAGATTTTCGGGAGTTACGACATCCTCACGATCAAGAGTGAAATCTAAGTCGGGGTATCAATCCTGCAAGGCATCCCGTGGAAAAGCATCCTTAAGGGCAACTCGAGCCGCAAAGCTACTCCGGGTTGAGGAAAGAATTTCGGCCTCACGCTCTAATCGCTCAGCCGTCGTTAGCATTTCGAGCAAATTTTGTTGCTCATCGGCAGCATTGTGTAAGTTATGAGCAATCCAATAGGACAATTGCAGAGGCGTATCGGGAATACTTTCAGGAATCCTTGGCTCTTGCCCCATCAACTTCGCAGTCAAGTGAATGACGTCGCGCAACAGTAGATCAACCTGCTGAGTTAAGGGCTGCAAGTCTTGATCGCTGGGTTGATCTTCAATCCACTCAACCAGCCCAACTCGAAATGGACGCTCACGCACATAGTTCAATACGCGAAACCGTTGTTGCCCAAACGTCATAACCTTCATTCGATCATCGGGAAGACGATGATGGTTGGTGATTTCTGCACAACACCCAACGCTTGCAATGCTGTTGTCCGTTGGATCAAACATCACCACCCCAAAACGGCCATCACTCTCAAGGACAGTGTTGACCATCATGCGGTATCGAAATTCAAAAATGTGGAGTGGCAGAGGTTGTCCCGGAAATAAGACAACATTCGGCAAGGGAAAGAGAGGAAGCTCACGAACTGTCACGGAGGAGGGAAAAGTCATTGCGGTCGTCTAAGGGTTAGGAATCGGCCTGAGCCAGAACAAAACCATTGCACAGCATGCAGTTGGACTACAGGCATGCAATAAATACTCCCCCTTAGTCTATCGCATCCCCCCCAGCTACCCAAGAAAAGGAGCTTTTTCCGGGAAGAGGAATTCTAAAGTTGCGCTGTTTCTAGAGTTTCACTTCAATATCGACCCCTGCAGGCAAGTCAAGCTTCATCAGAGCGTCGATTGTCTTAGACGAAGGCTGATAAATATCAATAATGCGTCGATGAGTACGGGTCTCAAAGTGCTCCCGAGAGTCTTTATCGACGTGGGGCGATCGCAAAACGCAATAAATCCGACGCTTCGTGGGTAAGGGAATTGGGCCGATCGCGGTCGCATTTGTGCGGTTCGCTGTGTCTACGATCTTCTCGCAGGACGTGTCAAGGAGACGCCGATCAAAGGCTTTGAGGCGAATGCGTATCTTTTGCTGCTGAATAGTTGCCATAAAAAGAAATGTCCAGAATGTCCAAGGTTGCCGAAGCGTTTCAAACTATCAAACTGTCAAGGTTCTGTTCCAGCCGTGAGAGATGCTCACTAAGCACATGAGTGACTCTCAGACGCCAATACCAAAAAGAATGGATTGTCAAGTGTTCTGAGCCGAGGAACCAGCTCGCGTCATAGGTTCATTCAGGGCAGCCCAACATATCTGACTGCCCTGATAGACCCGATGAAAATCGTCTACTCTAGGATCTTAGAAACAACGCCTGCACCGATGGTACGTCCACCCTCACGGATGGCAAAACGCATGCCCTGTTCGATGGCGATCGGGTTAATCAGTTTAACCGTCATCTTAATCCGGTCGCCTGGCATTACCATTTCGGCAGCACTTCCGTCATCCGCGGTAAAGGAGTCGATGGTTCCAGTTACGTCAGTTGTACGCACATAGAACTGAGGCTTGTAACCCTTAAAGAAGGGCGTCTTCCGTCCACCTTCCTTATCGGTCAGAATGTAGACCTCACCTTCGAACAGAGTATGAGGCGTAATAGAACCGGGTTTCGCCAACACCATCCCCCGCTCAATTTGCTCTTTCTGAATACCCCGCAGTAGGAGGCCAGCGTTGTCTCCAGCCATCCCTTCATCCAGGGTCTTCTTGAACATTTCAATCCCGGTTACGGTCGTGTTACGGGTTTCGCGGATACCGACGATCTCAACCGTGTCGCCCACTTTGATCTTGCCCCGCTCAATCCGCCCTGTTGCAACGGTTCCACGGCCTGTGATGGAGAAGACATCTTCTACTGCCATCAGGAAAGGCTTATCAACGGCTCGCTCTGGGGTCGGAATGTGCTCGTCAACAGCATCCATCAGCTCATAGATCTTGTCGACCCAATCATTATCACCCCGCTTAGTGTCAGGCTTGGCAATCATCGCTTCGAGTGCCATCAAACCCGAACCCGCGATGAAAGGAATCCCGTCGCCATCAAACTCGTATTCGCTCAGAAGTTCACGAAGCTCCAGCTCAACCAGCTCGAGGAGTTCTTCGTCATCAACCTGGTCAACCTTGTTGAGAAAAACAACGATATTGGGAACACCAACCTGACGCGCCAGCAGGATGTGCTCTTTGGTTTGAGGCATCGCACCGTCGGTTGCCGCAACCACTAGGATTGCACCATCCATCTGAGCTGCACCTGTGATCATATTTTTCACATAGTCAGCGTGACCGGGACAATCCACATGAGCATAGTGACGAGCCTCGGTTTCATACTCTACGTGAGCTGTATTAATCGTGATACCCCGTGCTTTCTCTTCAGGAGCCGCATCGATATCTTCGTAGTTCCGAGCCAGAGCCGCACCACCCGCTGCCAGCGTCATGGTAATCGCAGCCGTGAGTGTAGTTTTACCGTGGTCAACGTGACCAATGGTGCCAATGTTAACGTGTGGTTTATTCCGTTCGAATTTTGCGCGTGCCATGAGTCTACTTGTCCCTAAATTACTAAGCGTTCCCTTTGTTCTTCGCAACAATCGATTCAGCTACGTTGCGAGGTACCTCGCTATATTCACTGAATTCCATTGAGAAAATGCCCCGACCTTGGGTCTTTGACCGAATGTCAGTAGCATAACCAAACATCTCGGCCAACGGAACCTTCGACATCACTTTCGCGATGCCCTGATCCGTTTCTTGTCCTTCTATCTGCCCACGACGGGAATTAAGGTCGCCGATAACGGTCCCGATAAATTCTTCGGGCACTTCTACTTCAACCTTCATCATAGGCTCTAGAAGGACAGGAGATGCTTTGAGTACAGCATCTTTGATTGCCATTGAAGCAGCAATCTTAAATGCCATCTCAGAGGAGTCCACCTCGTGGTAAGACCCATCGGTCAGCGTTACCTTGAGGTCAATCGTAGGATATCCGGCATAGATGCCTGTTTCACAAGCTTCTTTAATGCCTTGTTCCACAGAAGGAATATATTCCTTCGGAATGACACCGCCTACGATTTTTGAAACAAACTCGAAGCCTGACCCTGACTCGCTGGGGTCAGCTTCAATGACGACATGCCCATACTGTCCCTTACCACCGCTTTGCCGAGCATACTTACACTCTTGTACAACGGCTTTGCGAATCGTTTCACGGTAGGCAACTTGGGGGGCGCCCACGTTTGCTTCAACCTTAAACTCCCGCTTCATACGATCGACCAGGATGTCGAGATGCAGTTCTCCCATCCCAGCAATAACCGTCTGGTTTGTTTCCGGATCGATACTAACGCGGAATGTCGGATCTTCTTCCGAAAGTGATTGTAATGCCTTAGACAGCTTATCCATGTCTTGCTTGGTCTTCGGCTCTACGGCAACAGATATCACTGGCTCGGGAACGTACAATGACTCCAAAACAATGGGGTTGGAATCATTACAAATCGTATCCCCAGTGAAGGTATCTTTCAGGCCTAAAATGGCACCTAAATCACCTGCCCTAAGCTCGTCGACTTCGAGACGATCATCAGCCTTCAGGATAATCAGACGCGAGATCCGCTCCTTCTTATCTTTGGAAGCATTGTAGATATAGCTACCTTTTTTCATAACCCCTGAGTAGACGCGGACGAAGGTCAGGCGTCCATAAGGGTCAGACATCAATTTGAAGGCGAGAGCTGCTAGGGGTGCCTCGTCATCGGCAGGTCGCTCACCTGTTGAACCGTCAGGGAGTAGACCTTGAATGGGTGGCACATCTTCGGGCGATGGAAGGTAGTTGATGACTGCATCCAGCAGAATCTGCACGCCTTTGTTTTTAAAGGCTGACCCACACAGCATGGGTACAATGTTCCCTTCCAGCGTCCCTTGGCGTAGAGCCTGGAGGATGTCGGTTTCGCTTAACTCCTCGCCTTCGAGGTATTTTTCCATGAGGCGATCGCTTGTCTCGGCGGCCGCTTCAATCAATTGCGTTCTAAATTCCTCAGCCCGTTCACGAACCTCGTCTGGAATATCCGTCTCAACAATGTCGGTTCCCAGATCATTGCGATAGAGATATGCCCGCATACGAACCAAGTCGACGATCCCCTCGAAGTGATCTTCACTTCCAATGGGAACTTGGATCGGTACAGCATTGGCTCGTAGTCGGGTTCTAGCCTGTTCATAAACCCGGTAAAAATCGGCACCTGTCCGATCCATTTTGTTCACGAAAATGATTCGGGGTACCGAGTAGCGATCAGCTTGCCGCCAAACGGTTTCGGTTTGTGGTTGGACACCTCCCACCGAACAGAGGACGGTGATCACACCATCCAGTACCCGCATCGATCGCTCTACCTCAATGGTGAAGTCAACGTGCCCCGGGGTATCAATGATGTTGATTTTGTACTCGGGTTCACCGTCCTTGGGCTTCGTTGGATCTTTGCGATCGCGCCGAGTCCAGGAGGTACTGATTGCAGCTGCTGTAATCGTAATTCCCCGCTCTCGCTCCTGCGCCATCCAGTCCGTCACGGTGTTACCATCGTGCACTTCGCCAATTTTGTGAACGACACCCGAATAGAAGAGGATGCGCTCAGTCGTTGTCGTTTTTCCGGCATCAATATGAGCCGCAATGCCGATATTTCGGACTCTTTCTAGTGGGATGCTACGTGCCACAGCCTCCTCCCTGATGACTACCGCAACTAAGCAGAATGGATCTGTTGAGATTCTATACTTTTTGCTCCATACTTGCTGAGCAAGCAGCTTACCGAATACTTGGAAAAGATGATGTGTTGTGCTCGCTTATGAAGCTGATTCTTTACCCATGAAAGTCAGGAGCAGTATCAGAGCAAAATGACCCACAAAACCGATTGATCATGAAATAAGCAACCGCAATCTGAGAGCCAAGAACGCTTAGAAACGATAGTGGGCAAATGCCTTATTCGCTTCTGCCATTTTGTGAGTTTCCTCACGCTTACGGATAGAGCTTCCAGTCTCATTCGCAGCATCCATTAATTCATTGGCTAGACGCATTG
>JBCBSL010000114.1:0-14498 GCA_039819145.1 Cyanobacteria bacterium J06638_22
GTAAAACCTATCAGAAGGACTCTCTATCGCTCAATATCTATAACCTGTCAGTCTATCTATACCCTGTCACCTTCCCTTCAATCCCACATCGCTTAGTATTTTTATTGGTTCTAGAATATGACATCAATGAATCGCCTTTCCATTTTTGTGGATGGCAATAATATGTTTTATGCTCAACAGAAAAATGGGTGGTTTTTTGACCCGCGCAGGGTACTCACCTATTTTCAAACAGTTCAGCCCAACACGACTCTGATCAATGCATTCTGGTATACAGGGCTGAAAGATCCACAAGATCAGAGAGGCTTTCGGGATGCCCTGATTAGTTTGGGATATACTGTGCGAACCAAAATTCTCAAGGAATATTATGACGACAACTCGGGCAGATATTCTCAGAAAGCAAACCTAGACATCGAAATTGTCGTTGATATGTTCAATACCGTCGAACAGTACGACAAAGTTGTGCTGTTTAGTGGCGATGGAGACTTTGAGCGGGCGATCGAGTTGCTGCGCTCAAAGAGTACTCACATCACGGTTGTCTCCACAGAAGGGATGATTGCGCGGGAACTCCGCAACGCCACCGATCGCTACATCGACCTCAATGAGATTCGGGCAAAGATTGAAAAGTCAGACGGGTAGACGCATCGGAGCTGTAGTTGCTCAAGCTGCGTCCCAATATCGACATGGCTAAATTGGAAGCGTTATATATCGGCCATAGTTTTGCCTATGCGAGCTGCGCCCGTATCCCGAAAATCATTTTCCCTTTGAAGGCGACCTAGAGTGGGTTTCAGATATAGTGATTTGAAGGGGGCGCAACTGGAATGAGAGGGATTGCCGATTCATTCCTGCCCTAATCAGTTTCGAGATTTTGTTCAATCCGTTCAAGTACCCGACTTCCCCAATAGGCTGCGGTAGCCTGAATTTGGCTACGCCTCAAAAGGCGACAAACGGCGCTCAAAGGCTTGCTTGACGTTTCTGTCAGTCAAAGGACTGTGGTGATGTACTCATAGTCGAGGTGGAGCGAGATGAGATCCGCAATTGTGGTTAACTCTGGACTCGCCCCAGAGAGAGTAGCCCGAACAGGTGAGGGAAGTGACGTTTCGTTTACGCTATGATGCCGAAAAAATTGAATTCAACAAGAATTAGATTGAATGGTTTTGCCCTTTGCTTGTCTCTGTTGAATACCCTTTGAATGTCTTTTAGTGTTCCTTGATCGTCATACTGTCAATCGCGCAATACGGTTTGATTTGCCATGAATAATCCATCTCAGTCAGAAAGAATCATTATTTTCGATACAACGTTGCGGGACGGAGAGCAGTCTCCGGGCGCAACCCTTAATGTAGATGAGAAGCTGGCGATCGCCCGTCAACTAGCGCGACTAGGTGTTGATGTAATCGAGGCAGGATTCCCGTTTGCCAGCCCTGGCGACGCAGAGGCAGTGCAAAAGATTGCAGAGCAGGTTGGCACAGAAGGTGGCCCAAGCATTTGCGGTCTGGCACGAGCAACCCGACAGGACATTGAAGCGGCGGCACGAGCCGTGCGTCCAGCGGCCAAGCCCCGCATCCATACCTTTATCGCAACCTCCGATATTCACCTGAAGCACAAGCTACGCAAGACTCGCGAAGAGGTCATGGAAATCGCGCCAGCAATGGTAGCGTATGCTCGCTCGTTCGTGGATGATGTGGAGTTTTCTCCCGAGGATGCCGGACGGTCTGACCCCGAATTTCTCTATCCGTTGTTGGAACGGGCGATCGCCGCTGGAGCTACAACCATCAACATCCCCGATACGGTGGGCTACCTGACGCCGAAGGAATTTGGCGAGCTGATTCGGGGCGTTAAAGAGAATGTGTCAAACATTGACCAGGCCATTATTTCGGTGCATGGGCACAATGACCTCGGCTTAGCCGTTGCCAACTTCCTGGAAGCAGTGAAGAACGGTGCCCGCCAGTTGGAATGCACGATTAACGGCATTGGCGAACGGGCGGGGAATGCAGCACTAGAGGAACTGGTCATGGCGCTGCATGTGCGTCGTAGTTTCTACAACCCGTATTTGGGACGTCCGCCCGAATCCGATGAACCGTTGACCAACATTGACACCTGTCAGATCTATAAGACCTCGCGCATGGTGTCAAACCTGACAGGGATGCTGGTACAGCCGAACAAGGCGATTGTCGGAGCCAACGCCTTTGCCCACGAATCGGGCATTCACCAGGATGGGGTGTTGAAGCATCGCCTCACCTACGAAATTATGGATGCTCAATCCATTGGCCTGATGGATAACCAGATCGTGCTGGGTAAGCACTCTGGGCGAAATGCCTTCCGCACTCGCTTGCGGGAGTTGGGCTATGAGTTGGGGGATCAAGACCTAAACAAAGCCTTCCTGCGGTTCAAAGAGCTGGCCGATAAGAAAAAAGAAGTCTCCGATTGGGATCTGGAGGCGATCGTCAATGACGAGATCCAGCAAGTGCCGGAACAGTTCAAGCTGGAGCATGTGCAGGTGTCCTGTGGGGATCATGCGCGGGCGACGGCAACGGTTACGGTGCGCATGCCAAATGGAGAGGAATTAACCGATGCGGCGATCGGCACGGGCCCCGTCGATGCGGTCTACGAAGCCATCAACCGTGTGGTGAACCTTCCCAACCAGTTAATCGAATACTCGGTGCAGTCTGTGACAGCGGGGATTGATGCGATTGGTGAAGTCACGATTCGGCTCCGGTATGAAAGCCGGATCTTCTCGGGGCATGGGGCTAGCACCGACGTTATTGTGGCCTCGTCTCAGGCTTACATGAATGCGCTGAACCGCCTTCACGCAGCCATGGAAAATGGCAAGGTGCTGCATCCCCAGCATGATGCGGGAGTGCAAACGGTCAGCTAATGGCACATTGAACGATCAGCGGAGGATCCGAGGGAATGGTTGATCCAACTCGCATGGAGGCGACGGGGGTGGAAAGCGCTGCTTCGTCGTCTCGCCTCGCTGAACGCGAAACTATCCAAGGCCAAAGACGGAGCATGAATCGACAAGCGGGGCGATCGCCTCTCTACACGATTCTGCTCTATCTTTTGTTGGGGGCGATCGCTCTCGCTATGCTGCTGCCCTTGCTGTGGCTCGTTAGCACCGCCTTCAAGTCACCCACAGAAGATATCTTTCAGTTCCCGCCCCAGTTCATTCCCCAATCGCCCACCTTCAATAACTTTGTGCGGGTATGGCAGAATAACCCCTTTGGGCAATATTTGTTCAATAGCACCCTGGTGGCGGTGCTGACCGTTGCCTTAAACCTTTTGTTTTGTTCCCTTGCAGCCTATCCTTTGGCGCGTCTGTCGTTTCGAGGACGGGAAGCCATTTTCACCCTCGTTGTTGCGACGATTTTGATCCCCTTTCAAATCGTCATGATTCCCCTCTATATTTTGACGGTGCAGTTGGGTCTGCGAAACTCTTACCTAGGCGTGATTTTTCCAGCGATCGCCTCGGCCTTTGGCATCTTCCTCCTGCGTCAGGCGTTTCAGGGCGTCCCCAAAGAACTCGAAGAAGCGGCGCGGATGGATGGATGTTCTGAGCTGGGCATTTGGTGGCATGTGATGCTACCCGCGGTGCGCCCTGCACTCATTACATTGGCTATCTTTGTGTTTATCGGCTCTTGGAGTGACTTTTTGTGGCCATTGATCATCCTGGATCAGCCGGAACGCTACACGCTTCCTCTGGGAGTAGCAAAACTAGCAGGAGCCTTATCCGGCGATGACTGGCGACTCATTGCAGCCGGATCCGTCATTTCCATTGCCCCTGTCCTAGCGGTATTCACGGGTGTCCAACACTACATCGTCCCCACGGATACGGATAGTGGTGTCAAAGGATGATGAGATGTTTTCCGTAAACCTACGTAGCGAATTCGGTAGACTGGAAACATCAGGACATTTTTCTTAAAGAAACGATTAAAGAACGATGAAGCTCTGGTCAAGAACACGGAGCCTGTTATACTTGAGAGACTCTTTCGCGCATCTAGATTGCGCGCAACAAGTCTCCCAGAAAGCGCGTAAATAGTCTGGTTTGCGTTGTAGATACTGAGACGTTCGATGAGTAGCCTTGGGTTTAAGAGGATTGGACGGTTCGGAGCCTGACTCCTGCGCCCAATTATGATCTCTGCCCCGCTACGTTGGCTGCTTGTAGAACCGACGTTAGAGAGAAGTTGAGTGCTATGCGAGATAAGAGCGATCGCTACCAAGTTACAACCCAAAGGGGGCCTCGCCGCCCCAAACGGCTGGGTGGATATCTAATCGAAGCAGGTTTACTCACAACCGATCAGGTTGATGTTGCACTGAATGACCAGCGTGCAACCGGAATGCGCTTTGGTGAAGTATTGGTGGCACGGGGTTGGCTCAAAGAGCAGACGATTGAGTGGATTGTCAGTCGAGTTGCCAAGCCCGAGCGTCAGGCCTATGCTCGTTGGGAAAAAGAGCAAGCGACTTTGGCACAGGAACGTACACTCCGACAACCTCATGTTATTCGACAGGGCGTCAGCCAAGCCCCTACTAAACGGCCCGCTGCGACGGCTTCTACCCAGCAAGTGGCAGCATCGGATACATCTTCTACGGATTTCAAGCGCCGTGATGCGCCCATCTCAAAGCCCCTTCCTCCCATCAATTCCTCTGATAACGATGTGAGTTGGGTCGGGTAATCACGCTCTAGTGGGAGCGATCGCTAGATCGGCTTTGACTAGAGCCTACACTTATGCTGTCTTTTGGGTTACTGCGCGATTCCAGCTGGGCGATCGCACAGATATCGTGTAGCACACAGTTATCGTACTTACTCGTGATGACACGAACGTGAGTTTTCCACGGAGTACTCATGCGCACAGGCTTTGCGTTTGGCCTGCGAAAGAAGATAGGGGAAGCTTTAAGCTCCCGTTTCCCGAGCAAGGCGTACTCGCAGCAACAGTCATGTTTAGGCCAACAGGCTAGAACTGGCTGCAGAAATCGGAAAAGGATTCGGCATCCGCGTTGGGTCGGGGAGCTTCGTCCAATGGCTCTGCTCCGTTTTCCCCTGAGGAGGCATTAGTTGCAGTTGCTCCGTCAGTTATCGTCACCTGCTCTGCACCGGGTGTGGCAGCATTGCCTTCCCACGCTTGATTTAAATCATCTAAGAACCTGGCCAACGTTAGATCGGCCAGATCAGCATTCTGCTGTGCCAAGCTCATGCCTCCCCCATTGCTAGATGGCATGGGAGGACGCGCCCATGGGCTTGGCTGCTGCACCTCTCGGGTGCCAGAGTGCTCCTCGTCTGGCCTGCTAAAAGGATTAGCTGACGCATCACTATCGTTGATGTAGGGGTTGGTCACTGGAACAACCGGGAAAGATGCCTCTGCCTGATCAGAGGACGCCTGAGTAGAAGCCATTGATACTGCCGATGGCGTGGAGACATCTGGCTCATCCTCTTCGCTAAAAAAGCTAAACAAGCTTTCCGTTGTCGTCATTGGCTCATCGTTAGCGGAAAGGTTTGAAGCCGTCACGGTAGAACTTGCATCCTGCGCCTCTTCTTGGGAGGCAAGCCGTTCAGCCTCAGGATGGTTATCCACTAGCTCCTCTTCACCCAAATCAAAGAAGTCACTCAGGGTGTCGCCACTGGTGCTGGGTTCCAGGGGTGGCTCCGTAGAGGGAGCGATCGCCACATCGCCAGCACTATCAGGGCTTGAGTCTCCCCCGTCATCACTGGAGATTTCGGGCTCGGTTGAGTTTGGCGGAGCTGCGGTAAGTTCCTCGGACGCCTGAAGCGAGGCTTCTGGTTGTCCTGGTACTTCATCTTCACTTTCATCAAAGAACTCAAACAAAGTCCCTGCTGTTGTTTCAGGCTCTGCTGTTGCAGCAGGTGCAAAGGAACTTTCAGCGAAGGAAGGAGGCTGGGACGGCGAGGCCACATTACTCGCACTATCATCGCTCGTGTCATTGCCCGGTTCATAGCCTGGGGTTTCGACAACAGGTCCAAGGGCAATAATCACATCCTCTTCAATGTCCTCTGTTTTTGCGGACGGCGCAGCTTCAGGCGAACTGGCAGTCAGCTCATTATCCGCCTCCACATCCGATGGTCGATGCTCCAGGGTTAAGGTATCTTCTTCCTGGCTCGCATCTCCTGGCTGATTGATATAGGCTTCTCGAACAGTGGGTGCAAACAGCAAAGCCTGATCTTCTGGTAACTGGAAAGGATTGGTCACCTCTTCGGAGGTTGCAGCCAGCTCTTCACTGGCCTCTGACGGCTCCAACGTATCCGCATCAGATGCTGAATGGATGTTGTCTGGAATAATTGGAGCGCTCGCTAATGCTGTGGGGCCTGCCGGAGCAGTGGTGGAGACCGCAGGCACATCATCATCTTGAATAAGCGTGATGTCTTCGTCAGAACCAGCCAGAGGTTCGGTCGCTTCCGCGGCATCTGGAGTCGGGGCGCTTGCGCCATCCATTTCCTGATTGACGGCGGTTAGATCGAGTTCTTCTTCCGCTGTATCTTCCGCTGCGATCGCCGTTTCGATAAACGGATCCTCAAAATCAGCTAATCGTTCGTTGTCTGGGTTTTCCCGCAACGCAGCGGAAGGCGCTGGAGTCGAGGCAGGCGCAGCTTCCGGAGGGGGAGGTAGCAAGATCACATCGTCTGCTGATGCAGTCGCAGGCGTGCTTGCAGTAGTTCTTGGCTCCATCGCCGCCAAGCCTTCCGATTCTGTTCCTGTGGCAGCCAGGACTTCAAGCGGTAGAGCTGAGTCTGTCTCTGCATCTTCCGCCATAACAGGGACATACTCGGCTTGATGGGTATTGTCTGTGTTAATCGGATCAACGGTGTCACTCGCCGCCGCAGTGTCCGACTGGACGTTGACTGTATCCGTCGGAGTCGTGAGTTCTGAGTCAGTGGCCGACGATGCCTCATCCTGCAGCAAAGGCTCGGACACCGGGGAAGGGGATGGATAAATGCCATTGGCAGCCGGTGTCTCGGATGCAAGAGTGTCCGACTCTGGGAGAGGTTCTAACTCCGCGTCCATCGCAGGGCGATCGGAGGGTGCATCCGTTGGCTCTAGAAGCATGAATTCAGAAACTTCTAGCCCTTCATCCAAGTAAAAGCGGGAAGGACGATCCGATGGCTCAGGCGCCTGGTCAGTGGGGGAATTTGCTTCACCCGCGTCGCCAGATGTATCACTGGACGCACTGGACGCATCATTAGGCAAACTGGCCGTTGCAGTGTCGACTGGTTCTGAGGGAGCCAGGTCTAAGGTTTCAGGGGCAGGTTGAGATACCGCTGGTGTGTTGGGAGGCGGCACGATCGCATTGGGATGGGCCTGGCGTAGTTGTTCTAGGTAGCTGAAGACCTTACGCGCGTTGGTTTCATTGCGCTGTTGGGTAAACCCTTCGAGGGCTTGTTCAAGGTCACCGATCGCTCCACCAAACTCGCCGATTTTTGCGCGGGTCAGCCCACGGTAATAGAAGACCACGGGAGAATCGGGTATCCGTCGTAGAACCTCGTCATAATCGGCCAACGCGCCTTCGATTTCACCAAATTTCTGGCAGGACATGCCCCGCAAAAAGTAGGGGAGGCTCGATTCGGCATCGGCTCGCAACGCTGCACTGTAATCGGCGATCGCCCCGAGCTGATCGCCATGCTCCGACCGGACATAGCCTCGGTTGCAATAGGGGACAATGTTTTGTGGGTCACACTTGATGGCCTGGTCAAAGGCTGCTAGGGCAGCGGTGCGATCGCCCATCTCATAATGGAGGATGCCTCGGAAATTAAAGGCATTGGCATCGTTGGGGGTAATCGAGAGGATCTGGTTGCAGCTTTCCAGAGCGCTTTGGCGATCGCCCAGGTCGTAGCGGGTGGCCATCAGATTCCAGTGCGCTGCAATATCCGTCGATTCGGGTGTGGGTTGGCCAAAACGCTCGCTCAACTGCTGCACCACGACCGGATCGGTTGTGCGAAGCTTCAATTCAACATCAGGTCGGGATGCAGTGGCCAGAGCCTCATCCATGCCCAACACCGCGTATTGCTGATCCGACACCAGGAAATTTTCCCGGGTGCCCATGATTTGAAACTGGCATCGTTGCGGATCGATCCGCTTCAGTTGGAGCAGGCGCTGCAAGGTTTCTTGCAGAGTGCTTTGCAGCTCGGGCTGCACCTGCCACCGTTGCTGAATGGCTTTGAGGAAGCGACCTTGGGTGCGCTGAGTCTGGTGGCACCACCCCACATGCAGATGGCGCTGCTGGCGCAGGAAGGTTTCCATTTTCTCCAGCAACTGATCATCCAGATTGACCTGGCGTGACCAGGGCAAAATGATGACGAGCTGCTCTTGCGATCGCTCCAATGCTTCTTCCAGGATGCGGCGGCTGTGGGTTTGGGCCGGGGGCTCGGCATCGGGTTCGGTAGCGGGTTCGGCAATAGGTTCGGCAGTAGAATCAGCACTGGGTTCCGACGCCTTAACATCCAGCACAAACTCGTACTGTGAGCCGTCTGGGGTATTTTGTAACGGCGCATTGATGGTGGCCAACGCCTGCAGCAGGGCGATCGCCGTGGATTCATCCAACGCTGCGTCCGGCGGCAATATGCGCAACTGCTCCCGAACTTGGGTCAACGGCTGATGCAACACAGCTTCTAAGCGATCTTGAAACGCTTGTGGGGTGGGGTCTGGCTCCGCAGCGGTTGTTCCCGCCGTCGCAACAGGTGGATTTTCCATCACCGCTTGCAGTTGCTGACTGAGAGCTTGCAATTCCTTCTGGAGTGTCCGCTCAATCTTCAACTGAAATTCTTGCTGCTGCTGCAAGGATTTGACCTGGGTAATCAGGCTGCTGAAGTCCCGACGGGGCACCATGCTCGACATAACTTTGACAACCTTTGCAACCTCCTGTTCTAGAGCGGTGGCGTCAAAGGGAGGGGGTAGCTTCTGAACCTGCCGATTGAGGTGATTGATCTGATTTTGGAGGGAGGTCAGGCTGGACTTAGTGGGTCGGCTTTGAAGCTGTAGGCTAATATCTTGCAGCTTGCGCCGAAACGCTTCCTCCGCTGCGAGCTGAGAT
Source organism: Cyanobacteria bacterium J06638_22 (assembly GCA_039819145.1). Classification (GTDB taxonomy): domain Bacteria; phylum Cyanobacteriota; class Cyanobacteriia; order Elainellales; family Elainellaceae; genus Vacuolonema. The sequence continues at coordinate 9,034 of JBCBSL010000114.1, forward strand.
TCTTGCTGCGATTGTAGTTTGCTCAGCTCTCTGGACAAGGCACTCAAGTCACGCTTGGGCACCAGATCAGCCACCATCCGCGTCAATTCAGCCACCTCTTGCCTGAGGGCACTGGAATCGAAGGGTGGCGGCAATTTTTGGAATTGGCGATTCAGATGGCTAATCTGATCCTGGAGAGCGGTCAGGGTTGGCTTCGTCTGATCAGCGAGGGATTGAATGTTGGCTTCCAATTGCTTGGTGTTTTGACGCAACTGGGCGATCGCTTGCTCCATCTGGTCGAACTGCCCTGAGTTGACCATTTGTTGCACCTGGTTGGTTAGGCCGATCACCCCATTGTTCAGGCTGTCGTACTGCTGTCGCACCGCATCAAGATCCTGGCGCACCGTGCCCAGCTTGAGCCGCTCGATCATCACCAGAACAGCTTGTACCCCATCCTGCAAAGTCTTGATTTCCCCGGCTAGGCGCTCTGCCATTTCCCGATTCTTAACCAGCATCGACTTCCGTAGACCGCCCATGGCCTCGGTAGTGGGCAAGGTTTGAATCTGCTGATTGAGGCGATCCAGGTTTTGAGAAACCTTGTGGTCGATTTGGGCGATCGCCTGCTGCGTTCTCCGCTGCATCTCCTGCTCCAAACGGTTGCGGCTTGCCAAATTGAGCAACACCAACAGCGACAGAGGAGCCGATGTGTAGAAGAACTGAGCGGAGACAAATGAGGTAATCGACCCCACGCCCAAGCCAACGAGCGTGGCGTATTCTGCGATATCTAGCCAGTGATGCGTCTTTTTCAAGGTGACAGACCCCAGATGAGAGTGCGCGTGAGACACTAAAAACAAGTGCCTGGGTTAGGAATAAACGGTTCTATCCAGATTTCCACGGGGAAGGCTTGCGGCTGGTTGAGCCTAGCCGAAACCTGGATGAAAATTGCTTTATTCGTTTATTCCTTAGGTTTTCCGACGCATCAGGAAATACCTCGCGCAACAAAAGCAGGGAAACCTCTCAAAGGCGCGAAGCGCCAGAGACTTCCCTGCTTAAGAAAACTTTAGCAATCAGATAGTAATCAGAAATTATGCACTTTATCGAGGCTGGAGCAAGTCATGCCCCAACCTCGATGCATTGGTAAATTGCCGTTGGGTTACAGCGTGTTTTGGAAGTTGCGCGGCCCATCATAGCCTGATGATTGAGCCAGTTGCTCCAGGGTTTGACGCCCCGAGAAATACTGCCCATTCACTTCCCATGTGGGGTAACCACGGATTTCGGGGATAGAGCCGCATAGCTCCGCTTGAGAATTCGCCCCATCGGGTGCGCATTCGACATAGGTCACTTGGTCAAACGCTTCCCGACCAAACAAAACTTTTTGGTCATGGCAGTGGGGACACCAGTAAGCCCCAAACATCCGGGCGCCTTGATCGGTGAGATGTTGAGCCAGCGCAATCTCTGCAGGCCCAGACGTGGTTTGAACGGCAGGCCCAGTCGCTCCATCGGCCAGTTGTCCATTGGGGTTGTTGCCGCCACCGTAGTAAACCCCCAAGGTTCCCACCAGCACAACAACACTGACCAGTGCGCCCGTAAAGAAAAGTTGACCCACATCTTCCCAACTGCGCCCCAAAATCGTCAGCACAAATAAGGCAGAGGCAAATAGAGCCGAGGCCAGACAGTAGTAACAAATACCTGCTGCACCGTAGGGCGCGACGAACTCGGTGAACATGATGTACATCAAGTAGCCGCTGAACACGAGCATGGCCGTTGAACTGATGAAGAGAAACAGCCAAGTGATGTTGTCTAGGTTGGCACGGAGTTTCTTATCTTTGTCAGGATTAATGAGAAGCGGCCCTAGCGCGAAGACGGCCACTGCAGCATAGGCAAGAAAGCCATACAGTGCGAGTGGCAAGCCAAAGACTTCGGCATAGCGACTGGACAACACTTGTTCACACCCGCTAGTTGGGCAGGCAGCTTCGCCTCCCAACAGCTTGGTCAGGGTGAGGTAAGCGGTGTTGATAGCTCCCAGTACAGCAATTCCTCCGATAAGAGGACGCGACCAGCGTTGAATCCATGGAGTTTGGCGTCGACGAATCATAGCTCTAGTGAGATAGATTGATCTCCCCTATTCTGACGCATGAATGTCAGAGTAGGGTGAGTATTTTTGACAAAATCTCTGGTCAAGTTGTCTAGCCTTTATGCATTGAGATTAAGGATTCTGAATTAAATAGAAAACCATCTTTTTGAGAGAAGCGCGACTGAGCCCGCGCTTCTCTCAAAAAGATGGCAGGTTAGTTTATTCGCAATCCGAAGGATCGCTCCTTTTTTGACAACCCTGTACTACGCGGCATCCATCATGCCCAAGATTGTGTTCCTCATGGGCATGTAGCACTATTACAACTGAGAACGCATGTTTTGCGCGAGTCCTACGAGTAGAATCTGAAGCTTGGAGGCAGGAAAAGTATGGTTCTGTCAATCATCCTTGGCGTGCTGAGTGCGATCGCCCTCCTAATTGTGCTGATCGTTGGAGGGGGAATATGGCGATGGCAACACCAAACTCAGGCGATTCGCACACGTCTCGAAACAGCGATCCGCCAACCAACACCGACGCACTACACACCAGAGGAGCTGGCAGGGTTGCCATTGCCCGTACAACGCTATTTCCAGGAGGTGTTGACAGATGGGCAACCGCTGATCACCAACGTTCGACTGTGGCAACGGGGGCAGATTCGCATGGGCGAAACGGAAGCGAGCGATCGCCCCTTCGCGGCTCAGCAACTGGTTGTGCTTCAATCCCCTGGATTTGACTGGGATGCCCGCGTAGCAATGGCTCCGGGTATGTTTGTCTGCGTCCGTGATGCCTACGTGGAGGGGAATGGCACGCTACAGGCGGCGCTGTTCGGTTCGATCCCCGTTGCCCATGAGCAGGGTACCGAGGAGTTAGCACAGGGAGAATTACTGCGGTACCTCGCTGAAGCGGTCTGGTTTCCGACAGCACTGCTTCCCAGCCAAGGCGTGAACTGGAAACCGATGGATGATACGACGGCTGAAGCCACGCTAGTGGCGGGCGATCGCCAGGTTTCCCTTACGTTCTCCTTCGATACAAATGGTTGTATTTCGGAGGTGTGGACACCCTGCCGCTATCGAACGGTAGACGGCGAACTGCAACCGACCCCCTGGCGAGGACATTTCAGCCACTACACCGCGCAGGATGGCATGAAGATACCGATGGCAGGCTGGGTGGAATGGGAGTTGCCAACAGGTTCCCTCCCCTACTGGCGCGGAGAAATCACCGATATCGTCTACGAGTGGGCGGAATCGAGCGATCGCTAAGGTCACCGCTCGATGCGATAGGGCTGCCGCTGAAATGGATAGGTGGGCAATGGCAACGGGGAGTGTTGCTGACGTGGGTAGTAGGTTTTCCAGTCGGGGAGTTGTCCTGCGATATAGGCTTGGGCGATCGCCCGCCATGCCTCCTCTGTTTTATCCGTTGGAAGAGATTGGGGTAATGCATCATTTGGGGCACGCCCCTGGAAGACTTGATCGGTTGCCTGATGCTGAAGGAAAGCCGTGAGTTGATGGCTGGCATCGGCAAGGGAATGGGCAAGAATTGCAAGCCGGAGGGGAAAGTGCGATCGCCCCACCGCTGCCGTGAAGCAAACATTACCCCAATCCCAGTAGGGATAGCGCCGGAAGGCATCCGCGTAGCGTTCGGCCAATTGCCGCAGCGCTGCCTCGTTGCGGGCGGAAAGGGGTAAGACAAACCACCCTGGCAGAGATGGGAGCGGGCTAGAGGGTTCGACTTCAGCCAACACCACATGGGCATTGGTGCCATTGAAGCCAAACGCGCTGCCCCCCGTGATGCGTCGTTCAGTTGTGGTCCAGGGGAAGGGCTGCGTCGGAACGTTGAATGGTAAGTCTGCCCAGGGAATGTGGGGATTGGGGGTGGTGAAGTGCAGATTGGCTGGAATTTCCTGATGGTGCAACGCCAGCACAGCCTTGATCACCCCAGCAATACCCGAGGCTGCTTCCAGGTGGCCGATGTTGGACTTGACTGAGCCGAGGATGAGGGGATTGGCGGCGGTGCGATCGCCCCCAAACACGGCACCAAGGGCATTCACCTCAATCGGATCGCCCAGCGCGGTGCCCGTGCCGTGGGCTTCCAGGTAACTCACCTGGCTGGGTTGAATCCGGCTATTTTTGAGCGCTTGCCGGATCAGGGCTTGCTGCGCGGGGCCATTGGGCACGGTCAACCCACTGGTGCGTCCATCATGGTTGGTGGCAGAGCCAAGGATAACCGCCCAGATGCGATCGCCCCCCTCCACCGCATCCCGTAACCGTTTCAGCACCACCAGGCCACACCCTTCGGCTCGCACAAAGCCATTGGCCGCCGCATCGAAACTCCGACATAGCCCATCGGGCGATAGCATCCGCGCCCGCGCAAAGTTGAGGGTGGGTTCTGGCGACAGGATGCGGTTCACTCCCCCGGCCAACGCCAAGTCACACTCCCCTTGCCGTAAACTCTGGCAGGCGAGATGCAACGCCACAAGAGAGGAGGAGCAGGCCGTATCGACCGCCATGCTCGGCCCCGTTAGTCCTAATAAATAAGAGAGCCGTCCGGCAGCAACGCTGTGGGTGTTGCCCGTGGTCAGGTAAGCATCGATTTGCGCCGCCTCTTGGTGCAAGAGTTCTTGCCAGTAGTCGATGCTGCAAATGCCGACAAACACGCCCGTGGCTGTACCATTCAGGGAATCTGGGGCGATCGCCCCATGCTCCAGCGCTTCCCATCCCACCTCTAACAACAGTCGCTGCTGCGGATCGAGGGTCATCGCCTCGCGGGGAGCCATCCGGAAGAAGGGGGCATCAAAGTCCCACAAATGCGGCACAAAGCCTCCCCGCCGGAGACTGTTGAGGATTGCAGCATCTAAGTTCGGATCAGCATCGGCCAGCTGGTCAGGATTCCAGCGATCGCTGGGCACCGATGTGATGGCATCTTTCCCATGCCGCAACAACTCCCAGAAGCGATCCGGGGCATCCACATCCCCCGGAAACCGACAACCCATTCCCACAATGGCGATCGGCTCCGTTCTTGCTTGCTCCATCGCATCTAGCTTGGCTTGCAGGTCTTTGAGGGCAAGCAAGGCACGTTTGGTGGGCGAAAGCTCAGCAGCGGCGGAAGACGCCTGAGAGTCCATCGGGTCTGACATGGCAATGCGTCCGTTAATCCTAAGCGGGGAGTTCCCAACACAATGCAGCCCAGTATGCCAGATGGTGCAGGGGTTTGCGAAGGCTACAAACATCCATAAAAGCGTCTGATATCAAAACCAGCTGTAAACCCCGAATATCGTTTGTGGCTGCTGCAATATTTGGGGTTTACGGCTATTGGTTTACGGCTATTTAAACGGGTTTTATATGACGTGGATCTGATACAGATATCTAAATGTCATCTTTCTGTCACTTTCGTTATCTAACCTGTTGAGCGGAATGGG
>JBCBSL010000115.1:0-14446 GCA_039819145.1 Cyanobacteria bacterium J06638_22
TAGGACGGGCGATCGCCACGCTGTATCCCAATCATACCTACGAAAAAGTGGTGTTTGATCCCTGGCAGCAGGTGACCTGGGACGTGAACGATACCGTCACCGCTGACCCAAGAACGGATAGGGACATTAGTGGTTATGTCAGCGATTACTTTGCGACACAGCCCAAACACTGGCAAACCTGGTACGCCCAGCGGCAGGTAGGCGACCTGGGCGCTCAAGAGCAAGCTGCCGCCACCAAAGCCGCTGCCCATGCCAATACCCCCACCACAGCCTACTTTGATACATTAGGACGGCCCTTCCTCACGCTGGCGCACAATGGTCAGCGATCGGACGGCACTCCCGATCTTTATCCCACCCGTGTGGAGCTGGACATTGAAGGCAACCAACGAACCGTGCGGGATGCCATTATTCAGGCGGATGATCCCCAAGGGCGCATCGTCATGCGTTACGACTATGACCTGCTGGGAAACCGCATTCATCAGGCCAGTATGGAAGCGGGAAGCCGCTGGATGTTCAATAACGTAGTCGGAAATCCTCTCCGTGCCTGGGATAGTCGCGGTCACACCTTCCGCACCGAGTATGATCCTTTGCGTCGCCCGCTGCGGCACTTTGTCACAGGAGCCAACCCCAGCACGCCAAACCAGGAACTACTCACCGAGCGCTCAGTCTACGGCGAGCAGCATCCGGAAGCTGTGCAACGCAACCTGAAAGGACAACTCTATCTCCACTTTGACCAGGCCGGAGTTGCATCCACTGAAGCCTATGACTTTAAAAACAACCTGTTTGAATCGTCTCGCCGACTGGAGCAAGAGTACAAGCAAGCAGTCGATTGGCAAGCTATAGACGAGGCATTGCCTGTTGATGCCACAGCCCCCCTCGATCCAGCAGCCCTCGAAGCGGTTCTGGCTCCCCGCCTGGAAGCTAATACCTTTACCAGCCATACGATTTACGATGCGTTGAACCGCCCGGTGACGATGGAAACGCCGGATAGCAGCATCATTCGTCCTGGTTATAACGAAGCCAACTTACTGGAGCGAATTGAAGTCAATCTTCAAGGCGCTGATACTGCAACAAACTTTGTTGAAAACATTGACTATGACGCAAAAGGACAACGCACTCAAATTGCATACGGCAACGGTATCATCACTACTTACGACTACGATCCACTAACCTTCCGTCTGGTTCAGATGCACACGCTACGAAGGACCGAAGCCCTGCAAGATTTAGCCTACACCTATGACCCTGCGGGCAACATCACTTACATTCGGGACAGTGCCCAGCAAACCCTCTACTTCCGTAACCACCGGGTTGAACCCAGCAATGACTACACCTACGATGCCATTTATCGCCTGATCAAAGCCACCGGACGCGAGCACCTAGGACAAACTGGCGGTAACTCCAATGCCCCCACCCCACCGGACGCCTTCAATAGTTTCCATACTCGTCTAGAGCATCCAGGCGACGGCAATGCTATGGGGCGATATGTGGAGCAGTATGTCTACGATGCCGTAGGTAACATCCTCTCAATGCAGCATCGGGGCAGCGACCCCGCCCACGCTGGCTGGGCTCGTACCTATACCTATAAGGAAACCAGCCTGCTTGAGCCGACGAAGCAAAGTAACCGCCTGAGCAATACCACCCTTGCTGGAGCCAATCCAAAGATTGAGCCCTATCAGCATAACATTCACGGCAATATAACCCGAATGCCGCACTTGGCAAACCAGGCCAATCCTCACGCTGCCAATATGCATTGGAACTATAAGGATCAATTACGGCAAGCAGACTTAGGGGGTGGTGGAACAGCCTACTACACATACGATGCTGCTGGTCAGCGTATGCGAAAAGTTGTGGAAAAGTCACCAGGGCGAACCGAGGAGCGAATTTATTTAGGTGGCTTTGAAGTATTTCGGCAACTCAGTGGAGAGGGGAAAGTCAAACTAGAGCGAGAGACGCTGCACATTATGGATAATCAGCAGCGAGTTGCATTAGTAGAAACTCGAACGATCGATATAGCAAAAAGTGACCCTGCACCACCTCAACTTATACGTTTCCAACTAGGAAATCATCTCGGCTCAGCCAGTGCGGAGTTGGATAGTCAAGCACACATTATCTCTTATGAAGAGTTTACTCCCTATGGCAACACTGCATATCAATCAGTTCGTAGCCAAATAGAGATACCAAAACGCTATCGTTATACCGGAAAAGAGCGAGATGAAGAAAGTGGGCTCAATTACCATGGAGCACGGTACTACGCAGCTTGGCTAGCGAGGTGGATAAGTCCCGATCCTGCTGGATTCGTAGATGGATTCAATTTATATGTTTACGCTCAAAATGAACCCATAATCCGAGTAGATCTGTCTGGCCTAGATAGCGAAATCACCATTTACCATCGCACAACAGAGGCAGGTGCTGCCAACATGGCTCGCAATGGTGCAAGTACTTCTAGAAGTCGTCCCCATGTCTGGGCTGGAGGAGGTTTCTACGGTAGTGGACAACCCGATATTCCCTCGTCGACAAGTGCTCGTGGAGATACCATCGTCGCCCAAACTATCTCTACTGAACGCATGACAACGATCACGGATGAAGGCTTTATTGCGATGCAACAGGATGATAGACGCGGGCGGCAGTTGCGATCTGCCGTACGTAGTCAGATGCGAGATCAGGCCAGAGACGAATTTAGGCAAGCAGGTGGTCGACGTCCAAGTGATGCTGATGTCGATGTTCGTATGCGGGATTATATGTCTACCCAAATGGATCGGTTGGCACCGGATTCTGATGTCGTGCGTTGGCAAAATCCGGATGGTGCCTACACCTATGTAGTAAGACGTGAGTCCGCATTGCGAGGCCATCCTAGGGTTTTTGGACATATGGTGGGCAGGCGCTTTAGGCAGTCAGCAGCATCAGGTAGAGGTACAAGTACAAGCACAGATGGTGGGGGCGGAACAGGGTCAAGGAGAGGCAGAACACCAAGAGGAAGAAGAGGTGGTGGCGGCACACTTGGGAAAATCATTGCAGTAGGAATCGCGGCATACGTACTTTTTGATACTGGTGATGTCTATGCGGCTGCACAGACGGCCAACCCTGTAGCAAATACAACTGATGCCTTTGTTTCAGGAAATACTTCAGCTTCCTCTGTTGCTGGAAGCGTTGTTAGTGATGCATATGGTCTAACGCCCATAGCAACAGTTGAGTGGGTAGTCTCTGACTTATTAGGGCCAGGCGGCACAGTTGACAACTATCTAGGTAGAACAACGGGTTGGGATGAAGATCTTGCAAATCGAGCGCTACGGGAAGGACGCAATCCGTTCTGTGCCCAGTGTCATGGTCCAGGTGGTGCGTTGGATCCAAGCAACGAATGGAATTCAAGATTTAATTTTGAATCATTTCCAGAATCAAATTTGCTGAATGACATTGACTACGAAGCTCTTAGAGGTTTCATCGAGCAATGAAATTCCCATAGTTCACGAATATATAGGCGTTGAGCTCTTATATCAAACTGCCAGAACTACTTGGAAAATTACACGACAATTCAAAAAGTTAAGAAGCGGGAGTCTCCCATGCCATTAATCATCATCCGCCTCCACCCCGAAGAACCCATCGAAGGATCAGCCTTCACATCCTATTTAAATGGGTTAACTGTTACTGCGTTCGATATTTCTTTTAACAACCCTGATGGGACACAAATTGGAGAAGCAGAGTACCTGCCATTACCAGACAATCCATTGAGTTTAGTGCCTCCACCCCTAGATCCAACTACTCGGATTGTTCAGCATTATGATATTTCGCCAGAAAATCCCCTGGCTGGTTTACAGCCCCAGGCGATCGCCACTGCGGTTATCGAAATTCCCACTCCGCCTGCGGGGACTGAATATCGCACAGCAGATATTCGGTTAGAAATTACTCGCAGTGGTAACCAAATTGCCCACAACCAAACCTATTACAACGTGCCAGTGTCAACGGCTGCGCTGCCTGCTAATCCCAACGCTTTTACTGGCCTTGAACCCATAAGTCTACATCTGGCCCTACCCTCTTCTGCACAAAGCTCTCCGACTGTTATTCTTCCTGAAAACGGTGCGGCTCCTAATTTTGATGCATTGCGAACAGCCGTAGAAGAGGTCTTAAATGCTGAGCCTGGTAGTCTGGCGGCTATTGCTGATCTGAGCCTCGATCAATGTCGCCACATTGCTTACGAAATCATTTGGGATCGGGATGCGTATCCACTCCCAGAACCCAAGCGATCGTTAGAGCAAATTTACACAGGGCCTCAGTCTACGGATAGTGATGATGAGCGAGATAGGCGGGTGTTTGAAGGGGAGTTGTTGACCTATTACACCAAGCATAATAGTGACGCCGATCGCCTCACCAGCTTTATCTTTGCGCTCTCCGCTGCCATCTGGTGTGAAGAATACAGTCGAGAAGCAAACAGAGTTGGCTTCCACTTCCCCATCTTCCCCAACGAGCCTGACAAAATCGCTAAAGTAATTCTGACTGGCGTAGATGGCGCAGCCTTAAACCCGACGTTTGAAGTGCCTGCGGCCTATTTCTATGCCCTTGCTGCTGTGCTGCCGCCTCAGGTCAAACGAGAACAGCGCTACAAACTAGCAACGTTAGATGCTGAGGCGCAGACCCTTGCAGAGTTTGAGCAGGCGATCGATGAGCAGATCATCCGTGAACCCATTCTCACTACGCCAGGGGGAGTTACTGTCAATCCTTTTCAAGCGGCACGACGCCTGCGGGCTTTGGGCTCGGCAGAAGAAGTCGGTACGGCAGAGTGTGTCGTTAACTCGGGTACAGAAGTGCAAGGGTTAGTGAGCAACTGGTTAGCGTCTTCCGAAACCGACATCAATGTGTTTTGGGGCGCGCTTTCTGCAGCTGACACGACAGGTCACTTAGATCTGGTGCTATGTGCGATTACTAAAGCCCATACACCTTTAGTCGCTGCTATTGAAGCTCCTACACCTGCTGGGTTAGGCATCAATTCTGTTACAGAGTTATCTACGACAACCAATAATGATTGGGAAGCTTTACTCATCCCCAATCCAACGCTACTTCCCGATTTCACGAAACCGGGCACCACGGAAGAGCGAACTCAAGCTTTTATTCGTCACTTACGCCGATTCTTTGATATTGGTGCGGTATTTGATGATCCGGATCCGCCCTCAGCCGAGGATTTGCCCAGTCTGGGACGCTCTGCTAATCCTTTAGATGCATTGTTGAATGTCGATCCTGAATTTTCCTTCAGCGGCTGGAATACAGATCAGCTGGCCGCTAATTTGAACACTATTTTTCCCGGCGACCCGATCGCTCAGGAGCAATTCACCGAATGGTTACGCTGCATTCAGCAAATGTTGACCCTGACCGATAACATTGACCCCGTCGATGCGAGTGCAGCACCCATCAGCATCCGATTTTCGGTCATGGAAGCCCTATGGGCCAGGGGTTTCACCAACAGAGACATCATTGCACGCTTCAACAGCATGGAGGAGTTCAAAGCCGCTTTAGCGGGTTCCGTGGCCTACGACTATGCTGAGATCATTTGGGAAAACGCTGATGTTTCTACCGTTGAACCAGCCCCTGACGGTACTGGCTTCAGGCCCGTTAATCCCGATGGTTCCATTATCAACTGCGTTCCGCCTGCCCATCGATCGCCCCTTGGCCCGGTCGCTTATCTAAAAGAACTGCTGCAAGTGTCTGCGGCATCGACCTGTGAAACGCTCTTTCCCCTCCAGGCTGAACAGTCGGTAGCGGTGCTGTTGGGCGATCGCCGTGGCTCGCTAGGTAATTTGTTAGCCAGTAAAGCCAACTTGGAAGTGCCGATTCCGTTAATTGACATCGTGAATGAGTCATTGGAGCATATGGTCGCCAATGATGTCGCTTCTGGGACGGTGGATAACACGGCTATTCAACAGGTTGGTGGGCATGAGTTAACCTCCAACCCCACCCCCAGCGCTGACGCTTTCCTTCACGATCCAGAAACGCTTTTAGAGGTGCTACCTGAGCACTCTACCTCGGCTACGCCTACCGCGCAGCAAATAGCTTACGACATCCTCAGAAATGACTTTTCGACTTGTACGCTGCCCTATTCTCAGCCGTTGGATGTGGCGCGTACCTATTTGCAGCAATTGGGCACCAGCCGCTTTGCAACCATGCGGTACTTCCGCAAAGACATCACTGAGTTTGTGCTGGATCCTGCCAATGAGCCAACGGAATTCCAAACGCATCTCTGGCGCTATCCTGTTCGCATTGACACGGCAATTGAGTATCTGAAAATTACGCCTGAGGAATATGCAAATCTGTTTCAGCCGGGCGGAGTGGCTACGCATATCCTGTATGGCTTTGAGTTTGAGTTCTCGGATGAGCAGCCATGGGTAGACATCATATTTCGTGTTTCTGAATTTTTAGAGCGTACCTGTTTGACCTACTGCGAATTTCTGGAGCTATGGAAGTCTGAGTTCGTTCTGTTTGGCCCAAGAAATGACCGTGAAGAAAGCTTTCCGGAGTGCGAACCGTGTTGTTTAGATAGGAATTTCATTGCGATCGCAGAGGATATTAGCGCGGAAGAAGCATTCAGAAAACTCGCTATTTTCATTCGACTCTGGCGCATTCTACAGACTGTGCCGAATGCAAATTACTCTTTTACCGAGCTACGGGATATTTGCGACGTTCTGGGCCTATTTGATGGCGCGACGATTAATCCAGACTTTATCCGACAACTCGTTGCATTCCAAATGTTTCGGGATAACTTTCAGCTCTCGTTGACCGATGGTAGTGAGCCAAATCCTGGTGATATAGGTGCTGATCGTCTGCACTTGCTCGCGTTTTGGGTGCCGGGTGCGGCAAAACAGGGCTGGGCGATCGAGCATTTGCTGTATCAAATTCAGCAGTATGCTTTGGATACTTATCACTGTGATTGCCGAGAGCCGGAGTTCATTAAGCTGCTCGAAGCTAACCTGGATGCCATTTCCGCCTTAATTGGTTTTGATCCAGCGGCTCCAAATGATGCCTGGGATGCCCATCCGACCCATACATTACGACTGGCCGAAGTTCTTGCCAAAATCTATGCCTCCGACTTTAGAGTTGGAGAACTCCTGTTCATCTTCACCAATCGCGCTCATTTGCAGGGAGACGATCCGTTTCCGCTACAACCCCCAAATGAAGCACAGGACTTCGCGCTGAGCTTGCCGGATGATAGCGATCGCCATTCTCTGGAGGCACTTCGGCAAAAACTCATGGCTGTTAATGTCAGTGACGAAACGGCTCAGCAATGGACTTGGCTACGGATGGAAGCGGCCCTGATAGACGAGTTTGGTTTCTCCGTTCCCCCAGGGACCAATCCCTGGCTCTCGCTAGGGCAACACTTTTTCCCCACCATCCTGACTGACAGTGGGATCAGTGTGAGTGCCCTCCAGCAACAGTACCGAGTCTCACTCGGCGCAACCGCTGAACGCATGTGGAATACACCACCAGGAGGACCCTTCCGATACGATATCGCGGCTCAGGAACTATGGACACAACTGCCACTGACCGATGAAGCGGTGTTGGCAAAGCTCAGTCGTATTCGTCAACTGTCCGCACAGGAAAGAAGCGCTGTTCGTGATCTCTACTTCCTTCCCAGAGTCGATCTGGCTCATTTTGCTTGCATCTTCAGTAATTTTAGAGATGCGGAAGAAAAGCTGATTCAAGAGCCTGACGAAACGGCTCGCTGGCAATGGTTTCAGCATGAATTTGCTCAGTTCTACCAACGTTGCCAGGTTATTGCAGAACACCTGGCTAGCCATGTGGCAGACAACACAGAAAGCCCGGATCAAGCAGAGACAGATGTTGCCAAACTCCTGCTGAGAAACCTGTGGGCAGATGAAAATAGAGCTATCACGCCCTGGGAGAATGACAACGGGCAATCCCCATCTGTAACTTGGCAACCCCAGCCCAGTGGAGGAGCGTTTGCAGCCTTACTTGGCCTGATCGGCATGGGTCTGTTTGCGGAATATCGTGACGCCCAGGGCAACATCCGCTGGCGGGAAGTCCGGGGTGGGTTGGATGCTTTTGACGTAGAAGAAAATGCCTGGAATGCTCCCATTCCAACCATACTGCCTACAATGGAACTGACCTTTTCCCCCGAACAGCTTCGCTTTGCGGCAGTGCGAAACGGTTTTGCAATGGCAAACGTAGATGGCGCACCGCTGGGTGGAGCCGAGCCATTTATGCTGCACTGGCATGGACTGTTGCTGATAGAGGAGGAAGGGCAATATGCCTTTGGGGCAGGCGCACCTACCGAATCGGGTGAGTTACCCGACTTTGAAGCTGTTGACCAATCCCACCGCTGGCGCGTGACCTTGCGGCGAGGTCAGAGAACCTGGATCTTGCTAGCTCACGATTGGCCTCATGAGGAGGCTCCAGCTGCTTGCTCAGCACCGATTGATCTGAAAGAAGGATTTTACAAGCTAGAAATTGAGTTAGAGCGCCACCCTCTATCGTTTGATGGTCCGGAAGATGTGTGTCCGCAGACTACAGGTTTTCAACTGAAATATAACGGGCCAGATGCGAAAAACGATTGGTTGGCTATTCCCCACAACAAGCTCTTTCAGGCTCAGAAAGACGCCACGCTGGATCGTGGTATTGAGCGAGGTGGTATGGCTCAGACATTTCTGGCAATCCACTACACTAGCACCATCCGCGATATACGACGCACCTATCAACGAGCCTACAAAGCCATGTTGTTGGCTCATCGGCTTCAGCTCTCAGCTCAGCAAATTTCCGATGGTGGCCAGTCAGAACTGAGTTACATACTGACCAACCCAGCCAACTTTGTTGGACAAGCTTATTATCGCACTGGGGGAGTATTTGAAACCCATCGGGCCAACTTTGACCCTAACTTTCTGCCTGTCCTAGACAATTACAATCCACCGTTGGTTAGCCAAGATCAGCGGGTGCTTCCTACAGCCCAGCGGCAACAGGCCATGTTTGACTGGTGGGAGAGACTGTTCGACTACACCGTCATGCGTAGCGAAACGCAACGAGCTCCAGAGCAACCTGTTTGGTTTGCTTTCCATGAATCCAAGGAGTTCCATCCTGATGAACCCGCCGATTTGGTTCGTCATTTTGGGATTGATCTTCGCCATAGCAATCTAGTATTGCGCTACTACCTCGACTATTTAGTCAGCTCAATGGACTTAGAAGATGACCGTTGGGCTGTAAGAGTCTGGCAATCTGAGAAGTGGATTCGTTCGTTGTTGCAGCGGTTCTATCCACGCGATATTCGCGAAGCACGCCCCGATTTGTGGGCGTCTGATGACCCATCAGCACTCGAAACCGCCTTTGGTATAACCGAGTCTGGCAATGCCAACCTGACGCAGTTCTATCGTGATGGCTGTATTGAAAATGGTGAGCCACGTCGCTATCGGGAAATCAAACGGCTCAACGATGCTCTAAGGCAACGAGGACGCACGGCCCTGGTCGCCTATCTCACTCATATGAACCGGATCCCGCTGCCCTGGGGCGGGTTTGTGACGGAGGCTAAACACCTGAGCGAACTGCTCTTGTTAGATGTGGAGGCGGGCATTTGCCAGAAGGCCAGCCGGATTGAAGAAGCTATTACAGCCGTCCATCTGTTCATCCAGCGATCGCGCTTGGGTTTAGAGCCAGGATTTACGGCTTCCTCTGACTTTGTTCGGGCATGGGAACGGCACTTTGCCACGTTCCGCACCTGGGAAGCGTGCAAGCGACGGCTAATCTATCACGAAAACTGGATTGAGTGGGACGAACTTCAGGACGCCCAGCAAACGGAAGCATTTCAATTTTTAGAATCAGAACTTCGTCGGGCTGCGCTGACGATGCCTATGCCAGGAGGGCTTCCTTACTGGAGCGGTTCCCGCCCTCCCAGTCATCCTGGTGTAGCTCTTTTGCAGCACCACGAACCCTCGACCATCCAATTTCTCAACCCCGTGCCGCAGGGCTTGGGGCTGATGGGCACACCCGATCGCCATGCGCGTCCAAATTGGTTAGCTCCCATTCAGGCTGAAACAATGCCCAATGGAGATGGCGGCGAAGGCGGCGAAGGCGGTGAAGGTGGCGAAGGCGGTGAAGGCGGTGAAGGCGGCGAGAATCCTATTCCAATACCAGCCTTTGTTACCAGCAACAGACCGCAACTATCTGCTGCTGACTTACCCCTGTGGCTCCAGGCTGCCGTCCGATTGGGAACGAAATTCATCCGGGTGGCAGCGGCTGGCATTCCCTCCGCAAGTACGACGTTGATGCCTAAATGTAATCCCGCAGAGCTATCGGCCTGCTGTAGTGTTTGTGGAAAAGTTCATCCTGCCCTGATGGATGAGTATTACTTTTGGCTGGAAGAGAGCCGATATTACGCGGCTCAAGAATATGACGCAGAGCCGGGAGCCATCGAACAAATTGCTGAGTGGGGGGCAACGCCTGGCAATCCACAAGCGGGGATTGATGCCAATCCGCAGACGGACTGGCACCGCCCCGGCGAATTGCCTCGCTTACTGCACTGGAAACCCAAACGCATGGTGCATTTGCGCTGGTGTCGGGTGCACAATGGCGAATTTCAACAACCCCGGCAATCCTACGATGGCGTTCGACTCTCAGAAGGAATGGCAGGAGCCAATCCGCAGCTAACGCTTATCGGGCGTTACGGTGACTCACTCTACTTCCGAGTCGATGGCGGCCAAACGCCCATTGGAATCCCAGCTGCCTTACCGAACGAGGAAGAGGGTGATGAAGATGGCGTCTCACCTACGCTCCCGCCTGGGTTCCGGTACGACTTGCCCTTGGATGAAGCTGTGGTTATTCCTCAAGTTGTTAATCCGCTGTTGCCAGAGTCTACAGGTGGATTAGCGGCATTTCCCTTCTTTGCCTGGTTTGACCCTGGCAAACCGTTGCTGCCGCCGTCTTTGTTTAGCGTGGCGATCGCCGTTTCTGGGCAGTTACGCACTCACTGTCAGTTTGAATCCGCCCTGAAGTGGTACGAAACAACCTACGCGCCTTTGTTAAGTGACAATACCTGGGTCAACTGTTTTCCTGCGGAACCCGATCCTGGTAGCGCCCCCGTCGGCGATGAGGAACCAAATGAGCCGCCTGACGATGTCATTTTATTCTCGACGCTGAATCAACTCTTGACTGATACCCCTGAGAGTGACCTGGAAGATACGTCCGAAGACCTCCCAACAGAAGCGTCTGAAAGCGCGTTACTCGCTACTGTTGATACACGTGCAGTCAATGTATCAGAAGAATGTTGTTGTGTCAGCGATCCGGTTCCATTCGAGGAAGTCAAACAGCGAGCGATTCTACTCCATTACCTGGAAACGCTGCTGTTATGGGGAGATGCGTTGATGCGCCAGCACACACCAGAAGCCTTCCAACAAGCACGTTTGGTCTTTGAAACCGCTAGCAAAATCCTGGGTCACACACCCATAACGGTACTGGCTGAAGATGATGGTTTCCATGCCGTTCCGATTACCCGATTCGAGCCGGATTGTGCCCCGCTCAATCCCAGATTACTTTGCCTCTACACCAAGACGAGCGATCGCCTGGCCCTGATTCATCACTGCTTAAACGCCAAGCGACTGAAGAATGGTCGCCCCAATCTGGACATGCCCTACTTTGGTAACAGCGAGATTCGCGACTGCTGGAAATCCAAGGATAGCTGTGTCGAAGAACAGACCTGGTGTTTACCGCAAAGTCCCTATCGCTTCATGGTTCTGGTGCAAAAAGCCCAGGAAATTGCTGGAGACGTGCGTGCCTTTGGAGCCGCTCTGCTTGCAACCTATGAAAAAGGCGATGCAGAGTACCTCTCAACAATGCGGGCTACCCACGAACGACAATTACTCAATCTGACTCTAGAGGTTCGACAATACCAATGGCGGGAGGCCGATTGGCAGGTTCAGTCCTTACGCAAAACGAAGGAAATTGCTCAAACCCGTTTGCAGTACTACCGCAATCTGATTATCAATGGGTTAATTTCTGGGGAAGCGCAGTATGAACCGCTGACCATTAGCTCCAATGCACTGAAGTCGGCTGGCAACATTGCAGAGGCAATCGGTCAGGCCATGAATTTAATTCCTGACCCCAATGTCGGATTTCCTACCAACTTCCTGACGCTGCCACCCGGCAAGAAGTTGAGTATGATTTTTTCCGCTTCTGGAACGATCGCCGTCACAGTCGCCGATATTCTCAGCACCGTAGCTTCCCTTGGCCTGACGAAGGCAGGTTGGGATCGGCGTGAAGATGAGTGGGAGCATCAAGTCGATGTTCTGACGATTGAGATTGAACAGATTGAACGCCAAATTCTGGCAGCTGAAAGACGACGTGACATCGCTCTGCATGAGTTGAATAACCACCAGCAGCAACTAGAAAATACCGGGGAAATTCATGACTTTCTCCGAGATAAGCTTACCAACCATGCGCTTTATCTCTGGATGCAGCAAGAAACGGCAGCGATGCATTATCAAATGTATGAGCTAGCCCTACATTGTGCTCAGCAGGCTCAACGGGCCTTTAATTTTGAACGGGGGCATACGGCACGGCAGTTTTTGCCAAGCGAGATTTGGGATAATCTCCATGAAGGTTTGCTGTCGGGAGAGCGGCTCCAGTTGGCCCTGCGCCAGATGGAAAAGGCTTACTACGATGAAAACGTTCGGGAGTACGAAATCACCAAACATATCTCTCTGCGTCTACATTTCCCGATCGCATTCTTGCAACTAAAAACCACAGGATATTGTGAGATTGAAGTTCCCGAATGGATGTTTGACCTTGACTATCCAGGACATTACATGCGCCGGATTAAGAACGTGACCATGACGATTCCCTGTGTGGTTGGGCCTTACACTGGCGTCCATTGTCGTTTAACGCTGCTGAGTAGCAAAACCCGTGTTGATCCGAGATTGATGGATCCGCCCCGCGCCTGTTGCCACAACGATCGCTGGAAAAATGGCTATCCGATGATGTCGGATGATCCGCGATTTGTGTCGATGTATGGAGCGACGGAGGCGATCGCTACTTCCAGTGGGCAAAACGACTCCGGGATGTTTGAACTCAATTTCCGCGATGAGCGTTACCTGCCATTCGAATTTTCTGGAGCCGTGAGCCGTTGGCGGATAGAACTGCCTTTAGAAAATAATCACTTCGATATGGAGACGCTGAACGATGTCATTCTGCATTTGAACTTTATGGCTCGTGAGGGTGGCGAAATTCTCCGTCAGGCTGCTAATCAATGTGCCCAACAAAATCTGCCCGGTGCGGGAGTACGTTTCTTTGACATCAAGCATGAGTTTCCAAATGCCTGGCATTCGTTCACGACTACGCTAGCTGACCATATAACTAATAGGCAATTGCCGATCCGGCTAAGTCGGGATATGTTTCCTTACCTAACAGGTAATAGAAAGATTGGCGTAAAACAGTTAGCCATTCTATTTGAGGTAGAAGGAGCCGAACCTAGCGCCTCGCATATTGTCGAGTTTTGGGTTGGAAAGGGTCGGAATCTGGTTAAGGATGACCATTGCGATTGCGATGTATTCAGCATTCCTTGTATAGCAACGGCTGAATGGCCTGGCTTTTTCTACGGTGTCTTAGAAACTGACTTTGAAACCCTTGGTCAGATTGGTTCTCAGGATTTAGGCTCGTTCAAGATTCCTGACGAATTTGGTAAAGTTATAAATGCTTACTTATTCTGCGAATACAAGGTAATGTAGCGCCTGTACTCTGGTAAATAGCAAAGGCAAGGAATGTTATTGTGAGGAATCGTTCTGCGGATCAGGGTGTAAATATCACCTCAAGAGGTGATTACTAGAAGATTTCACGATGCATCAAGAGTTTGAGTGAATCCGCCCCAACACATTTTGTTAGCTGGGTTCCATTGATTTACGTCCTTTCAGAGCGGTTAACCACGGGTGTTCAGGATTAACTGTCGCAAGGCTTTCAAACAGCCACTGGCATCGCTCGACATCAAGCGCATCCAACACGTTCGAGAAATCTAACTGCTCTTTAACATCACTAAAACCCCTAGACTTATACAACAGTACGATTTCTGGAGCCAAAACAGGAATTCCGCTTTTTGATCGCGAGTTATCGGAGCACCATTACGAGAATCACGGCGAAAAACAAACGAATCGACTGTGCGCTCATTCAGAAACACTTTCAAACAGCGCAATGATCCGCTAGAGATTCGACACCGGATCTCATGGATGGGTAATACGAGTCTTTCTCCACTCTTCCACGGAAATGATTGGCCATTGCGAACATACTCAAAGGACCTGCCTTGAGACGAAAGGTAATCTTGTAGGTGCAACTGAACCTCGCGAATATAGTCCGCTTCATGCGTGAAGCGGGTATCTACTATACGAAAATCCCCAAACCGTTTAGGGAAGTCTCTCCAGGGAATCCCAGCACGATAGCAGTACAACACCGCTTCGACAAACAAGCGATTGTCTTTGGC
>JBCBSL010000116.1:0-11170 GCA_039819145.1 Cyanobacteria bacterium J06638_22
CGAGAAATTTACGATGAGCAATTAGCCAATCAAACCAAAGGAATCCTGCAACTATTAGCTTTGGCCATGATGCAGCAAAAAGCGACAGAGATTCAGCCTGCAGCTAGCACACCCCAGCTCCAGCAAGAGCTCCAGCAGGTTCTGGATGAGGGGAAAACGCTCAAGCAGTTGCTTGCACAAACGGATAGCGCCAGTGGCCTACTCATTGAGGTGGGTTCGGATACCTACGCGTTTGCCCATCAGAGCATCCAAGACTATTTAGCCGTTATTCAAATTCGAGCCAAGGGTCAAGAACACCTCATTCTCGAAAACTTGGATCAGCAATGGTGGTATGAAACGATCCATCTGTATGCAATGCAGTTGGGTGATGCAACGGCGATTGTGCAAGAAGCCATTCGGCGCGCAACGCCTGAGACGTTGACCCTAGCCAGCAGTTTTCTGCAAGACAATGTACCTATGGATGATGGGGTTCGCCAACAGTTGCAAGAAACCCTGGACAACGATCTAAAGCACCCAAATCCCAAAATTGCAGCCTTGGCAGCTCAGGTGAAGCTGATGAGCCGCCTGCGGCACTTGCATCCTATCGATGAGACTCGCGCTATTGATCTCAGCTACGTGACCCATGCCGAATATCAGATGTTTTTGGATGCGCAGCCCCCCGACCAATCCCTTTGGCCTGACCATTGGAAAAAGCCTCACTTCCAACCAGCCTCTGCATTGCATCCCATTGTGGGTCTCCGGGCTACTGATGCGCGTACCTTTTGTGAGTGGTTGACACAAACTCTACCCTCCAGCAATCCAACCGTGACCATTCGCTATCGCTTGCCCACTGAGGAAGAGGCTCAGAATAATCCAGCCCAGAACAATCCAGCCCAGAACAATCAGGTCGGCGGCTGGTGTGTTGGGGGAAGACAAAGAAAATCAGGGGCAGATATTGTGCAAGGGATAAGCGATCGCTGGTGGGAGCAATGGCAGCGAAGTCTCTCGACTCGCGTTGGAACCGCTATCGATGGCGATCGCCCCGTCATCTACCAACTGGCGAATAACGACCGCCTCAACCTTTCACTTCAGTTTTTTGCCGATCAACCTCACGTCTCGCTAGATCCCACGCTTGACCTCGGGAAAGCCGTGAAGCTTGTGCCAAATCCCCAGCTTGTCCCACCATCGAGCTTAATTTCCAGATGCACATCCAACGATCAGTCGATGCAATCATCACTGCGCGCCCTTGAACAGGCGGTTCAGCTCCTTCGCCGCAAGGTGCCTAACGAACGTCGGTTGCTTGATCGGCAGCAGTTGAATTACCGCAGCTTTCAAGAAGTACGGGCTTATCTGCTAGTAGTGATGGCGCTCTGGGATGCGTTGACCGTTGCCTTTGATGCGTTAGCGGAGAAGCGTCGCCAGGTTAAGATTCTTTCCCGCCTGTGGGCTTATTCCTATGAGCGAGATTATCGAAATTGCAAGGCACAGCGCGATCGCACGTTGACGCTCTATGCCTTCTTTGTGTTGATGGATGCCCGTCGAGGAGGAACGATGCCAGCCTGGGAAGGCATTCGACTGGTGAAAGAAACGATTCAAAACTAACGGGTCTTCTCACAGCGCAAGCTGAACAACTACACCTTGTCTTGTTTGCTATGGCTGTCGCATGCCTCGGATGTGTTGCAGGCGCGATCGCACATCGGATTTAGCATGGCCCAGGTCGATAAGGTAGGCAACGGTTGCCGCTAGCGTGTCGCAGGATTGCCCCAGCCCGGTATAGCCAGCGGAAAACCGTTCACCAAATGAGTAGAGCAACTCAAGTTTGAGCCACTGTTTGATGGCGCGTTTCGGCGGTGCTTTGAAATAGCGCCCCAAGCGCACCATCGGTGTTTTGCAGTTTGGGCAAACAAATGGCCGCTGCGGAACTTCAGGATCCCAGTTCGATGAACCCGGCTGCTTAAAGGCTGAGCGACAGGCAAAGCAAGCAAAATGTACCGTGTTGGTTGGTTGGGCTTCGGGCATTCGTTCACCTCAAACCACAGCCTTGGAGCATCACATTCCATCCATCCTAACCTCGTCGAAAAACCCTGGTTTCTCAGCAGTTCTGCTAGCCATTGCATAGGTCTCATTATGGGACTGACTATGGAAGTGGCATTGATGGAAAGTTGCTCATTGAGGTGGAAGAATCGCCTCACTAATCAAGCTTAGGGCGATCGCACAACTCATCGCTGCAAAGAAAACTCAGCTCTACAGCCCGACCGTTCATCGGCCAACCCGAGTCTCAGGCGATCGCCCACTAGCACCGTTCACTCTTCTTGGACGGGACGTGAATCCGAGAGTATCAATGCTCTAAATCCCATCAAGCTCTTGCTGAACCTGAAGGTAGTTGTCAGGTTCTGGCGATCGCTTGAAACATTTGTCAGTCAGAAATATGCATGAGGTTCAAGACAATGGATAAGACAAGATTTTTGTATCCTCGCGCCAGCTATCATGGCGATCTCAAACTAAAAAACCTTGCTTTCAATGCCAATCTTCAAGAGTTTGCACAACGGGTTACCTTCCTCAGTTGCCTGGAAACATCAGGCAAGATCTCACCGCTTGAAGCGTATGATCAAATCAACGCACTCTGGGAACAACTCAAGCAAAGCAAGCACAAGCTTGGCATTCAATAGCTCTTAGTTAATGCTATATAAAGCAGGTAGAAAATCTTGATTCTACCTGCTTTATATTAGGTAATTTCTAATAGGAACCCTACCAAAAGCATAGGGACGGGTTGTGCAATCAGCTCCTTGACCCACAATCAAACTCACTTCTGTAGGGGTATGCTTTCCTAGACCTCATCTTGGCACGGTATTGCTGGCGCTACGTAAGCTAAATCAAAAGCAGACGATGAACATCTGCTTTTTGATTTAGGCCACCGCAAAACCTGTATACTGGCGTATTTTAGGATGGCGAAAACCTAATACGATATCATTTTTCGGAACACCCAACGCCATTAAATCTGTTGCCGCACCTTCTTCAGTATCATCATAATCATCCACCCGTCCTTTTGTAGGGCGCGCTTCACGGTGTCATGATAAATACTCTTGCTGGCACAAAAACCTGAGGCTGCGAGAACTATTGCTGTCAGTCTATCCAAGTAGAAGTATTCTAGCCATTCCTCAAACAAGAAAAATGATCGCCTCTCCATCGAAGGACTTTCAAAACTCACCATTAACCAATGCGATCGCTCATCGTTGCCTGAGGATAACGAGGGTGAGGTCATCGGTGATCGCCTCTTCTTTTACGTGATTATGGACATCATCAATCACGGCTTTGCGGAGGTCATCGGGGGAGAGGTGGCGATATTTTTTGAGGACGGTGTAGAGGCGATCGGGTCCGTATTGTTCGCGTTGGTCGTTCATCGCTTCGGTGATGCCATCGGTATAGAGGATGGCGAGGTCGCCGGGGTTGAGTTGCACTTGGGTTTCGGCGATGAAATGGGAAATGTCGGACTCCAGACCCAGTGGGAAGCCAAGGTCGATGGTATCGATGGTATCGATGTCGCCGCTTTGACGGACGAGTACTAGTTCCTCATGCTGGCCGCTGAGGCGGAGTAGTCCCGCTTCATATTCCAGCAGGGAGAGGGTCATGTTTTTGTAGGACGCCATGCGGCGGGTATTGTCGTAGATGGTGCGGTTGACGGCGTTGAGTAGGCGGGTGGGGTCGGTTTCGCCGCTGGTGACCAGGGTGCGGACAGCGGTTTGTGCCATTAGCATCACCATGCTGCTCTCCAACCCATGCCCCGTTACGTCGCCGATGCCAATGCGGATGCGATCGCCCTCCTGCAGCACATCGTAGTAGTCACCGCCAACCTCTGAGGCGGGTTCCATAAATCCAGCAATTTCCAGCCCAGTAATGCTCGACAGCTCGGCCTCCGTCGGCAAAATCATCCGTTGCAGTCTGCGGGTTACTTCTAGTTCGGCTCCCATCCGGCGGTTTTCGGAGGTGAGTTGCTGATTGAGGTGGAGAATTTCGGAATTGGCCTGCGCCAGCTCTGCCGTTCGTTCCTGCACCTTGTGCTCCAGGGTTTCGTTGGCTCGGGCGAGTTGGTCATGGGCCTCTTCCAAGGCATGTTCACGGATTTTGACTTGCCGAAACATGGTCTGAAACACCCGTGCCAGTTGCCCCAACTCATCCGAGCGGAGCGCCACGGGATTGAGCACAACGGGTTGGAATCTGTCGGCTTCTACTGCCGCTGCGGCTGCCGTTACCCGTTCTACCTGCTGGAGATAGTTCAGTAAGTCGTTTGTTTTCCGCTCCAGGGTGCCGATTACCTGATTGTAACGATGGGCGATATGCCCCACTTCGGTGAAGGGGTTGGCTGGAACCCGCAGACTCAGGTCATGGGTTTCGGCTTGGGTTTCCATCACCTGGAACAAATCATAGATTTCCGTTTTGGCGCGATGCTCCGACACATTCAGCCCAATTTCTTCGGCCTCCGCTGAGACGCGCAGGGGGAAAAGGCGATCGCCTCCCCAAAACAGCAACAGCGTGAGCCCAAAGGCCCAGGCAAAGCAAACGCCAACCCCCAACAGCTGTACCCCAAACAATTGCCAGCGGCTGAGGTCGGTGCCCAGCAAATCCATTTGTCCGAAGAGAGCGACCGCTAAGGTGCCCCAAGCACCCGCCCCCCCGTGAACGGCGATCGCATCCACTGCATCATCAATGCGTAAGCGTTCTAGCGCCCGCGACACCAGCATCATAACGACACCGCCGATTGCCCCAATCAGACAGGCATGGGCTGTGCTGACGGCATGGCAGGAAGCCGTGATCGCCACTAGCCCAGCGATCGAACCATTCATCAACAGTTCCACCTCGATATGCTGATAGCGAAACAGGCTCACCAATCCGCTCATCAACATACCCGCCGCCCCGGCAATCATCGTATTCAGGATGATGCCTGGCACTTGCTCATTGAAGGTCAGGGTACTCCCTCCGTTGAAGCCAATCCACCCAAACCACAGCAGCATGACCCCCAAGACCGCCATGGGAAGGTTTGAGCCCTGCACCTTATGGGGGGGAGCGTTGGGTGGGAAGCGCCCGATCCGTGCGCCAATGACCAACAACGCCGCAAGGCTAACCCACGCCCCGGCACTATGGACAACCGTTGACCCGGCAAAATCGATGAAACCGAGCTTGCCCAGCCAGCCTCCAGCCGCACCGCTATCTAAGCCATTCCATGTCCAATTCCCAAAAATGGGATAAATGATGCCAGATGTCAGGGTCGCGATGACCAAATACGCACCAAACCGTACGCGCTCGGCAATTGCTCCTGAAACAATGGTGGTTGCCGTGCTACAAAACATTGCCTGAAACACGAAAAAACCAACTAATTGGGAATCACGGCTCACATCCAAGAAGAAGTGGTTGGTCCCGAACCATCCAGACGATGCCCCAAACATCAGCCCGTAGCCAAACCCCCAAAACAACATCAGGGAGATACCAAGATCCGCCAGGTTTTTGACGGCAACATTGATGCTATTCTTCGAGCGCGTTAGGCCCGACTCCAGACACATGAAGCCCGGTTGCATCAAAAATACTAGCCCTGCACACACAAGTAGCCAAAGCATATTGCTACCTTCAAATGGGGAAGAAAAACCTGAAAGGTTTGTAGAAATTAGAGCTAGCATATCTGGCACTTCAGAATTGTTTACAGTGAAGAACAATCTGCGAGATGCTAGCAGCAAGGCAAACGTACGAGGCAACGGTCTTGCAGGACGGGCCACTGCAGAAGACGCGAAAGGGTCAAACCGATGGGTTACGGCATGGGTCAAACAGTTGCAAAAGCCTTGTCATATGGAGCGTTCACCCACTTCTCAGCTAATCTCACAATGGTATTTTTCTGGACTACTAGTTTAACTTCCGGAGAATTAGATTTTTAGCGAATTTTAAGGATGAACGTTTCGCCCTTGATCTGCTTTGATTGAGAACGCCACCTTTCTGTTGTCCCTGTTTACGGCGCATTTTCTGTTATGGATTCACTCGTCTGGCCCTATCGCACCCCTGGTATTCCCGATGAACTATTCGAGGAGCTACCGGGAATTCCACTCACCAAGCGAGAGATCCGGGTGCTGTTGATGTCGCAGCTACGGCTGAAACCCGATTCTGTGTTTTGGGATATTGGGGCAGGCACTGGAACGATTCCTGTGGAAGTAGGGCTGTTGTGCCCGGATAGCCAGATCTTTGCCATTGAGCGAGATGAGGAGGTCGCGAGTTTGATTCAGCGAAATTGCGATCGCTTCTCAGTGAAGAATGTCACCGTTGTTGAGGGCAACGCCCCAGAATGCCTGGAACCCCTCAAGGCAAAACCCGACTGCATTTGTATCGAAGGCGGGCAATCGCTCAAGACAATTCTGGAGGTCGCTTGGCAACGGCTCACCACTGGCGGCACCCTCGTTGCCACGGCCACCAATTTTGAATCCCTCTACACGATTTCTGAAAGTCTTGCCGCGCTGCGGATGCGGAACATCGAAGTCGTACAGTCCGCAATCAATCGCCTGGAAAATCGCGGTATCCGTCAAGTCTTCGCCGCCCTCGATCCCCTCTTCATCATCAGCGGCACAAAGATGGAGTAGGGGCGATCGCCGCTCCGCAAGCATCATAGATTCCGCAAGCATCATAGATATAACGCACCACAAAACCAACGCTTCGCCCCCTTTGTGTCTTTATGGTTCTCTTTCTACTGCCAGGCCGGATGCTTGAATAGCGCTGCAATCACACGAACGCCACGGAGCTGATTGGAAAGAGGGAGGTGCCCTCTCGGTGCCGAGAGATCCCAGATGAACTCTTTGGGATAGCGGGTCCAGTTATTACCTTGCTTCCAGCCGATCACAGGCCAGAACTTTTCCCAGTTTTTGCCACTACGCAACCAGAGGTCTCGCTGGATGGAGTAACCAAATTTTCCTTCCGAATAAATGCACCAAAGTTGATCGAGGGTTTGTAAGTCTTCGACGGGGAACCGCTCCACTTCAGTGAAATAGAGCCAGCCCCGCTGCATGGCGGCATCCCCAGCCAGTTCGCAGAGTTTGGCGAGGGTGAAGCGATCGCTCTCTTCATACTTCTGCTCGGCCAGCAACTGCACCAGCTGGGTGTAGTCGATATTGGCGTGCGATCGCAGCTCCACGACCCCAGCTGACATATGAGTTTGCACAAACGCTTGTGTTGCGGGTGTATTGGCAGCTACCAGGCATTGGTGCAATGTTCCATCGACGGGGGTCGGGTTTGTTGTTCCCCGTTCTAGGTACCACTGCATCACTGCCTCTAAGCCCCGTTCTCCCTTCTCTGCAAACTCCTTCACTAAGCGCAGTTGATTTTTTTCAGTTTCTGAGCGCAGTTGTGCCAGAAGTGTTTCCATAACATCTGCATTGGCAGAATTTGTAACAGCTTCGGGAGAAGCAGTTTGCTGGTTTAGCGAGTTTTGCTCCTCATCCATAATGAAAACTTGCACCTTTGTCATGTGCTACATCGAATTGGCCGCCAAACCTGGCTCTGCCCCTACAATCCTGCGGCGACTTCCACAGGCGTATCAATCACAGCAACAGTTCTCACTTTAGCGGGTGTTGGGGGTGTTATGCGGGTTTCTCCTGGGATTTCTGCATCCGTTTTTAACGGAACTGATGCAAAATGCGCGTAATTCTGACTAGTTTCGTTAAGGGTGTGGGCGCACTATGCCCGCAACCTTAACGAAACCCGTAGCTCGGATTCAAGACTTGTCTGGCGAGTCGTTATCGTCGGGGGGATGGTAGCCACGCTGATAGGCATAGCGGATCAATTGCAGGCGATTCTCGAGTTCCAGCTTGCTGAGGATATTACTGAGATGGGTTTGCACTGTCCGGGGGCTGACAAACAGGCGATCGCCTATTTGCTTGTTTGTATAGCCCTGAATCACTTCCCAAAACACCTTTTCTTCAGCAGGGGTTAAAGGGAGCGGTGGCACGGGTTCCACTGTCGCGGTGCTGGCGGCAGCCGCCACGCTGCCCACCGTCGATTGCTGCATCAGCCGCACAATTTCGGAATGAACCCGGCGCGATCGCTCCAACTGGGCTTCAATCTTGGCGGTCAATTCCTTCAGCTCAAACGGCTTCACTAAATAGTCGTCTGCGCCCGTCTGGTGACCTTCCACTCGGTCGGCTAGTTCGCGCCGACTCGATAAGAAAATGAAGGGAACCAGTTGCCCCAAACGGGTTGCTCGCAAGCGACGGCAAAACTCCAGTCCATCCATTTCAGGCATGACGACATCCGACACAACCAGGTCGGTCGGATCATCCTCAAACAGTGCCAGAGCTTCCGCACCGGAGCGGGCTTCTCGCACAATATATCCACGGCTTTGGAGATAGCGCGTTAGCGCTATCCGCAAAGTTGGATCATCATCAACAATCAAAATCCTCTTCATTCAGGCTACCGTAACGCAGGAGCGATTGCCTCAGAATGGCAGTAAAATCGAAGGCTTTAATAACGGCGATGTCTCAGCGTTTACACGGGTGAGCTATCGCCAGTGAAACACCCAAGTGATGCTTCCAGTTTAAACGCCACTACAGGAAACCAAACCCCTTTAAAGTTTTTTGAGGCTCTATACGTTTCTCGATTATTGTGATCGTGCATCGAGAATTTTATACCTTACGCAACAAGAAGAAACTTGACAAGGGGATAAGCAACAAAGCTTCTAACTCTTTGCATTTTTAACTCTTTGCAAATGAGGCTAAAGGTTTATTGTAAACAGTCCATGATAAGCACGGCAAATGCATTAGCCAACGGCTGGCAAACCTGTGAACAACCCCAGGATAGCTTGGATCAACAATGCCATGACAACCGTGATACCGATCACAATTCCAATGACCACCGCCGCCATGAGCCAAACAAACCAGCGATCGGCTGGGCGCGCCTTGTGAGGGTTAGCAAGATGCGCCTCCAGCAGCGCCAGGTTACGACTGTTAGCTTTCCAGCCAACATCAAACAAATCACCCAACAAAGGAATAGTACCCAAAATGCTGTCTGTTAAGAGATTGGTCACCATACGAATTAGGGTTTCACGGGGGAGGCGCAGTTGCATTGCTTCCAACACAATGTAGGCCGATAACACGCCGCCGATCGTATCGCCACCACCGGGAATCAGCCCTAGAAATGGGTCAATTCCAATGCGATAGCCTGTACCCGGAACCGGGAATGCTTCATCCAGCACATGGCTGACCATCCGTATCCGTTGGAGCGTCGAGCGGGTGTTGGGGTCAAGGGTAGCGGAATGAGGCGTTGGACGTTCTTGGGGATTCTGCATAAGTTCAGGGAGATAGAGGCAATCTGCATCAATGGAGGAATTAAACCACAAGACCCGAAAACGAAACGCGAGGAATAGAACCGTTACATTTAGCCTGCATTATCGATCGATAGCCATATCACGCAATCCCCCCAACCATTGTCAATGGACCTCTTGCCCCTATCTGCGTCCATCCGCGTTCATCTGCGTTCCCTCTCCACTGTTCATATCGTACGTATTAGGACTTACGCATTTAATACGAAAAACCAAAGGGGTTTGATAATTTTTGGGGCGCAGAGCCCCAGAAATTATCAAACTCCGTAAGCCCTGACGTATGCTTCACAACGGCCGTTCGACCTCTAGCACCTGTCCGGGCGAGAGCGATTGGAGGCGATCGCTCAAATCCAACCAGGGCTGAAGCTGGCCACTCTGGTAAGTACGGCTCATGACAACGTAGATGGACGTTTGTGCGGCGCCAATGCCCACGGTTTCGACCGTACTCCAGTCCTCAGCTTTGAGGGTGTCTGTGAGGTGCCAGTGCCCATCGACCCAGTGGAGTTCGCGGGTGAAGCGGAACGGGGCAGCGTTTTTGCCGACAATCAGCATTTTTTGCAAGAGCGATCGGATTAGGTTGGGAAAGAATCGCCCGACGGTGAGCATGACAACCCGCAGAATCATCAAATTGAGCGGCGTCATTTGTTTTTGCTTGGCCCAGCCGAGATTGCCCTGGATCTGGATGCGATCGCCCTCCACCGCAACAGAATACGTTCCAACCAAATGCCCTACCGCATTTTTGCGCTTGCCCCCTTGCTGAACCTGGAGGGAAAACTGGGTGTCTGACGCCACCAACTGACCTGCCCGAAACAGCTTGAATACCCCGCCTTTGTTGAGGGCAAGATATAGCTCGGTATCCTCGCGGCGATCGATCAGGATTTGAGCATTTTTGAACCAGACTTGTCCCGGTTGGCGCGGAGGTACTGCTGGACGCTCGGGCACAAAGTTTTCCCAGGCCAACAGATAGTTCCAGGTATGGTGGCCGATGATGTGGTCATCGGCATAGCAAGGAGCTTTGCCCTTGGCGAGTCCCTGAAGGAAGCGATCGTTGATGCTGAGGGCGTCGGGCAGCCAGCGCCCCACCCGCTCAAAGCCATCGGGGAAGAAGTTGTAGGTGTTGCGGCTGGTGTATTCACCGCCGAAGGATCCATCTGGGTGAACAAACTCGGTGGCAAGTTGCACCGCGCTAATCAGTGCTTCTTTGATACGCGGGTCGGGGGTCAGGTCATAAATCCAGGCGAGACAGGACACGGTAAGGGTGTGATAGCCCGGATCGCAGCCTTCATATTCCTGGAACCAGCCTTCCGGATTTTGCCAGGACAACACCTTTTCGATGCGCTGCGCTTTTGCACTTTCCCAGCGCGATTCGTTTAGTATCCGCGAAAGGATATCCAAACACAGCACAATCAATGCCTGGTGGTTGGTGAGCTGTCCGCTTTCCTGGTGATGCGCCAGCCAGTCAGCCCGCAACACAAAAAAGTCGAGCAAGCGCTGATCGTTTACCCCCAGTCGGCGGTAGCTTTCCAGGCACGCCAGTAGGGAAAAGGCCGCTGCGCCCCCGGCTCGCTCGAAGGGGAAGTAGTCGTCGCAAGACCCGTCTTTGTGAGCGCTTTTAGCGGCATAGTGGATGCCTGCACTCACCCAGTCCCGCAGGGCGGGTTGCTGGTAGTAGGGATTGTCGGGCAGGGGCGTGGTGTAGGCCAGGGTGAGGGGAAAGACAAACTCCTGCGCCATGCCGCTGGGGAAGTCGATGATTTTGTAGTGCCAGAAGTTGCGATCGAAGCAGCCGTAGGTAGGGCTATGGGGATTGCGATCGCCCAAGGTCAAAATCTTAGGAATCTGCGCCAG
>JBCBSL010000116.1:11268-14438 GCA_039819145.1 Cyanobacteria bacterium J06638_22
GAGTTTCTTCTAACAAGCGACGGTTGGCCGACATCAAATCCGCCACCAAACCAAACATCCAAAGCTGGAAGCCAATCAGAACCAGCACCGCCGCCAGAATCAAACTAGGCGCACGAGCACGGGTCGGATCCACCAGGAAAAACAGCAACAACCACCGCACGCCCAGCAACCCACCCAGCGCCAAGGGCACACTGCCCAGCCACGCAAAAAACCGCAGTGGCCGATAGATCATAAAGATCCGCAGGATGGTGACAGCGGAGCGAAAAACATAAGAAGGGATACTGCGAACCAGGCGCGATTTCCGCAACTGCGGGTTCGTCCGAATGGGCACCGATACCACACTCATCCCCCGTTGCCCCGCCTGGATGATGGTTTCCAGGGTGTAGGTGTAGTTGTTGAACACATTCACCTGCATCGCGGCTTCTCGACTGAGGGCACGGAAGCCACTGGGTGCATCGGGCACATTGGTCTTGCTGGCCAGCCGCACCATGCCACTGCCAAAGTTCTGCAATACTTTTTTGATATAGGAAAAATGCTGGGTATTCCAGATGGGGCGTTCGCCAATCACGATATCTGCCTGTTTCCGCAGAATCGGCTGGATCAGGGTGGGAATATCGTCGGCGCAGTACTGATTGTCGGCGTCGGTGTTGACAATGATGTCGGCTCCGGCCTTGAGGCAGGCTTGCAACCCCGCCATGAACCCCCGCGCCAAACCCTGATTGGAGGAAAACTGCACGATATGGTCGACCCCATGGGCTTTGGCCACGTTCACCGTATCGTCGGTGCTGCCATCGTTGATGATCAGCCACTCCACTTCATCCACCCCAGGAACGCTGCGGGGCAATGCGGAAAGGGTCAGCCCCAGGGTTTGCTCTTCGTTGTAGCAGGGAATCTGAATGATCAGTTTGGTCATAGAACCGCCACGGGCCATGCACCCGGTGAGCCTGCTTGAGGGTACAGGATTTTTCTGAGTAACACTCTACCGTGAAGTGACCCACCCGAGGCGATTGGAGATGGAGGAAATACTTAGATGAATTTTGGGATGGGCGATCATTCCAAAAACAACCGACCAACGGCCAAGCTCATCGGCGGCAATGGAGCACAGCGGAATTGCCGTCCGGCCCAGAGGCTTATGCCATGTTAGGGCGCATTATATGGCCCAAGGAAGCGCTCACCATCGAAATGAATCAGATGTGACGGCGCATCAGCCACCCACACCTCAGTTTCCCAAGCAATTTCGCTAAGGTATCGGCTCATTACGGCCCGATTTGGAAAGGCGGTTACGTAGACCAATCCGGCTGTCACTTCAGAAAATAGGCTGGCAAGTTCAGTATGGCGCTTACCATCGACTGGCCCATGACTGGTGACAGATTCCACCAGTAGCAGCCAGTTCTTCTCAGCGTAGTGCAACACCACATCGGGCATTTTGCCATGAGAATCGACCTCGACACCCAGATCGGCCAGCAGGAGGGCGTCAAAGTATCCCCACTTGTCGCCAGTGTCACCGGCATAGACCAGGAGACTACCTGGCGCAAAGCGCGGGGCGAAGTCCTCAATAATTGCCCGGATCAGCTCACTGTGCTCACCGGGACTGAGAGTGGTACGCTTCCCTGGCGCGATCTCCACTGGGATACGGTTCTGCTCGCGTTCCTTGGCATAGCGGGCGGCCAAGGTCTCACGCTCGGCCAGATAGTCTGTCAACTTATTATGCCAATTTCGAGTGTCAAAGGTACGCAGCAAGGATAGAGCAGCTGACTCTATTTGATACACAGCTTTGGGGCTATTCACAGGTCGATCAGGCTTATCAGGGTTGTAGAGGGCAAGCCCGGCATCCACAAACTGGTGCATAGTCTGCCGCCGCACCGTTTCGCGGGTGTTTGGGGCATAGTCCTTTTCGTAGTGCTCTCGCACCCAGTCCATAATTGGAGTGATGCCCAGCAGCGGATTTTCCGCCTTAGCCCAGGGCTTACCCGGCGTCAGGTTCAGCAGCGCCAGCAGGCACAGAGCAGAACGCTCGTTTTGTTGTGCCCGTGGTAGGCCTAATGAAATGATTATCTGTTGTGCAGCCTCGATATAAGCAGCCTTGTTCTTCATACGTTCAGTCTTCCTAGCTGGGCATCGATCTGGTCTTGCGTTAGCGTCCTTTGCTGTATAGCCCAATCGCCAAGCTGGATTAAGGCGTCACGACTTGGGTACTTCATAAGCCGAAGGTCGGTTGCGTTAACCTGTGTGTGCCCGCTGAAGCGCCGAAAATACTCATCTACTGCGGTTGTGTTCAGAAAGACCGCCAGCCCACGAGCCAATGGCTCAGGCAGGCCGTGCTTGTTCTCATGAAACAGATTTAGGTGATTCTCGAAGCCTAGAACGGGTGCGTCACCAAGTACCTCGGGGTCAACCACGCTTGCCACGATTCGGCGCTTTTCCTCCTTGGACGAGAAGCGGCGTACGACACAATAAAAACCGCTCGGGTAAAGCCACTTTTCGGTGTTGGAGTTGCGCTCGATTGCGTTGGACTTTTTCATACCCTCAATAGGCCACGTTGTACCATTGCTGCTGAAATGAACAGGGTATAGCAGTGGTACAGTGCATGGCCCTGGCATGTCGCGAAGGTGCTCTTTCAGACGGAAATCAACTACCGGTCCAGTCGATACCTTGACGCCAATGTCGGCCAATGTGGAGCGAATTGCTGGCGATAGCTCGATAGCGCTCTCTTCAGGCGAGGTAGGCACATGGATAAACCGCTCCGGGTCATCTGAAAACACAATCCGGTTGAACGGATATTCATGGGAGGTGAGGTCGGAAAAGCTGTCATCGGCCGAGGTCGAAACCGTCACTGGTCCCTGGTGGCCGTCACACTCCAAGTGAATGATGATGTTCTCCTGTAGAACATCATCATCCTTAAAAGCCTTGTTTCGCGAACTAAACAGATGCATGTGACGGATGGCCGCACGCTCTAGGATAAAATTACGGAATGGTCGGTAATACGGGCCATTACAGAAGCTGCGGGGAATGATGGCGACAATCTGTCCATCCGGAGCAGCTTGGGCAACGGCTAGCGACACGAAGGCGCTATACAGGTTCACCGTCTCGATACCAACACTGCGCAAGGCCCGCCGGTGCGAAGAATTGCTGTTGAGCTTTTTGTAAGGCGGGTTAAGGATTGCATGGGT
>JBCBSL010000117.1:0-14407 GCA_039819145.1 Cyanobacteria bacterium J06638_22
AAACCAGACCCTAAAAACCTGTGCCGCCCGCAGCTCGGGCGGCACAGGTTTTTAGGGTCTTAGGTTTAATTGCACCTGCCAACTTAGACCTACACACTTGGATAAAACCTGATTATTTTGTAAAAATCGAAAACTAAAGAATGTTCAAACCGTTGTTTGTCTTATCTAATTACGCAGTGTCGCATCGAATATTCGTAAAGTTCGCTGATGTCGTTGCGACGATATAGCGCTATGCGCTTGGGTAAAGCTATGCCTTAACGGAGCCGGGCAAACCTGCACATGTCGATGGTGCCAATGCATCCGAGTCATGGCATGGCAGTACAAAGGCGATTCAAACTATCCTGAGTCGGAACAAACATTAATTCAACCCAGGGGCAGGGGGAGCCGCACTAGGAAATTCCGTCGCTACAGGATTGAGGATTTGGCTGATGTCTTGGATCACCCGATCGCACACCCACTCAGGGGGCTCATCCCCTTGCAAGACCACCCGCACATCCGCCTGGGCATAGAGCGATCGCCGTTCTTCCAGCAGATTATGCAGTGTTTGCTGGGGGTTGGGCGATTGCAGCAACGGACGGTTGGAATCGCCCTTAATGCGCTGATATAGGTGCTCGACAGGCACATCTAACCAGACCACGACACTGTGGTGTAGATAGCTCCAGTTTTTCCGAGCCAGCACAATGCCACCACCTGTTGCGATCACCAGGCGCGAGTAGGCGGAAAGTTCAGCCAATACTTGGGTCTCAATCTCACGAAACCCTTGTTCTCCATCAGTTGCAAAGATTTCAGGAATCGTCTTGTGGGCAGCGGATGCAACGACGGCATCGGTATCAAAAAAGCGATAGTTTAGCGCTTCGGCAAGATACTGACCCACCGTCGTTTTGCCACAACCCATCATGCCAATCAGCACAATGTTTGTGCCCTGCAAACGGCTTGCCATTGTTGCCGCAGAGATTGGGGGTTCTTTCATCATGAAGGCTCCGCTTACAACTGGAGGGGAGGGTTACCATCGGGCGGTTGATTCGAGGTACGGCTGGGGGGAGATGGAGCGTTGTCTTCCTCCTCGTCTTCCCAATCATCCCAATCATCCCAGACTTCGCGATCGCCTATCAAATCGGTATCATCCCGGTGATCCGGGTCTGGGTCTGGTGCATCCTGCCTGTCTCCACCCCAAACTGATTCCCAACTGTCATCGTCCCAGTCCTCAGCCTCATCATCTTCTTCATGAATAGACTCGGGCTCTTCCAGATCGGGCGTGGCTTCATTGGGCTCAGGGAAATCGGTTTCTTCAGTGGATTTAGGCTCCGAGGTAGGAGAATGATACGGAGGAATGATGACACGAATTCGCTCCTCCTGAAGCTGTTCGTCCTGCACTGGTTCGGTGGATGTCACATCTGCTGGCGACGTTGCAGGTGGAACGACCGTGGGTGGAACGCTAGTAGAGCGATCGCCCTCTCCACCTATGGGATCTTCGGTTGCCTCTAAATCTTTTGCCCCTGAATCCGTTGGCGTTTCCTCTGTTTTTTCCTCTTCCTCCGAGCGATAGCTTACCGAATAAATGGTACCTGTCTGTTGCGTGGTCTGCGGTTTCCGTACCACTTCGACAATTCGACGCGATGGGGGTTCCGGCTCAGAAGGAGGTTCCACTTTTACGCTCTGAGGGTCAGGCGACGGGGTGTAGCTGACATCAACGGTATTTTCTTCCTCTTCCCACTCGTCCCATACCTCCCTCTCTTCAAATTCAGCATCCTGCGGCTCCTCAAAATCGTCCGATGAGGCGTAAGGACGATCGTAGGTATCGTCATAAACGGTATCTGCTGGGGATGGATCGAAGCGGGAGGCGTTGTCTGGGTAAACGGTTTCGACCTCAATGGGTTGCCCATAGGCAGAACGGTTGTTGGGCGATCGCTGCTCCGAGGTTCCTGCAAACCCTGCGGAAGATGGCGGTCTACCCTCCGCCCATTCCTCCCAATCGTCGATTGTTGGTGCCTCCCAATCATCATCCGAGGACGAGCGAGTCGCACGATAGCGATCGTTGGCGGCGGCGGCACCGTCCTTGGGCTGACGCCCTGTCCATGCCGGAGGCGTCCAGCCGGTTTGCGAGGCATTAGACGATGAGGGGGGAGTGCCGGGGCGCGGAGCGCGGGATACTCGACGGGATTTCCCACCTCGTCTCGCCGAGCGTCCCCGCCTACGAGGCTCCACCAGGCGGAGGAGGGTCGCTATGAGGAGGGTGGTGAGGACGCCCATGGCGATCGCCCCCAATACCCAAATTCCCAAAGGCAGTGTTGGGGTCTGCATCCCAAAAATGGTGAGTGCCACCAACGGCGTCGTGTTTTGCAACACCACCACTAGCAACGCCGCCACGACTATGAGGAATATCACCAACCTGACCATCACTCGTTCCCTTCTGCTTCGCTGTTCCATTGAAACGCGGGTTCAATGTTGCTCTTCAGCAATACCTTAAATACTACTGCTCCAGACATGATGATGATTTAGGGCACAAATTCTGAACTTACGCAATTCGTTGATTTTGTGGCCGCGTCGCGGCCACAAAATCAACGAAATCCCTCAGGATTATGCAAGTTTTGCGTAAGTCCTGAAATTTTCTCGAGAAGGGGTGGATGAGATGGCAGCAGGCTTCGTCTTCTATCACCTCATTGTTCCCCGATACCGCGTCCTTCCCAGCGCTTCAGCGGCACACAGTCAATATCCAACTGATCGAAGGTGCGGGCAACGACAAAATCCACCAGATCAGTGATGCTTTGGGGATGGTGATACCAGGCTGGGATGGCGGGGACGATGCGTACGCCCGCTTCTGCCAGGGTGGTTAGGTTGCGGAGGTGGATGAGACTGAAGGGCGTTTCACGGGGAACAACGACGAGCGATCGCCCCTCTTTTAGCTGCACATCAGCAGCACGTTCCAACAAATCGGAACTTAGCCCTGCCGCCAGTTTCCCAACTGTGCTCATGCTACAGGGAATAATCACCATGCCTCGGGTACGAAAAGACCCGCTGGCAATGGTTGCTCCCACATCACCCCAGGGATGACAGCGGAGCTTGCCTGCCTTTTCCACCCCCGCTTGCTCACGCCAAAACTGCTCCTGCCGCACAGGTTCAACGGGGATGCGTTCCCCATACTCTGCCTGCCACACCATATAAGTGGATTTGGAGGCAACCAGGTCAACGGTAAAATCCGCTTCGAGCAAGAATTTGAGCGATCGCACGGCATAAATTTGCCCCGACGCGCCCGTCACCCCAAGAATCAAAGAAGATGAAGCCAATAGAAATCCAATGCCTCAGCCAAACAACAGAACCCAGCAGCTCGGCTATAAGGATCATTCGCCTCAGCCCAACTGCCCACTATTTTTATGATAGGTGTCTGAACTGGGTCATGGCGGTTGAAAGGCTTTGATTAGGCTAAATCTGGCGAATTTGCTCGTCTGTCAATTGCAATAATCGGGTGACGTCCTCCAGGTTGGTGCCAGACGCTAGTAGGTTGCGAGCAGCTTGCAAAATCTGCAATTGAGCTTCTGCCTGCTTCTGCCGTTCGCTCTCTGTGTCAGTCAGGCACCAATTTCCCTGGCGGTCGCACCAGCGCAACCAGTGACCGGGGATCCCCTCGAAGGTGCCCTCCCAGATGCCCAGACCAATGTCCAAATCCTCTAACCAGACAAGGGGGATTGCAGGACTCAGCGGTTGTTCCTCGTAGCTACCCCCAATTAGCTTAAAGTAGCGCAATTGCTGGGTGTAGCGGCTGTAGACCAGATAATGGGGAATCCGCAAGTAGCGCTCGTACACTTCTAGCTTCCCAGGAGGGCTTTCGCTATCCTGCCCGTTTTCCGATTGTTGTGACTCTGCACCTTTAACAAAGCGTCCCAAATCTTCGGCTTCTGTACCTGGGGAAAGGAATTCGATCGCCACGTAAGGATTGCGCCCCTCCTGCCAGGTCACGTAGCTGCGCCGTAACTCTCGCTCTTCATACAACCGGGGTACATCCAACACCAAAAACCAGTCCGGGCGCTTGTGCCAGAGCGGGTGATAGACATCGTAGTAGACATTGAGATCTGACGCGGTGAAGCGGCGATCGCTTGTCCATCCCGCAAGGCTCAGGGTGCGGCTGAGTAGTTGCGGTTGCAGGTCGTGAAACTCGTCAGGCAAACCCGGCTCCTCCGGAAATTCGCTGGGGAGGTCATACATGGTCGGCAGAGGACGGAGCGATCGCGCCTCTAAATCGGATTTTTGTAAACCAAAGGTCATCACACCCTCCAGTAAGCCCTAGAATCCAAGCCACCAAGCCTAGAAATAGTCATCCGAAGTCATAAAGACAGAAGTTATCTATAACTATCTTTTCGATGTTTGCACTGCAACAGAACAATGAGCTTACCTTCATCGTCTATTTCATATCGAACGCGATAACCACCGATACGAATACGATATTCATGATCAGTACCTCGTAACTTACGCACACCATCTGGTCTTGGATTATTTGCAAGCTGCTGAACTTTATCTGCAACACGCTCAAAAGCTTTATCAGGCAAGGTGTCTAACTATTTTTGTACAGCTTTGGGGGTGACAATCCTATAAGTCATGGCATACGATTTGCTCGATTAGCCACATACTGATCGAATATGACAAAATCTCCTGCTTCATAGTCAGCATGAGCTGCTTGGACGTCTGCAGTATCTTCGGGCGAGTCATCTTCATCTGGGAATAATTCATCATTCAATTTTTCCCAGAGTTTTTGCTTCTCCAAAGTTGCCAAAGAGGAAATAGCTTCCATCAAAGCCTGGAAGGAAATGTCTACTTTGACTGTCTGAACCGTGACTCCTGTCTTGTCTGCCATTATTTGGATCTCCTCAGAAAACAGTCATACAAGTTAGGCCATAGAAATGACTGGAAACACCGGAAACTGCTTAGAACTCCCCATCGATTGCCTGGACGCACCGTTCACATAGCAGGGGATGTTCGCTGGATTGCCCGACTTTGGGAGAGTAGTTCCAGCAGCGATCGCACTTTTCGCCTTCTGCATCCACCACGCCAATGCCCAAGGCTTCCGTTTGCAAGCTGTAGGTCAAGTCGCTGAGGATGCCGGGTGAATCTAACAAATCCACCTGGGAAGAGATGAATAAGTAACGCAACTCATCTACGCCGTTTCCGGCAAGGCTATCGGGGTTGAGGGCAACCAGTTGGTTGCGCAACTCCTCGTCTGCCACATACAGCAACACCTTCGACTCTAGGGATGCGCCGATCGCCTTATCGCTGCGAGCTTTCTCCATAACTTTGTTGACCTCATCCCGAATCATCCGCAGTTGCTCCCACTTTTTCGCTAAGTCGGGTTGCATCCACGCATCGTCGAGGCTGACCCAGCCAGCAGCAAACACTGATGGGTGGGGCGTGGCATAGGGGAGATTTTGCCAAATGTCTTCGGCTAGGTGAGAGAGAACCGGGGCGATCGCCCGTGCCAGATTTTCGATGGCGATCGCCAGCACCGTTTGGCAACTGCGTCGCCGCGCTACATCGGGGGAACTGATATAAAGCCGATCTTTCGCTGCATCCAGGTAGAAATTGGACAGATCCACCACGCAGAAGTTCTGTACCGTCTGGAAAAACTGGAAGAACTGGTAGGTGTCAAACGCCTGGGTGACATCTGCAAACACCTCGGTCATCCGGTGCAGCATGTAGCGATCCAGCTCGGGCAACTGGTCGTAGGGAACGGCATTCGCCGCCGGGTCGTAGTCGTGCAGATTGCCTAGCAAGAATCGTGATGTGTTGCGGATCTTGCGGTACACATCCGCCATTTGCTTGAGGATGTTCTTGCCTAGGGGCACATCAGAGGCATAATCCACCGACGATACCCACAGCCTCAGCACGTCGGCACCGTAGGCGGGCTCTTGCTTCTGGTTTTTGCCGCCTTCGAT
The DNA here is from genome assembly GCA_039819145.1 of Cyanobacteria bacterium J06638_22. Classification (GTDB taxonomy): domain Bacteria; phylum Cyanobacteriota; class Cyanobacteriia; order Elainellales; family Elainellaceae; genus Vacuolonema. Next base: position 5,922 of record JBCBSL010000117.1, read on the forward strand.
TACGATTTTCGGATCAACCACGTTGCCCAGAGACTTGCTCATCTTGCGCCCCTGTTCATCCAGCGCAAAACCGTGGGTCAACACTTGTCGGTAGGGGGCATGGCCGTTCACTGCCACACTAGTCAGCAAGCTGGATTGGAACCAGCCTCGGTGTTGGTCACTGCCTTCCAGGTAGATGTCCACGGGATAGGCAAGCTCTTCTCGGCGATCGGCGACTGCTGCCCAGGAGGAACCGGAATCGAACCAGACATCCATGGTGTCCATTCCCTTTTCATACTGCGCTGCATCGTTGCGGTACGCTTCCGGTAGCAGCTCGGCTACGTCTAGTTCCCACCAGGCATCGGAGCCTTTTTCGGCAAAGATGCCCTGGATATGGGCAATTGTCTCCGCGTTGACCAGCACCTCGCGGGTGTCTTTGTGATAGAAGACGGGGATAGGTACGCCCCAACTGCGCTGGCGGGAAATGCACCAGTCCGATCGCTCTGACACCATGGATTTGATGCGGTTTTCGCCCTGAGCCGGGATCCAGCGAACATCGGCGATCGCCTGCATTGCCTGCTCTCGGAACCCATCGACGGAGGCAAACCACTGCTCCGTTGCCCGATAGATGACCGGCTTCTTCGTGCGCCAATCGTAGGGATAGCGATGGGTGTAGGTTTCTTCCTTGAGCAGAACTTTCTTATCCGTCAGTGCCTTGATGATGGCATCGTTGGCATCCTTCAGCACATTCAGCCCTGCGAATTCCCCGGCCTCTAGGGTGAAGTTGCCGTAGTCATCCACAGGCGAAAGGATAGGCAGGCCGTAGCGTTGTCCCACGATGAAGTCATCCATCCCATGACCAGGAGCTGTATGCACCAGCCCTGTACCGGATTCCGTCGTCACATAATCACCACCAATGACCACTTGGCTGTCCCGCTCAAACAGGGGATGACGATAGGTGATGAACTCCAGCGCTTTGCCAGGTAGCTCGGCTTTCACCGTCAAGGTTTCTCCGAAGGTCTGAGAGAGTTGCTCCACCAAATCCTTCGCCACAATCAGATAACGGCAATGCCAATGGCCGTCTACAACCTTTTGGCTACCATCGGGCACGTCCACCACCGCATAGGTCAGGCTGGGGTTGACCGACACCGCCAGGTTTGCAGGAATCGTCCAGGGGGTCGTAGTCCAGATGGCAACGCCCAGGCCATCTAGGTAGGGTTGGAGCGCTGCGGCAGATTCCGGCAGATTCAGTACCGGGAACGCCACATAAATGCTGCGGGAGGTATGTCCATCGGGATATTCCAGCTCTGCCTCTGCCAAGGCGGTTTGGGAGCTGGGGCTCCAATACACGGGCTTCAATCCCCGGTAGATGTAGCCTTTCTGGTACATCTGCCAGAACACACCGATTTGTGCCGCCTCATAGCCAGGGATAAGGGTGAGGTAGGGGTGCTCCCAGTCACCCCACACCCCATAGCGGCGGAACCCCGTTTTTTGCTGCTCCACCTGCTCCAAGGCCCAGGTTTTGGCTCGTTGCCGCAGTTCCAGGGGTGTGAGCGATCGCCGCTCTGCCTGGCTCATGGTTTGCAGCACCTTCAGTTCGATCGGCAACCCGTGGCAGTCCCAACCGGGCACGTAGCGCACTTTTCGCCCTTGCAGCAGTTGGTATTTGTTAATGGTGTCCTTGAGGATTTTGTTCATCGCATGGCCAATGTGCAGTGCTCCATTGGCATAGGGTGGGCCATCATGCAGAACAAACACCTCACCGGGGTTTTCCTCGGAGAGCGTCTGGTAAATATGGTTCTCTTCCCAAAACTGCTGGATCTCCGGCTCACGCTTCGTTGCGTTCGCCCGCATTTCAAACGAGGTCTTGGGCAGATTGACAGTATCTTTGTAGCTTCCTGGAGCGGTCACGAGGGTTCACCGTCGGCTAGAGAGGTCATCTACGAATTGTATCGAACCCCGCCAACGGATGGGGTATTCTGCCCCCTCGGATTTTAAGATGCACGACAAGTCGCACATCTTGTCGTGCAGGTAGCCTGGATCGCCGATCGCTCACTCCACCAACTTCGCCACCTCGATCGCAATTGTCGGAAAGCTCACCGGACAAATTGTTCCGTCCGTCATCGTCTGCCGAGATTGATACCCATCTCCCGCAGGCTCCCGAAACAAAATCAGCTCTCGGGTTCTCAAGTTGACGACCCAGTACTCTGGAATTTTTGTAGCGGAATAGATTTGAGTCTTGAGCTGCAAATCCTTTTCCAAACTGGTGTTGGCATATTCAATCACCCAGAAAATATCAGACACATGGGGATGCCGCTCAGTTTTGTAGCGATCGCCCAAGGGTTGCACAATCGCAATATCGGGCTCGGGCTCTGAATCATTGGGCAAGGTAATCGGCTTGCCTTCTCGAACTTTAGCGCGATCGCCCAGTCGTTCCCGCAGATAATCCGCCCCATCACTACTGAGTCCCGCATGAGCAATCCCTTCTGGAGCCATCGCGATCAAGTGTCCATCCAGTAATTCAACAGGCTGATCATTAAAAATGCCCGCTTCCACCGCCTGGTGATAGCGTTCGATGCTCCATCGGTAGAGTGGGGCGATCGGGGAGCGTTGCCCATTCGTTGCGAGTGTCATCGATCCACCTTCCATTGCTTCGGGTCAAAGCATCACCATGATTTTATCGTGGCTTCCTGCTTGTTACCCTGGCGTTTGGTTTGATGGCGATCGCTCACGCAACCCAATCACCGAACCCTGGACGATCCATCGTTTCCCGGTTATACACTCAAGGAACTGGAAATCGCATGGGATAGGGAGGCACTTTGTACGTTCTGATTGGTGGGGCAGGCATGATGGGCTTGGAATTGGCAGAGACATTGCTAGACATGGGGCACACCATCGCCGTGGTGGATACCGATGCCTTGGCCTGTCAATATGCCCGCGAGAAGATTGGTGTAATGGCGTTTGAAGGCAGCGCTGTGAATACAACAACCCTGATGGAAGCGGGAATTCGTAAAGCCGACATTGTGATTGCCTCCCTGCGGGAAGATGCCCTCAACCTTGCCTTGGTAACTTTGTCGCGCCATTACCGGGTGCCGCAGGTTGTAGTGCGGATGCGCGATCGCGACTTTGCTGAACCTTATCAACTGGCCGGGGCAACCCACATCATCAGCACGACAGAACTGGCGATTAATCGGGTTGTGAATGCGATCGAATATCCCCAGGTAGACGCCATGATGCACTTTGAGCAGGGGCAAATCGAAGTGCTCAAGCTCACCATCCCCCAGGAATGCTACATCGTGGGGCACAGACTGGCTGAAATCGCACAGGATCCGCGCTTCCCAGCCGGAACCTTGATCATTGGCTATCAAGCGCATCCCCACGAAGATCTGATGATTCCCAACGGCAACACGCTGCTGGAGAGTGGATCGACCATCCTGGCAGTGACGAAGCCCGAACTGGTGCGGCAAATGCTGGACTTCATGGGGCTATGTGCCGTCGGCCAAGAGGGCTACCCAGTGTCTTCAGATTGATGCTTAGTCATCCTTGAGGGAAAGTAGCTTTTCGTCCAATGCCTGCACATAACCCTGAGTTACCTCATCCGAAAGCAGTCCCTGGCGCAGCGCATCATTGATGGCCCCTTTTTCCGCTAAATATAGGCGGCGCAGCGTGCTATCGAGATAGCCCTGGTCTTCCAATGTGCTGACACCATCAGCCATTCGTTGGTTGTAAAGCTCTCGCAAATCCCGCTCTGAGGCAGCAATGCGAGCCTGATAGGTAGCAAACAGTTCCTCGTACAGCGATTTAGACAAACTACCAAATTGCAAAAGATGCTGGAGTTCTTCCTGGGCCGCTTTCGCTGTAATCATGGTGAGTTGCAGGTGCTCCATGCGCTGCCGAATTTCTGAAGAATGGGATAAGCGCAGACGTTTCACCACCCAAGGTAGACTCAACCCCTGTCCCACCAACGACACCAGAACAGTACTAAATACCAAGGTGATGACTTCGGCACGATCGGGCAGGGTGAACGGCAAGCTAATCGCCAGCGCCATTGACAGAGAGCCTTTAACGTTTCCGGCAATCAACACATGCTGCCATCGCAAGGGCAGGGGGCGATCGCAAAAGCGCAGCAGAAACAGCAGGGGATAAATCGAGAGAACACGCCCAATTTGGTAAGCCAACACAGCCAATAACGCTGCCGGAATCGTTTGCAGCAGAATTCTTGGTTCTACGGCGATTCCAACCAGCAGAAAAATAAAGGTGTTGACGCCAAATCCAGCGTATTCCCAGAAATTCAGCAACGTGACACGGGTGGAGGCGGAAGTGCGACGAAAGCCCAAATTGCCGATGACCAGCCCTGCAATGACGACGGCGATCGCGCTGGACACCCCCAATACTTGCCCAATCTGAAACGTCCCTAGCGATACAGCTACCGTCAACAGAATATTGCTGAGAGCGTCGTCCAATTGGCGAAATAGCCCTACGCACAGATAACCCAGCCCAACCCCCAATGCTCCGCCACCCACAAAGGCAATCACCATCTGCTGAATACCATCGCTCAGGCTAATTGAACCTTGCAGGTGAATCGTCGTAATCAAGCTCAGCAAGACGAGTGCAATTCCGTCGTTAAACAGGCTTTCGCCTTCCACGATGGTGGTGAGTCGAGATGGAACAGGCACGCTTCTAAACGCCACAATCACCGACACGGTGTCGGTAATGGTGAGAATGACTCCAACCGCCGCTGCGGTAATCCAGGCGAGGCTCAGCCAAACCTGCAGCAAGACTGCCGTAATCACCGCCGAAAGCATTACTCCTGGCCCCGCCAGCAGCGCAATGGGGCGGATGGTACTACGAAGACGACTGATGTCCGTGTTGATCGCCGCCTCAAAAATCAAAATGGGCAAAAACAAATTCAAAATTACATCAGGATTCAACCCAATGGACTCTGGTAGCGCCTGCTGGGTCACGGCCAATCCCGCCAGCACCAAGCCAACTACATAGGGAATCCGCAGCCGCCGCGTAATCAGCGCAACAGCCGTGGCAACCAGTAACAGAACGATCAAGGTATTGACGAGCCCGGTAATTTCTCCAGACGGTTCTGAAATCGTCTGCTCTAGCGGCGCGGAAATGAATGTCGTTGCAAGCAGAAGGATAACCACGGTTTACTCAGGTGCATGTAAAGAGTCTGTAACATCCTACGGTTCCCTAGAGAGTTCTGTGTTGCATCAAGCCTGAAAGCAGAACAATTTGCCCTTGCGCTGGAAACCCGATCGCACAAATGGGCAAAATATAGGACACATCTTTCAGCTACCCGCAAGTCCTGTTCTCCGCAACCAAACCCTATGTCCTCCGCAACCAAACCCTATGTCCAAAGATCCTTCGCCCTCTACCAACGCACCAGCAATCACAACACTTCAGCAAACGGGAGAACAGGCGCTTGATGCTAACGATTTTGAAACCGCCATTACCTGTTTTGAACAACTGACCGAGTCCCAGCCAAATACCCTGCAGCATTATTTGCACCTGGGCATTGCGTATCTCCTTGTCGGGCAAGAAGAGGCAGCTCAACTGACATGGGCCTTTGCGTTTGCAGAGGCAGATGCCACGGAAACAGATACCCTGTTGTCCGAACTGATGCAGAAACTACAGACAAAAGCGAAAGCGTTTGAACAAATCAGCGACTGGCCAAATGCCTGGGTCATTCATCAGCATCTTCACGAACTTGCGCCATTCAATCCAAACATTACGCTGAAGCTCATTCGTATCGCGATTCGGAATCCAGAGCTGGCCAATCTCGATTTAGATTTAGGTTTGGCCGAAGTCCTTGCAAACCATGAAGATGCCCTAGAGCAACTGGATCGTAACTTATTACAGATAACCGTTGAAGAAGTGCTCCAGTGGGACAGGGCAGGCCAACGGGCTGTTTTGCTTTGGTTAAATCAACTCATGTCCTATCTTCCTTATCCAGCCTCAACAGCACAGCTTTTATTCGACAAAGCGTTTCACTTACGCCTCGATCGCTCTCGTCCGCAAAACTACGACAATCTCCTTGCGCTCATCGACTGTGGCTTGCAGCTCGATCCAAAAAACTTTGACTTGAAATATGAGAAGGCATTGCTCTACCGCACCCTTGGAAAATTTGAGGAAATGGTTGCTTGGGCCAAGGAGGTGCTTAGCCAAACAGAGGTAATGACCGAGAAAATACTCGCAAATGAGTTGATTGTGGATGGATTCTTACACCTACCCACGCACTGGCATGATGCCCAAAAACACTTCTCGGATAGTTTTCGATTATTGGAGCAGTTCGATCGCGAATGCCAGAAGCAGCCCGACTTCTACGTGCCGTTGGCGATCGCCATCAAAAGCTTATTTCCCTATCCCTATTTTGAGGACAATCCGAGCCACCATCGGTCTTTGTGCAACCGACTTTCAACGCTCTACTATCAAAGTCTTCAACCCCATTCTGAGAAAATTGCACCCGACCCGAATACAAGGACAAGCGACCAGCCATTTAGCCCCCCGTCCAGCTCTACCAAGAAAAAGCTACGGATTGGAGTGCTGTCAGAATTCATGACCGCGCATTCGGTGGGTTGGCTAAGCCGTTGGATTTTTCAGCATTACGATCGCGATCGCTTCGAGTTTTATAGCTATATCCAGACCTGTCAACCTTATCAGAGCGGTATTAGCGACTTCAGCCAGCGGTGGTTTGCTGATCCGGCTACGGTAGCCCGAGAGACCTTTGGTGAAGCCGAGAAAATTGCCAACACTATTCGCAACGACGCGATTGACATTCTGCTAGATCTCGACAGCTATACCTCCGGCAGAAGCTATGCGGTGCTTGCCTTGAAACCCGCCCCCATTCAAGTAACCTGGTTAGGCTATGATGCCTCCGGCTTACCAACCATCGACTATTTCCTGGCCGATCCCTTCGTGTTACCTGAGAATGCGGAAGATTATTATGCCGAGACGATCTGGCGGCTGCCCCAAACATACATCGCTGTGGATGGATTCGAAATCGGCGTGCCCACCTTACGGCGAGAGAATCTGGGCATTCCTAGCAATGCCGTGGTTTACCTGAGCGCTCAAACATCGGTCAAGCGCCATCCTGACATCACACAATGCCAGCTGCAAATTCTCAAGCAGGTGCCCAACAGCTACCTGTTGATCAAGGGATTGGGAGATGCGCGATCGCTACAAACAGCCTTTTACCAAGCTGCCGAAGCTGCTGGGGTGAGTGGCGATCGCCTCCGATTCTTGGATCGCGACCCAGATGAACCAACTCACCGTGCCAATCTCGACATCACTGATGTGGTGCTCGACACCTTTCCCTACACTGGCGCAACCACTACCCTGGAAACACTATGGCGGGGCATCCCTCTGGTAACACGGGTGGGGCAACAGTTTTCCAGTCGTAATAGCTACACCATGCTTCGTAACGTGAGCATCGACACAGGTATTGCCTACTCAGCGGAGGAGTATGTTGAGTGGGGCGTGCGCTATGGAAAAGACGCTGACTTGCGAGAGCGCGTGCGACAGAAACTGTATGCGTCCCGTCAAACGGCTCCTCTATGGAATGCAAAGCAATTCACTCGCGATTTAGAAGTAGCATTTGAACAGATGTGGCAAGACTATCTCACCCATTCAACCCACCCTTCTCTATAAAAAATAAATAAATTCCATAGGCAAACAAGCATGAATTCCATAAATAAACACGTAGGTATTGCCCTAGCTTTGCAAACCTCCTATCTGTGATACGGCGAGAGGAAAAGGGAAGTTTCGGTTCTTCTAATGGGTCAAGTTCCTGGCGTCACAGCCCTTAGGATATCGAGCTTCCGCACATTTTCCCTCAAAAAAGTCAAAGTTTTTTCAACAGGGGTGATATGAAACGGAACACAGGTGGGCAGATTATCCATAGGAGTTAGAAACCACTATCCCGCAACAACTCAAGGAGACAACAACTCATGAAAACCGAACTGAAAGCCAAGTTCCTTCAGCATTTGATCCAAAATCGCGAAAACAAGGGCTTCACTCTGATTGAACTGCTGGTTGTAATCGTTATCATCGGTATTCTGTCGGCGATCGCTCTGCCTTCCTTCCTGAACCAGGCAAACAAAGCCCGTCAAAGTGAAGCGAAGACCTACGTTGGTTCCATCAACCGGGGTCAGCAAGCCTACTACGTTGAGTATGCTCGTTTCGGCGCTCAAACCGAGGTAGAAGCATCCGTTCCCGACACGCAAAACTATGCTTACGCTGTGGATCCAGCGGCTCCAACCACACAACCTGACACGACCATTACAGCAACGGCTCAGAAGAACAACCTGAAGTCCTACGCTGGTTTTGTGCTTGCAACGGCTAATGACCTACCTGGTATCGTTTGCGAAACGGTTGCCTCTAACCTCCCACCTGCACCCGACCCCGGAACGATTACCTACGTCGGTGGTCGTCCTGACCCCGCTGATGCTGACTGTGGTAACGGCGCAGCTCTGGTTGGCCAGTAAGTTATCGGCGTT
>JBCBSL010000118.1:0-14368 GCA_039819145.1 Cyanobacteria bacterium J06638_22
ATCCTCTTGCTTCCATCTGAGCTAAATTGCCGCTCAATTGAATTGGTACGGTCTGCTCTTCCCAAACTGCGCCCAATTGTAGGCCGATTTCATACGGCAGTACGTTGACGCTTGCACCAGTATCGAGCAAAGCCATGCTCTCTACAGACTGACCTCTGTAGGTCAGTGTTACGGGTAGGTATGGCATTGTGCTGGACAAGCCTATGCTGTTGGTGCGCTCGATAAAGGGAAAACGCTGACCATTAAGCATGGTTCTCTTGCTGTGCTTCTACAAGAAGATCTGAGAGAACTTGAGCCGCGCCATAAGCATCATAGGGCGACCACACAACTGCCTCAGTAGATTCCAACTGTTTCAGTAACAAGTCTTCTTGAGACTGAGTCTCTGCCGTTTGCAACTCACACCCTTCCTCTTTTGCCACTGCGAGTAAAAGGAAGTGAATGAGACGTAACTTATCCTGATGAGAGAGCTGACTAACAACAGGCAGCAATTCAGGGAATGACATAGGTCTTTAGTAGGATATCTACATTACTAGAGTAGCTGAAGTAGCAAGACGTGAATGGCACTAAATCACTGTTGCATTGAGACTTCGGTTCATTTGATGAAGCCATTAGATAGGTCGGTGGCCGTAATCAAACACGCTCCAGGTGGGTTGTGGTTGAGGAACGAAACCCAACGCTGCCATCAGTTCGTCTCTCAACTGCTTGCCAGCAAACTTTTAAATTATCAAGGCTTATGGCAGGCGATCGCCTTTTGCAGGCGCACTACTCTGCACAACCGAGCCACCCAAAATGAGAATAAAATTCTGCCGGAAATAAATCTCTGAAAACTGAGGTCTCGTTGGTCAATTTCCTGTGCAACTGGGTAGAGAAGTTATGCATTGACTTCAAACCTCTGTCGAATTGGCTATCCCGGTTTACACAAATTGTTAGGATGCACCTACGTGTGATCCCAGAGTTACATGCTTGACAAGGGTTTTCAACATAGAGATGTCGTTGATCATTCGTTCCTCAAATTCACGTGTTTCTATTGGCGCAGCAAGTACATCAGAGAAACGAATCGCGAATTCACCAAATCCCCATAGCCACATTGACATCTTGCCAACAGATTTTGCAATTTCACGATCCCACTTTGATTCGGCCGGAATTTCTCTCGCGATTTTCCCCTCAGTTGACAACCCCGAGGCTCCAAATCGGTACTCCATAGCAACCTTAACGACTGGCTTTTTAGCAGTTAGTGAACGGGACAGGAACACGTTAAAGGAACGAAGGCTTTCATCGAGCGCCGTCGTCAAGAACGCATCAGCACCTTTTGCAAAGAGTTCTTTAGTAATTTCCAGATAAGCATTACACGCAGTAACGAATTTTTCGCGGGCAGCCTCGTCCACTAACTGATTCTCAAAATCAACATCTACGCGGAATGATTGGTAAGCTTCGCTGAGATTTGTCAATGCAATATTTAGTGGTAAGTAAACAGAGTTTGTATATTCACGAGCATTCGAGAGATACTTATTGTGAATTTGTTGCTCGTGGTGGAGTACAATTTCGCGAATCTTTTGCCGCGATGAGTATGCTGCTGTGATCGCTGCAATAAGAGCTCCTAGCACGGCACCACCAGCAGTCACAAATGCAGTAAATAGCCTATCGCCGGATTCAGTTTGCTCCGGTTGCTCTCTGTTTATCGGCTCGCTTGCTGCGGAAGTTGTGGAGACGGGTTCGCCAGCGTTTGTTACTGAGAGAGCTTTCTCGATTGCCTTGACCTGTAAAAAATCAGCAAATTTGTCTAAGGATTGCGTACTATTGCCGGGAGCATCCTGCGGTAAAGCTGGCGTAATAAGACAGAGTAAGAGCGAGACCGAAAATACGCCAGACTTCATCATTTTTGTCGAATCATAACAGTTTCTTTGAACCACTGAAAGCACCCTCTACCTCTCATCGGTAGCTTTTGAGGAGGTAGTTCCAAGGCAATTTTTGGGTTGCGCTTCTTGAACAACTATTTTGCCGAACTTCTTCTATAAGCACTGTGTCAGTTAAATCTTTAACTAATTCTACGGATTTATAACCATATATCTTCGGCTCTCTTATTCTTAGAAGTAAACAGAAAGAATTATATTTATATTTGTTCCGAAGAACCGTTCTATAGTTTTTAGCTAGAAAGTAGATAGAGGCTTTATTGCCACGTGAGGATTGTCCACTTACTAAAAAGACTGGGTGCGCGTATTGTTCCGGGACAATTTTAGCTAGGATGGCGTATTCCGTCTCTTGGTATCTATATCTGTATACTTCTCCTGCAGTAAGAATCGCAAGTGAGTCTGGTTTATCTTTCGAATAAGGTTTATTAATAATATCTTGCATAAAGTTCTTGATATGAACTTCAGTACGTTCATTTGAAGCTGGACTGCCTATACAGAACTCAGTAATGTCCCCAGGAGGCTCAAGAGCCTTATCAAAAGCCGCTATTGTTACCTCACCATTAATCTCATAAATAATTTTGACTATTTCAACGACAGTTTCTACATCTCCATGACTTAATAAATCTCTACCTCTAGGGTTGTGATTCATAACTACGAGACAATTTCCTTCGGGTCGAATTCCGAAAAAACTTGACTTTTGGGTGAGGTCAAGCGTACGACGAAATCGCTCCCAAAACCAAACTGCGAATCCGGCGATTACACTTGTAATAAGACCAATGAGCAAATCTTGGATAGTCGATGGCATAGTTTTTGAAGATAACCTTAGCCGTGGCAATCAAAAAGTAGCCTAGATATTCTATCTCAACCAGCCAAACCAAGTGGCCAAATAATTTAGACTGAGCTTGCTTCTCCTCACCCTAGCTGGCCTAAATCCCGGATTAGATTAGTTAGACCAACTAGAGCTGAATATCACCATCTCTAGAGAAGGTTAGGCCGCTAAAAATGGTCTGCATAAAACTCTAAAACGGTACGTTATACTGCTCGCTTTCAGGCTATCTCCCCACCCAGGGGAATATACAGCTATAGTCCGTATAACCTCGCTAGATAGAGGATTTAGCCTGAACTTGTTCTGCATCATAGACTCGCTGTCAGACATTATGCAGATAATTTCAGCAAAGCTTCATCATCAGAACAGTGCGTAAAGCCAAAGTAGGGCGATCGCCCCACCCTCTAAACACATAGAACTGCAAGTCTTATAACACAACCTGAGCTTAGCTAGATTACGTGTGCTTCACGTGAATCTTCTCCTCTAAAACGGTCTTGATAATGTATACAACCTCTTGGATTTTCTGTGAATCAAGAGCATCGGGATGGGGTGAAGCAAACTGACCTGAATCGTTGTCGAAATACTGCCCAGATGCAGTGGCGAATTCATCTGCCAGAGCTGCGCGACACAGGATTTCTGCGCCGATGCGGATATCGCCGCCAGCGATTCCAAAGGCCTGTTTCACCATCTTGCTGCCCAGCAATGATCCGGGGTTAACTGCGATGATGGCTGGGCCGTTGTCCTTGAGCGAAAGGGCTAGGCTGCGAGACCACATGGTCAGTGCCAGTTTGCTTTGAGCATAGGCCGCGCCATCGGACAGGCTGACTTGTCCGGTTAGCGCCTGCGGATTGACGGAGGACTGGGCTGCGGAAGAGAGGTTGACCACCCTTCCGGAGGTGTCGATCAGTGGCAAAAGGCGTTTTGTGAGGAGGTAGGGGGCGATCGCATTAACCGCAAACCGGATATCCAGCCCGTCCTGCGTCACCGGATCGGAGGCGTTATACACTCCTGCATTGTTTATGAGGATGTCCAGTTGGGTATGGTTCTCAGCGACCGCCTTTGCCAGCGCTTCGACATTCGCCATCAGTGACAGGTCAGCCACATAGCTTTCAACCTGCCCACCATCCGGTAGGGCAGAGAGCGTTTTTTCCGCATCTTCTAGTTTCGATGGGTTGCGCCCATGTAACAGGACATGGTGCCCCATCTCGACCAGCATCTTTGCCGTTTCTAACCCGATACCGTCAGTCGAACCAGTAATCAAAATCGTTTTTGGCATGGGATCGTTTCTCCTTATCCAGCAAAAGCTGGCAGTATGTCGTCAGCCAGACGTTTCAGCGTTGTTTCGATGTCTGCCTGGTTAAAGCGCAGGTTCAGCGCGACATGGTTGATGCCGATCTGTTCTAGGGATTTTAGATAAGCACGAAGGGGATTCAGCCCTAGTCGTAACCCTAGATGGATGGGTTGCGGGGGTGTCTCTTGGTTCTCCGTCAGATCGATGTAGAGCGGTTGCATAACAGGCTGGGCAGGAGCGCCTACGGCTTCAATTCGCGATCGCCACTTATTAATAATTCGTGCTTGAACCACTGGATTACGTGGATAGGTCATCCAACCGTCCCCGTTCTGAGCAATCCAATCCAGATCTTGCTGGCTGCGTCCTGTGATCAGCAGGGGGAGTTTCCCAGACATCGGTTTAGGCAGCATGTCCATACCGCCATTGAGGTGACCAAACGCATTGTCGAAGGCGGGTGTACTTTCCCCCATCCGCCTGATGTAGTCGAAGCTTTCCTGAAACCGGACGCCACGCTCGGCGAAGGGTTGATTTAGCGCTGGATATTCCTCTGGGCGATCGCCCAGAGGAATATCCAGCAGAAGCCGTCCCCCCGATAGCTGATCGACGGTGGCTGCGGCCTTGGCAACATGCGCCGGATGACGCAGTGGCAGAATGATACTGGAGACCCCAAGGGCAATCCGCTCGGTCTGGCCGGCCAAAAGACCTAGGTAGACGAATGGGTCGTAGGTCTGGCCAGCATCGCCAAAGGAGGGCACGTTGAACGGCACGTCGCGCAACCAGACGGCAGAAAACCCCAGTTCTTCAGCCAACTGAATCCGCTCAGTTTGCCGGATCAGGGTTGGCACCGGACTCTGTGCGTAGGTCTCAATCGGCACCACCAAACCCAGGCTCAGTCGGTTCGGGCAGAACACCGAGTTGTATGCCCGATTGATGGGCTGAAACGTTAAATTGTTGGCCTGTTTGAGCATGTTCGTTACTTGATCTCCTGAACACCAATGACCATCTCGTTCCAACCGCGTTGGTTGTTCATATCGAACTGTGCATCGTTATCGTCGGCCCATTGGAATCGTTTCAACGCCGGAGTCTGGCTCGTTGCTTGATAGAGCCAATAGGCCTCTTCCTTCAGCGCGTCCTCAATCGGTTTATCAATCGATGCGTAGACGGTTTGTTTGCACGCATTGATCGACTCAGCGGGCCAGAGAGCGATGCGGTTGGCCAGCGCTTCGACAAACGGGCCAATTTCTTCCGGGTCGAATGCCTTGTTGATGGTGCCATAGGCCTCGGCTTGGTCAGCATCATAGTCTTTAGCACCCAGGATAATTTCTAGTGCTCGCCCTAGACCGATCTGACGCGCCATCCGCGATGCGCCACCCCCACAGGGAAGGATACCCATGGCGACTTCCATCTGCATGAATTTTGCCTTGCCACGGGCGGCAAAGCGCATATCACAGGCCAGCGCAAATTCGTGACCACCGCCACGGGCAAAGCCTTCGATTTTGGCAATGGTGGCCTGGGGCAGCTTGCTGATCCGCTCCAATACAACCTGTAAATCGAGCAGCTTGACCTCGTCGCGAGAGACGGCGATCGCCGACATGTCCTTGAGAAAATTCGTGTCGGCGTGGGCTACAAAAATCTCGGGATTGGCGGATTGAAACACAACGACCTTGATGGTGCGTTCTGTTTCGAGCTTTTGGGCCAACATGTTTAGATCGGCAAGCATCGGCAAACCCTGAATGTTGACGGGTGGATAGTCGAAGGTGACCCAGGCGATTGCATTTTCGACCTTAACGTTGAAAGTGGTGAAGTTGTCGTAGTTCATTTGGAGTCTCCTTCATTTCTATATTGCTATGCGCATTCGTTAAGTACGGGTTGTGTGAGGGTGCGCCGCGCCCCCCCACAACCATTTCTGTGCTGCACACCGCTTTAGGTTTGGTTAGCTCATTGATGGGTCGCAAATTGTGCAATATCTTGAATTATTCGGCGCAGTTGTGTTAGCAGAAACCGTCTAAAACGGTCTTGCCAATTGCGGTTCCACTTTCCTGTAGCTCGTGGGCGGCACGCAGATTTTCGACATTGAGAACACCGCCACGATGGTTGACAGTCGAAACCAAGGTGCCATCATCTAAAAGGTCTGAGATCCTGTTGAGTAGCTTGTGCTGCGCATCCATGTCGTCTGTTTGGAACATCGACCGGGCAAACATAAACTCCCAGCTAAAGGAGAGTGCCTTGAGCTTTAGCGCAGTGATATCAAGAGCCTCAGGGTCGTCAATCAGGGCAATATGACCACGCGGTTTGATGAGCGCTACGGTGGCGGCAAAGTGCTGTTGCGTGTGCGTAAGTGAGGCAACATATCGGGGCGAAATCCCCAGAGCCTTCATCTCCTGGTCGAGAGGATTGCGGTGATTGATGACGTGATCGGCTCCCATCTTTTCAACCCAAACGCGGGTATCATCCCGCGATGCTGTGGCAATAACGGTAAGCCCCGTGAGCGTCTTCGCGAGTTGAATGAGAATCGAACCCACACCGCCAGCACCGCCGATTACCAGCAGCGCTTCGTCTGCCCCTTCGCCTTCCTTAAGCCCCAGACTGTCGAAGAGGATTTCCCAGGCCGTAATGCTGGTCAGAGGCATGCCCGCAGCGTCCGCAAAACCAAGCGACGAGGGTTTGCGGCCAACAATGCGTTCATCCACAACATGAAACTGAGCATTGGTTCCTGGGCGGGTGACATCTCCTGCGTAAAACACCGCGTCACCGGGCTGAAATCGCGTGACCGCTGAACCGACCGCTTGTACGACCCCGGCGGCATCAAACCCCAGAATGCGAGACCCGCCGTCGGGTTGAGCGCTGGCTCGCAGTTTGATATCAACTGGATTCACCGAAATACCCTTGACTTCCACTAGGAGGTCGTTTAGCCCCGGTTGCGGCATATCCGTTTCAAATTCGATCAGGGCGTCTGCCTCTGAGAGTGGCCCTGCATTCTGATAACCAATGGCTTTCATCATTCCGTCTCCCTTCACGTCATGGAAGCATTACCCGCATGATAATCATTCGGATAAAAAAGATAATCAGCCTTGAAGCGAAATGATAATTCGGATATTTTTGATGAATGGATACCTTATCGCTCCGCTTGTTCCTGAGAATTGCAGAACTGGGCGGCGTCTCGGCGGCGGCGCGTGACCTGTCGCTTTCGACGGCAAGTGCGAGTGCGCGTCTGGTCAAACTCGAAGAAACCGTTGGATGCCGCCTGTTCAACAGAACAACCCGCGCGGTCTCGTTGACAACCGATGGCGAAGCGTTCCTGCCCTATGCTCAACAAACGATAGAGACGTTAGACGCTGGGCTGAATGCGGTCAGAGGTCAGGGATCGGCGCAGGGATTGCTGCGAGTGGCCATGTCGGGTTCCTTTGGACGCATGTATATTGTTCCGATTTTGGCTAAATTTCAAGCACGCCATCCGCTCGTTAGCCTTGACTTACGGCTATCCGATGAAGTTCTGGATGTCGTTGAGGGCGCCTATGACCTCATCATCCGAAATGCGAGCTTGGTTGATAGCAGCCTTATTCTGCGGAAGTTGGCTCCCGATCGCCGTCTGCTGGTTGCTTCACCGACCTATCTCGAACGGCACGGCGTTCCCTCAACCCCCGACGATTTGACGAAGCATCAATGCGTCATCCTTTCCGAAAACAATCGATGGAAGTTTGAAAACGGCCAAATCGTCAGCGTGCCGCGATCGCTCGCTGTGAACGATGGTGAGGCGATGCGCAAATTAATCGAGCAGGGACTGGGGATTGGCGTCAAGTCAGTATGGAATGCCAGCGAAAGCCTGAAAGCTGGGCTTCTCGTCGAAGTACTACCAGATTTCCCGCTGGTTACAGAAGCCGCTCTCTGGCTCCTCTATCCCAGTCGCCGGATCGTTGCACCGAAAGTTCACGCCATGATTGATTTTCTAATCGAGCAGTTCCAGCCTGTTCCGCCCTGGGAGCGCTGAGTAGGAAGCTCTAAATTTGTAGGGTGCGTTAGCAACAGCGTAACGCATCAAAGCCTTGCGAGATGGTGCGTTACGGCTTTGCCTAACAGCACCCTACGACACTGTTAGACGACTTAAAACAGCTTTGGCGGCCAGACGCCCTGACTGCGCTGCACCATTCATATAGCCCTGGTAGGCATCACTGGTATGTTCGCCAGCGAAGATTAAGTTCCCTATGGCAAACTCTTGTTCTTCTTCTCCTTCAAAGTAAATATAATCTTGCATAAACTCGGTATACTGCCCGGGCTTCCAGCAGGCATAACTGCCTCGGGCATAACTATGGGTCGGCCAATGCAGGCGAGTCGCCTTTCCATTCCAGGCTTCTGTTAGACCGGGTATGAGGTCATTGAGCATTTGCGTATAGAGTTGGGCATTTTCGCGAACGCTATATCGCTTGCTATCAAAACCAATATTTCCCCCTAAATAAAAGGTGAGAGATTTCGCTTCTGTTTCTTGTAATTGCGTGGTTTCAAAAAAGGTTTGATAGGGACGATCGGTGAGCCCCACTCCACTCAATCCTTGTTCTTGCCAAATAGGGCTGTTGTACCCCGTAGCGACTTTGACATTATTGGCATACCCTACTTCATCAATGAATTGACGCAAGGATGCGGGTAAGTCTAGCCGCAGAGGAATGCGACGAAGAACACTAAAGGGAAGCGCAAGAATGACGATATCCGCATCAACATCTCTGTAGTTAAATGTGAGCCGGAATCGATCGCCCTGGTTACGAATAGCTGTCAAGGCCATTCCCGTTTCAATTTGGTCTTGCACGTCTTGGGCAAGCGCATCGGTAATCGCCTGGGTTCCATTTTGGACAAGGTATCGTTCGTCGGATTCTCCCGTTGCTTTGATGCTTCCGTCTTCGTCGACGGTGGGAGTCAGCCAAATTAAGTTGAGAGCGGTAATCTCGTCCGTTTCAAGTCCCATTTCCGCGACCATAACGGTCTCAATAAACGCTCGCAACCATCCCGAAATGCCGAGGCGATCGCAATAGTCGGCAATTGAGAGGGCATCGAGTTCGACGCTAACCGTATCCCAATCTTCATCCAAGCGATCGGCATCAGCCGCGATCCGCTCGGCAACAGGAAGCAAAGCCTCCCCAAGTTCAGCATCAGAGAGTGTGCGCCCGTCGAAATAATACAGATCCTGCAATGCCAGCTCTTCAGGAGTAAAGCGATCGAGGAGCGGAACATTAAGCTCTTCAGCAAGGGCGATTATATCTTCGTGATCGCTATTGATATACTCGGCTCCGAGGTTCACCCAGGTATTTTCTCCAACAGCATCGTGTACCGTATATATCCTGCCGCCAACTCGGTTAGAGGCTTCGTAAATGGTGGCGCGATAGCCTGCTTTTTTAAGTTGGTAAGCGGTATTGAGTCCGGCTAAGCCTGCCCCAACGATCGCAATTTTCGGGCCATTTAGTTCTTGGGCAAAAATGGAATTTCGGAACCCTTGACTGCCAACGGTCAGCATTGTTCCAGCCCCAAAGGCGGCTGTCGTTTTGAGAAACTTACGCCGTCCCAGATTTCTTCGTTTCTTGAGCCTCTGGAGTTCAGGCAGTTCATCGATGGACACTCCGTGACGATTCGCAAGGGTTGCAGACCGCAAGGCGCGAGAAAATAAGCTAAATAAAGGAGTCCGTGCCATATCGTGTAGATTTCTCCATAGGTTTCCAGAACAAATTTGTCTAAATTTCGCATTTAGCCTGATTTCTCTCACTCCAACCTGGCCAACCGCCCCAACTCAGGGAGTTAGCCAGACTGGCGTTGTATATCACCTCTTCTGGAGAGAGTTAAGCGAAAAACTATCCGTATGACGCCATAGCTCGGCATGTTATTCAGAGCGTTTTCAAGCTATCCCCTCAACAAAGGAAACTATGCAAGCGTTAGTTTGTAGAACGTCCCAAATCGGTAGAACGCCCCAAAACAAGAGGGTATACCCATAGAACTCGCTCCGAGTTAGATAATAAATCGTTGCGAGATTTTATTTTGACCGTTTTAACAATGGTTCATTATCCAAAGCAGTGCGTAGAACTTGGGGCGATCGCCCCCTTGCCCCTCCAAAAGACTGAAGAAATAATGCCATTTGGTTCCGTTGGCGGCATCTGGCGGTAAGATTCTGGCCAAGGGCACTTGGAATAAGGCAGATCAGTCTTGGCGCAACGACGACCATCAAAGACCAAAGCAAGACGCAACGCAGCGGCAGTCACGTCGCCCAGGGTGCTCGTTGTCCTCAACGGCAAGGGAGGAGTGGGCAAAACCACAACCGCCATCAACCTGGCATCCGCCCTGTCCGGGAAAGATTCCGAGCAAAACCCAGTCTTACTTGTTGATTCTGACCCGCAAAAATCAGCAACCTGGTGGTTCGAGCGCAGCGAGGGCGCAATGGGATTTGACCTGGCGCAAGAAACCGATCCGGCGTTACTCTCAGAGTTGCGGCAACTGTCTGATTATTCCTTAGTGGTGGTGGACACGCCCCCAGCCTTGGCATCGGACGCCCTCAAAAGCGTCATCCCTGCCGCCGACTACGTCGTCCTGCCCACCCCTCCCGCACCCATGGATTTGACCGCGTTGATTGAAACGGTGCGGGAAGCTGTGATGCCTGCCCAGGTGGACTATCGGGTTTTACTCACCCGCGTCGATCCGCGCAGTTTGGGGGAAGCGCTGGAAGCCCAAAAAACCTTGATGGAATTGGGGATTCCAGCCTGCAACGCTTTTGTTCGGGCTTACAAAGCCCATGAGCGGGCAGCACTGGATGGGGTTTCGGTGTTGCAGTGGCGGGGCAAAAATGCACGCGAGGCGGAAGCAGACTATCGCCGCGTCGCCGAGGAAATTCAGCGAGATTGGAGGGACTGATGGCTACGCGAAAACGACTGTCGGATTTGTTGCGAGAAGAAGTTCAGGGGTCGAGCGACGCATCGGACGCCCCTGAATCCGCGAAGAAAACGAACGCGAAGGCGACAAATCCGGCATCCGGCTCAGACGCGAAATCGAAAGCGGCAAATGGAAAGACGACGGGAAAAGCAACCACCCGGCGATCGCCCGCTAAAGCCAGCACCTCAACATCCACCGCCAGCAAATCAACCAAATCTTCGTCTGCCAGCGCATCGACGGCGAGTCGTAGCACAGCCAAGCGAACAACGGCTAAACGCAGCACCGCCACTTCCAAGACAACCAAAGCCGCCGCCACCAATGGCCGCGCCAAATCCACGGCGCAATCCAAGTCCAACAGCACCGCCGCCAGTGCGAGTGCGGCATCCAGTGCTACTTCAGACAGCACCCAGGAAATCGCCACGCTGAAACAAACGATCGCCGACTTAGAAACCACCCTGAAAGAGTCCCAGTCGCAGGAAGGGATTTTGCAGCGACAGATCGCTGACTTGGAAGAGGCGATCGCCAACCAGGACAAGCAGATCACCACTCTCAAATCCGAACTGCGGGATACGTCCACGCTGAAGCAAGAGCTGGAAGAGGCCAAGCACCTGATCCTGCAAATGAGTCAGCAACAGCCAGAGCCATCGCAGCCAGCAGCACCCAAAGCCGCAGCACCTGCCCCCGCGCCCGCACCGCCTGCCAAAAAAACGTTGCCCCGACCGCTGCCCAGTCCGCCGGAGGCCGAGCCAGAGTTTGCAGGCCATTCCCCCATGCCGACCAGCCGTTCGCAACCCAGAACGGTGTCGGATCTAGTGCCCTCTTCAGGACAGCAAGGGGGTGCCTTGCGGCGGCGCGTGTCGGTGGATGCCAATGCAGAGCTGTGGCGGGTACTGGAGCATCCGGTCGCGGTGGAGTTGCCCGCCACCCAGTTTTCTGACGACGATATTGGTTGGGTTGACTAAGGGGCATGACGTTTCTCCCTCCCGGTTTTGAGCAGCGGGCGATCGCCACTCCCCTCGGCGTCATGGCCTACGCCACCAACTTGGGAACCCTGCCCACGCCAACCTCTTCTATTCCTCTGATCTTCCTGCATAGCCTCGGGGGTGGGTCATCCGCCTACGAATGGTCGCGGTTCTACCCCGCCTTTGCTACCGAGCATCCCATCATCGCGCCCGACTTCGTTGGCTGGGGGCAATCCACCCATCCCCAACGCACCTATTCCCCAGACGACTACTTCACTCAGTTTGCGGCGCTGCTGGATGCCTTTTCCGCTACCCCGCCTGTGGTCTTCGCGTCCTCCCTCACTGCTGGCTTGCTGGTGCGCTTCGCCATCCAGCACCCCGATCGCCTACGAATGCTGATGTTGGTCTGTCCCTCGGGCTACAGCGACTTCGGCGAAAGCTATGCCGAGAGCCTTTCCGCCCAACTGGTGTGCATCCCCGGCCTAGATCAAGGCATCTACAGCCTGGGAGCGGCCAATGCCACCGCCATCCGCAGCTTCATGGAGCGCTTTCTATTCGCCCAACCCCGGCGCATCACCGACGAAATGGTCGCCGCCTACCTCTTCTCCGCCCAGCAACCCAACGCCGCCTACAGCGCCCTCGCGTCCCTACGGGGCGATCTCTGCTTCGACCTAACCCGCTATCTCCCGCAACTCACCGTGCCCACGGTCATGCTGTGGGGCGAAAACGCCTGGTTCTCCACCCTTTCACGGGGAAAACGACTCGCCGCCCTCAACCCCAAAGCGATCCAGGGCTTCCACGTCATTCCCGATGCCGGAGTGCTCCCCCACCTGGAAGTGCCCGCCATGGCGATCGCCCCCGTCCAGGCACATCTCACCCGACTTCGTGCGATGTAGTCAGTAACCCGCGAATGAATGGCGGTCTACCGTAGCAAGTCCGTTAAAACGGACTGAGAGGCTTCATGCTCTCTCTCAGCCCACTTCAGCGAGCTTCCTTGACAGACTAGATCTGCGACTTCTTCTTCGCTGTGCAACGGGCATGATCTCGATGATAGAAGAAGTCGCAGATCTGGCTTTCAGTTCTTCTCGCATAGAATAGGCTCAACCCAAGGAAAAATCATTCCCCTGTTCTCCTGCAATGGCGAATCGTCGTTCCATCGAATTGGTTGTCTTTCTCCTCTCTGGAGTGCTGTTGGCCTTCGTCGTCAACCAACTCACTCTACCGCCGTGGTTGGCCGATGTGCCCAATTGGTTCTGGTGGGTGCTATCCATCGCCCTGGCCATCTCCCTGTTCTGGCTGCAAGGACTAGGACGACCTGTCCCGGCAGAGGTCGCAACGCCCCATGAGGTGTTGCTGAAGCAGGTGGATCGCGAAGTCACCCAGCGCCTTGCAGAATCTCTACACAACGAAGTGCTCATCCAACTGGGCAAACAATTCGAACCGACACAGGTAGCTCCAGCCATCTGGCAAAAAGAAGTCCTCGTCCATACCCAAACCACCGACCGCACCTACAGCACTAGCGAACCTATCGCCGATATCTTTACGTACTCAGAAATTGATGGACGCTTATTGCTGCTGGGTAATCCTGGCTCTGGTAAAACTACTACCCTAGTCAAGCTGACGGAAACCCTGGTCACCCAGGCTCTTGCAGACAACACTGCTCCGATGCCCGTGTTGCTCAACCTCTCCAGTTGGCAACCCAAGCAAAGCCTTGTGGATTGGATGGTCGGCGACCTGAAACTGAAGTATGGCGTTAGCCGCGCCACAGGAGAACGTTGGTTACAAGACCGCGCGCTCCTGCCATTGCTGGACGGACTGGATGAAGTTGCCCCCAGCCATCAGGATGCTTGCGCCCAAGCCATCAATACTTACCTCTCTGGAGAACAGCAACCTCTGAAGGCCGTGGTCTGTTGCCGTGCGGAAGAATACGCCCGTTTCGAGACACAACTTGTCCTAAACGCCTCACTCCGCATTCTGCCCCTCAGCCGTTCTATGGTTCAGCAGTATTTACAGGATCTCGGGCAAACCGAGCTGTGGGAGGGCATTCGCCATAGCCCCAAGCTGTATGAGCTAGTGCGTGCGCCCCTATTCCTGAGCATGATGGTGCTGGCAGCAAAGCGCCTCTCGTTAGAACGGTGGCAGCAATGTGAAACCGATGCGGATCGCCGCCGCTTTTTGTTTGAGGCGTATTTGACAGAAGCATTACAACCTGATGCCGAGAGCCGCTTCTATGGCAAACGCTGGTGGCAACCTCAGACCCCACCCAGCGCGGCGCAGGTAAAAATCTGGCTGCAATGGCTGGCAACCCAACTGGAACGGAGGGAACGCACAGAGTTTTATATTGAAACCCTGCAACCAGATTGGTTGGATAAAACTAATCGATGGAAATATCGGCTGATTGTTGGGCTGATTGTTGGGCTGATTGTTGGGCTGATTGTTGGGCTGATTGTTGGGCTGATTGTTGGGCTGATTGTTGGGC
>JBCBSL010000119.1:0-14367 GCA_039819145.1 Cyanobacteria bacterium J06638_22
CGGCGGTGCTGATTTTAGGGATGAAAGAAGTGCGGGATGAATCGAAACGACGTTTCGATTCATCCCGCTTTCCAGCAATGCCCATTGTTCTACCCTGAAGGTTGCTGGGCACCCTAACACCAGTTATCCATACATCAGGGTGCTTATGCTGGCGAGAGTGTGGAGCGCATCGCTCCTGGGGATCGATGCGGTAAAGGTTGGGGTCGAAGTGGATGTAGCAGGTGGGCTACCAGGCGTCGTGGTCGTCGGTTTGCCGGATGCAGCGGTGCAAGAGTCGCGGGAACGGGTGAGAGCCGCGGTGAAAAATGCCAGCTATGCCTTCCCCATGCGTAAAGTGGTTGTCAACCTCACCCCCGCCGACTTACGGAAGGAAGGCCCCAGCTTCGATTTACCCATCAGCATCGGGATTTTAGCTGCGTCAGAGCAGGTCAATCCACAGTTGCTAGACGAGTTCATCTTGTTGGGCGAGCTATCGCTAGATGGTGGGTTGCGTCCTGTTGCGGGCGTATTGGCGATCGCCGCGACGGCCAAGAAACTGGGGATGAAAGGGCTTCTGGTTCCCGCCGAAAACGCCAGGGAAGCGGCGGTTGTCCAGGGTTTGCAAGTGTATGGCTTCAAACACCTCTCAGATGTTTCAGACTTTCTGAACGAACCCCACCGCTATCAACCCGTCCAAGTGGATAGCATCAAGGCGTTATCGCGGTCTACCTTGCCCTTACTCAATTTGAAGGATGTGAAAGGTCAGGCGCAAGCGCGACGGGCGTTGGAAATTGCAGCGGCGGGTGGGCACAACTTGATTTTTGTTGGGCCCCCGGGCAGTGGCAAAACGATGCTGGCACGTCGGCTCCCCGGCATTCTGCCACCCCTCAGCTTTGAGGAAGCGCTGGAGGTAACACGCATTCATTCCGTCGCCGGACTGTTGAAGGAACGGGGAGCCTTGGTGTGCGATCGCCCCTTCCGCAGTCCTCACCACTCGGCTTCTGGCCCCTCGCTGGTTGGCGGCGGCAGCTATCCCAAACCGGGTGAAATCTCCTTGGCCCATCGGGGTGTCCTGTTTCTGGATGAGCTAACGGAATTCAAGCGAGATGTGCTGGAGTTTTTGCGGCAACCACTGGAGGACGGCTATGTCACCATTTCCCGCACTCGCCAATCGGTGGGGTTTCCCGCGCAGTTCACCCTGGTCGCCAGCACCAATCCTTGCCCCTGTGGCTACTACGGCGATACGGTACAGCCTTGCACCTGTAGCCCCCGCCAGCGTGAACAGTATTGGGCAAAACTGTCGGGGCCGCTGATGGATCGGATTGATCTGCAAGTAGCGGTGAATCGGCTCAAACCAGAGGAAATGATGCGGGTGTCGGGAGGCGAAGAGTCGGAGTCGGTGCGCGATCGCGTCGAAAAGGCCAGGGTGCGCTCCTATCATCGCTTCCAGCAAGAGAACCTGCGCTGCAACGCCGAAATGCAAAGCCGTCACTTGCGTAAGTGGTGTGCCCTTGATGAAACCAGCCGCACGCTGCTAGAAGGGGCCATCCGCAAACTCGGCCTTTCGGCCCGTGCCACCGATCGCATTCTCAAAGTCTCCCGCACGATCGCCGACCTCGAAGGCAGCGACAATCTCCAGGCACATCATGTCGCCGAAGCCATCCAGTACCGCACCATTGACCGCATGCAGTAATCTCAGATCCAGTTGAAACCTCCAAACGATATTTGGAGGTTTCAACTGGATTTCACATAAAACTCAGCGCTAGGCGTCAGCCATATCTTCAAACTTGTAGCCGACACCGATGACTGTTTTAACAAATGTGGGATTAGAGGGATCGGGTTCAATTTTTTTGCGGAGACGGGCGATATGGGTATCGACGACCCGTTCATCTCCATAAAAATCGCTGCCCCAGAGCTTTTCGATCAATTGAGTGCGGTTCCATACCCGACCTGGATAGCTCATGAAGGTCGTTAGCAGGTCAAACTCCAGGGTCGTCAGGTCGAGGGGTTCTAACGATTGTCCCTCCAAGTTCCGCTGGGCGGTGCGTTGATCCACGTCAACGATGAAATGTTGAGTCTGGTAGGTGCGCGATCGCCCGCCTTCTCGCAATGTGCGTCGCAGCAAGGCTCGCACCCGCGCCACCAGCTCCCGTGGGCTAAAAGGCTTGACCATGTAGTCATCAGCTCCGGTGGAGAGTCCGATGATGCGATCGATCTCTTCTCCCTTGGCGGTCAACATCAGGATATAAGGGTCTTTATTCCCTGGCTTTTGGCGGATGCGGGCACAAACCTCCAGGCCATCCAACCCAGGCAGCATCAGATCAAGGATGATTAAGTCTGGCTGCATTTCCTGAAAGACTTGCACCGCCGTCAATCCATCGCGACAATGACGGCAGTTGAATCCTTCTTTTTCGAGGTAGAGCTGAATTAGTTGGGCAATTTCAGCTTCGTCTTCAACGATGAGAATATCCACAGATGAGGAATGACTCGCACAGCGCTTTCATGACCGTATGCTATCAGAGCAAATGGGTTCAGTGTTGGGCAATAGCAATGAGGGCGATCGCAGAAGATTTGAAAAACTTGGAGAACGCAGATGGACGCGATGAACGCAGATTCGTTAACTTTTTCCTCACGTGATATGGGCGATCGCCCTGGAGGAGCTAGGGGCTGTCGTGGGTCGGCTAGGAAATTTGGGAACGCAGATGAACGCGGATAAACGCAGATGAAGGCAGATAGATGCAAATAGGAATTGAGATTCAAGCTCTTTGCTCTGTGTCCTTTGTGCCTCTGTGGTTCAAAAAATCTAGAATCTCATTGATGGATAAAGGTTGATATAGTTCCCCACAGACAAAGAGAGGATGGAGTGGAAATGACAGTAGGTTCAAGTAAGTTTGCGGCGGCAGTCCCTCTGGATGAGATTGCGTATAACGATCAAGGGTTGATCCCGGCGATCGTGCAGGACTACCTGGATGGCACGGTGTTGATGATGGCCTGGATGAACCAGGAGTCGCTATCGAAAACGATGGAGACGGGGGAAACTTGGTTTTGGAGCCGATCGCGCCAGGAATTGTGGCATAAGGGGGCGACCTCGGGGCATCTCCAACATATCCGTTCTATGCGCTACGACTGCGATAGCGATGCCCTGCTGATCGGTGTGGAGCAGGTGGGAGATATTGCGTGCCATACGGGGGAGCGCAGTTGCTTCCATCAGGTCAAGCAAGACATTGTGCCGCCGCCTGCGGATACGCTATCCCAAGTGTTTGCGGTGATTCGCGATCGCCAGCAAAATCCTAATCCCGACTCCTACACCTGCACGCTATTTGCGGGGGGTGACAACAAAATTCTCAAGAAAATTGGGGAAGAAGCGGCCGAGGTGGTGATGGCGTGCAAGGACGACGAGCCGGGGGCGATCGCCAGCGAAGTGGCCGATTTGTTTTACCACACCCTCGTTGCCTTGGCACACCACAATGTTGACATTCGGGATGTCTATCGGCAGCTTCAATCGCGGCGATAGTGTTGGATCTGAGTCAAGGACAAAACCCAAAAAAACCTTGATTTTGTGTAGGGGTTTGTTTTTTTCTGTACTTGGGTGCTGGATACCGCATCGCGTCAGCCGATGACCGACTGACGCGATAATTCCGGACGAGCAAGAGCCTCAGGATTCCAGGCATTTGCTGAACGCGACTGAGCGATGGCGCAACTGGAAACCTTCGGCTTGGTAAAGCCGCAGCGCACCCGATGGGTTTTCGGAATCGACGCCGAGGAGAGCTGTATTCATGCCATACCTTGCCAGCGCCTGCATCCCCATGCGCAACATGGCTCGGGCTAATCCCAGCCGCCGATAGCCGCGCCGGGTTCCCAAACAGGTGACCCAGCCTTCCTTGCGTCCCAACTTCTCGTTTTCTTCCGCAAAGATGGTGCTTCGGCAAAACGCGGCCAAATTGCCATCGGGGGCGACAGCAACCAAATCCAGCGATGGCATATACGACGGTAGGTTGATGGCATGGCTGAAGTCTTCGACTGTGGCAGGGCTATGGTTCCAGTGATCGATGAAAGTCTGGTTGAACATTTCAACCCAGGCGATCGCCTCCTGCTCTGCGTTGACCGGGCGCACCTGAAAGCCATTCGGTAATTGGGGCACAGGCAGGGGTCGGGACAGCGATCGCGCCATCCGATAAAACGCCCGCACCCTATCAAACCCATAGGCTGAAAACAGTGACATTTTGTAGTCTTGGGTATCGCGGCAGCCAGCATGGAGTTCGATGCGTGGATAGGATTCGGCCTCGGCCATCTGCCGGAGGCGCGTCTCTGCCCAAGCCATTAGCTCGGGTTCCACCCGACCTCGCACAGCTGGATGAATAAAACAGGAGAGATAGGCTTGCGTGCGATCGGGCATCTTGTGTTGCCACAATTCCGCCGTGGCCAGCAAGTCGCCAGACCCATCCCGCCACAAACGCAGATCCTGCGTCGGGTCGAAGTCGGGCTCACTCAAGTCCTCGCGCAGTTCGTCGAGGGACAGCCAACTGTCGAGATGATCGACTTGACTGCAATGGTTATAGAGATCGGCGATCGCGACCAAATCAGCCTCACCCGCAAAAGCATCCGCCCTTAGGGCTACTTGGGTTGTCATGGTTTTCCAGCTCCCAATAGATTCGCTCATACTACATTTTGTAGCACACCTCTAAGCGCTACAGCGAGAGGCAAGGTCATTTCAGAAATTAGGGTCACTCATTTTTTGAACACCCCGCGTTGTAGCGCTTTTAGAGGAATCATCGGTAGCGGATCTGAAGAATGGGCATACCATCCACAGCTCTCATCAACTCTGGGCATCTAAACGGGCAAGCCCCTCCCGTACACTGAAGGGGATGATTCTTCCCCCGCTGTTATGACCGGAACGCTCTACATCGTCGCAACGCCGATCGGCAACCTGGAAGACCTGACCATGCGGGCGGTGCGGGTGTTGAAAACCGTGGACTGGATCGCCGCTGAAGACACCCGTCACACGGGGAAGTTGCTGCAGCACGTGCAGAGTAACGTCCCGCAAATCAGCTACCACGAGCACAACCGCACCCAGCGATCGCCCGAACTTCTGGCAAAACTCCAGGCGGGGCAAGCGATCGCCCTCGTCAGCGACGCGGGGATGCCAGGGATTTCGGATCCTGGCTACGAGCTGGTGCGCGCCTGCACGGAAGCCAACATTCCCGTCGTGCCGATTCCCGGTGCCTGTGCAGTCATCACGGCGCTTAGTGCGTCTGGTTTGCCGAGCGAGCGGTTCGTCTTCGAGGGCTTTTTGCCAGCCAAGGGGCAGGCGCGGCGCGATCGCCTCCAGTCCCTCATCTCCGAAACCCGAACCCTCGTACTCTACGAATCTCCGCACCGACTCCAGCAAATCCTAGCCGACCTAGCGACAGCGCTGGGGGGCGATCGCCCCATTACCTTGGCGCGGGAGCTGACGAAGCTCCATGAAGAGTTTTGGCGCGGTACGATTCAGGACGCTCAAGCGGAGTTTCAAGGGCGATCGCCCCAAGGGGAGTTCACTCTCGTTATTGCTGGTGCGCCACCTTCCCAACGAGTCCTCACAGATGAAGCACTGCTCTCAGAACTCAGCGCGCTTCTCAAGCAGGGGCTATCCCGATCCATGGCCAGCCGTCAACTGGCGCAGCAAACGGAGCTGTCTCGTCGTCACATCTACCAGCTCGCCCTCACACTTCCAGATACCGACGATACGGGGCGCATTGCTGATTGAGGGGATGATTTTTTCTGAGAGGGGGCGCAGTGCGCCCCCTCTCAGAAAAAATCATCCTTGGATTCTGCAACCCCATACGGGGAAGTGACGATTGCTCGAATGACGGTTGCTGTACCAACGGTTGCTTGAGTGGCGATCGCGCGTTTGAACTTCGGGCAAGGCTCTTAGCGAAGGGCAAAGCGACGAACCGCGAAGAGACTCCCCAGCAAGCCAACAGAACTCCCTAACCCCAGTAGGGTCAGTGGCAATAGAACTAGCTTGCTTTGGGGTAGCACCAATCCCTCGGCCAAAAATCGAATGAAATCGGCTTGTTGCGCCAGCAGGCGATGGATAAATTCCTCTAACCCCGCAATCAAGCCCCAAGCAACCAAGGCTCCCGCCACGCCAAACGTAATTCCTTGCAGAATGAACGGTAGGTAAATCCAGGCGGAGGTCGCTCCAACCAGTTGCATCACCTCAATTTCCCGCCGCCGTGCCATAACGATCAGACGGATCGTGGTGGAAATGACGGCGACCGCCGTCAGCGTCAGCATGGTGATAATCCCAAAGCTCACCCAGTTCAATCCTTGATTCAGCTGCGCAATGCGTTGCACGGCTTCGGTCACATACAGCACCTCATCCACACCGGGTAATTGGGCAATGCGCTCAGCCAACGCCGAGACGTCCTCAGAATCTCGGGCTTTGACGTTTAATTGATCCACCAGTGGATTGCCATTCAACTGAGACGTGGCTCCGTCAATATCTGCAATCCCCATCTCATCCACCAACTGTTCCCAGGCAACTTCCTTGGAAATGGGTTGCACATTGCTAACGGTGGGAAACTGTTCAATCGTCGAGGCGAGGGAATCAGCCTGGACACCCGTTTCCAAAAAGACTGAAATTTCTAGTTGGCTGCCAAATTGGGTGAGCAGTCCTTCAACTTGCCAGGACACCTGCAAACTCAGCCCAAACAAAAACAGCAAAACCGTAACGGTACTCACTGCGGCCCAATTCATCCAACCGCCGCGCTTGAGCCCAAGAAAGGTTTCACGTAAAAGATAGTCCGATTTATTTAGCAGTTTCAGCATGGTCTATGTAGCAGGAAGGGAAGTGACGACAAGAGCAGTTCGATGGTGATACGGCCGCTGTGACATAATCGCTGCCCATCCAGGGTACGCGAGCGAGGCCAAGGGCTGGAGGTAGATGCCGGGGGGGCAGGATAGCAACCGAATCGAATGCCTGGAACGAATATCTGGGAGGAATTGTAGCGGATTAGGCATGGGAACGCTGCTCCGTCCTTCATAGTCATTCACAAGCAATGCGGCCATCCCCGGCCAGTATCTAGGGTTTCCAGTATCGAGTATGTGCTGAAAAACCTTAACATTCATCATCAGCCTTCCTTGGAAAACAGGCCTGCAATCTGGCTCAGGATTCACTAAGATAGGACGTATATAATTATGACGATATTGCCGAGCGAACTGCCCATGACTGCTCAGATTCTAGTTGAGAAAAAAAAGTTAGAAAATCCGCCACTCGAATTGCATTACCTGGGCGATCGCGTCTTACGGCAAGACGCCAAGCGGGTCACAAAAATTGATAACGAGATCCGCAAGCTGGCCAAGGAAATGCTGCAAACCATGTATAGCAGTGATGGCATCGGATTGGCGGCTCCACAAGTCGGCATTAATAAGCAAATCCTGGTGGTCGATTGTGCACTGGACGATGCAACGACGCCGCCTTTCGTCCTCATCAACCCTAGCATCACCAAATTCAGTCAGGAACAGTGCATGATTCAGGAAGGCTGCCTGAGTGTTCCTGGGGTATTTATGGATGTGGTTCGCCCATCGGTCATCGAGGTTTCCTACAAAGACGAAAATGGTCGCCCGCGACGACTCCAGGCAACAGACCTAATCGCACGGGTGATTCAGCACGAAATGGATCACTTGAACGGGGTCATGTTTGTCGATCGCGTCGAAAACCAAATTGCCCTAAACCAGGAACTTGACAAGCACGGCTTTTCAGTCCAGTCCGTCAAGCACATTGCAGAATAATCAGTAACCGAAAGCGCTACCTCCCCAGGTCGCGCTTTTTTGTCGCGGCATCGAGAGAATGCCAGCGCTAGTCAGGCCTCGCGGGCATTGCTGACATAGTCATGGTCTTGGCCTTGCGAGCCAGACGCTTAACAGTGTGAAATTTGTGGTTTAATCCTTTAGAACGTGGTTGGGTAGGAGAAAGTAGAACGATGATGACCCCAAAAAGTGGGCTTTTCTTGGCAGTATCTTGCATTGCGGCGATCGCCGGGGTCGGCTCCATTTTCGAGTTATCTTCCGGTGTCCCTCAACTGGGCACAGCAACCACGGCGGTCATTCTGGCGTTGAGCGTCCCCGTCACGATTGGCAGTTTCCTGGCCGCGGTTCAAGATGCTCGCGCCAACCAGTGATGTCCCGTTAGCTTCCTAACCCTCACTCTCAGGCACGTTGCTCTTACAACGCCTTGTTACAAGCCGATCCATTGTGAAAATCGGGTACTGTGTCTAAAAGCAGAATTCAACCATCCGCACCATCACCTCATTTGCGTTTGATTGATTTTGCATCGGCCAATTCATCCACCCCGATCTATCGCCTGCCCACCCAGGGCGAAATGACCCTGGGGCGCGATCCAGCTTGCCACGTCCCCTGCACTATGGCACAGGGTGGGGTGTCGCGCTTTCATGCCCGTATCGTTTCCGTGGGCGAACAGCAGTGGAACCTGTGTGACCTGAGTAGCACCAATGGCACCTATCTCAACGATCGCCGACTATCGGGATGCCGCCCGCTGCGGCAGGGCGATCATATTCGTCTGGGTCATCATGGCCCTAGCTTCATCGTGGAAATAGAGCGGACCCTATCTCCCTGGTCGACATGGAAACCCGTCGAGGCGGTCACCCTCACCCAACTGTTTCCGATTCTGCCAACCCTCACCGACCCCGATCACTTCGATTATCTGCTGATTGGCATCATCACTGTCACGGTGGTGGTGGTGCTGTTTATGGCCGTCGGCAATCCTGCACTCTTCAATGTATTGCTAGCCATCTACCTAACCCTGGCTGCCTACTACGTCATCTATCGCCTCTGTCAGCAGATCAAACCCCTGTGGGTGCCTGCTCTGACCGCCATCCTCATGGTGCTTCTGCTCGAAAGCCCAGTACTCGATGCGTTTATCCAGATCTTTCGGGTGTGGCTGCCAGGAGACGCTGACCTAGGAACCGCTCCTCAGCAACCCTTAACCTTCGTGCTCCAAATGTTTGTGGGCACAGGGGTGATGGAAGAACTGCTGAAAATTGTGCCAATTCTCTTGCTTGGTGCCTTGGGCAGGATGGGGCGATCGCCCCTGCGCGAGTGGCTGACCGTGCGTGAACCCCTGGATGGCATCATCCTGGGGGCCGCTGCCGCTGTTGGGTTTACCCTGGTGGAAAGCCTAGGCTACTATGTGCCATCCATGATCCAGTCGGTTGGCAGTGGCCTCAGCGCAGACATCGGGCAGGCTTCAGGGCTGCAATTGCTGATTGCCCGAACGTTAGGGGCGATCGCCGGACATATGGCATACAGCGGCTACTTTGGCTATTTCCTAGGGCTGAGCGTCCTCAAACCCCACCATCGCATTCGCATCTGGCTGACAGGATTCCTTTCCGCTGCAGGACTCCATACCTTATGGAATGTCAGCGGTTTGATTAGTCCCGTCGTGCTGGCACTAGTGGGGAGTCTATCCTACGCCTTTCTCATTGGGGCGATTTTTAAGGCGCGTGACCTCTCACCCAACGCAAACGACAACGCATAACGACGCCATGGACTGAAAGAGCCTGTTGAAACTTCGAGCATACTTCCGTCGCAATCGGGCGTGACCACCCATGTCAGGTGCGAGACCAACATTAGGCACGCTTGTCGGTGGGGGAGGTTTGATTGATCACATAACGGGCGATCGCTAGGCTCAACCGTGCTTTTTCGATCTCGTTCAGTTGTTGCCAATCATCGCGACGAACCGATTGCAAACTTCCATCCAGCAATTCGGCGTCTTCACCACTTCGCATCGCATAGGCAAAGGGTCGAGCCAGCACCTGCAAATCCTCATCCATAAAGCTGGGCAACAGGCCATTGACACAGAACACGAGTTGGTCGGCCAGGGAGTTGGTTTGGGCGATCGCTTGCTCGGCGCGCTGGCGAATCTGCTGTAACCAATCGCTCGGCAATTGAGTCGAAAACTGCTGGAACAAATCGGATGAAAACACAGCCGCCAATTCCTGGGGTTGTAGCGCGTTCCAGGCGGCGTCGAAGGTTGCTGATAAAGACTGGACATAGGGCGAAAAATCATCGGCAGTCCAGCTCTCGGCGACTTCCTGTTCGAGAGCCTCCATTTCTGCCCACATTGGCGTATCCTGGGCAATCCAGGGATACGGAGTGTCAACCTGATTCAAAATCATGCCGACGAGTTCTAACTCTGCGAGTGCTTGAAAATGCGCTGATGAATGCCGAATCGAATCGCTTGTCATAATATGCCCTACTCCATTTGAATGCGCTGGGTGGTTGTTTGCCAAACCTAGCTACAGGGTAATTTGTGGCAGTTCCGCAACTGTCTAAATTTTTTTCGTAAAATCACCCAGTTGTATAGCCTGTAGAGGCCATCTGTGAATACCCCATAGAATCACCCCATTCGATCCGTTCCGTCAACCAGGAATTCGACGCGGTGAGTGCCAAAACAAAGCCGTGTGCCCGAGCGGAGGGGAATTTCCTGGCGATGAATGCGATACCAGCGGTTATCCATAAACATTAAGGTACCGTAACGAGAAAAGTCGCGCAGGAAGTATCCCGACTGCATGCCACCCTCCAGCGCACAATCGCGATAAAAGATTTCGGCATGTTGCCGCGAGACGCCCGCACCCCGCAGCACCAAATCATTCGTATCCAGCCCACCAATCCGCATCCGGCCACCATGGATCGGCCAGCCGCTACCCGCGGCTTCCAGGGGGCGCAGCGATGCCGCCGGAATCCGAGGTTCGACCCAATTGGAGGGAGACTCGGGCATCTCCGTTGTGCCCTCCAAGGGCGATTGCAGGAGTTCCCCATCAAACTCCGGGTGCATGTAGAGCACGGGCAGCGTCCAAGCAGGCTGGTTAAACCGATAGAGCGTCAGCAAGTGCTGTCGGGAAACCGCCACTGCCTCGTCAATCGGCAGCCGTTCCGAAAGGGAACGGGCAAACACCTGGATAAAGCTGAGGGCTTCGTGGTCGGCGATCGTATCTCGCATCGCCAGTACCGCTGGCACACCGTGGTGAATCAACACTTCCGCCAGACTGCTGCGCGGAATGGGATAGCCATCACGGGTATCGGGTTGTGCTCCCCAGCAGGCGTTAAACACCGCTAGCTTGATGCGGCAGCGAGTCAGCAATTGCGCCAGTTCTGTGCCATTTAGGGTGGCATCGGGCCGCAAGTACAACATGCCACCATCGGGACCCGGCATCCCATGGCCGCTGTAGAACAGAACGTTGTAATGCTTGCTTTCTAGGTAAGCCGTTAATTCGCTCGGGGTCGGCTGGATCAGGATATCGATTTCGCAATGGGCAATTTCCTGCCAGGTGTTGCGCAGCGACATGTCGCTGCCCGTGGAGAAGGCCTGGGCGATCGCCTCGGCCTCCCGCTCCAGATCCAAGTCCTTCCCGTTACCATTGTCAAAATCCAATTTGCTACTGGTGTTGATGCCTTGCACGAGCAACACCTTCAACTCGGTTTCTTCCTGTTGAATCGCAAGGGGGTCAACTTCATAGGTGGTGCGGCTAAACAGCACCTGTTGACTGAGGCCAACCGCCCGTTGCCCTGGACCATGCTGCATGATTTCCCAGGGAATAGCGATGAAATTTGGATCCCGCAGCTCTAGCCGCAACCGTAGCGGCGTACCTTGCCCCAGGGCAATGCCACGGCTCTGATCTAAGCTATTTTGAATGCTGCCATCAAACACCCACCGCCACAGCAAAACGCCTAGGTATTGCATTAAGCGACTGGTATAGGGAGACGGGGAGCTATCTTCAGCATCACTACTATCGGGCAAGGTCAAAGAGGGCAAAACAGGCGCATTCGCCATCGGTTTAGAGGAAAAGAAGCTTTGCCATGCCCGCCAGGCATCTATCAAGTGCTCCGGGTAATTCTGATCGTGATGTGCGTAACCGGATGGGTGAGGAGCCTGAATGACCCAGATAGCAAAATGATCAGCAGCAGTAGTGGCGTTAAGACGGTCAATGGCCAATCTTAAACAAGGATTTTCAGGCATGAAAGAATCTGTTGACTACGCGACCGTTGATCTGAATTTCGGAAAAACTAAAGAAAACTCAGCTAATCTTTAGTTTATCTATTATGCCCTTGGAGTTAAAGGGTGGTCGATGATTCCACTCCACTTGCCCCTCGGCTGGCTTGATCGGACTTAGCCGAGCGGATCCCCTTCCAGGGAAGAATCCGGATTTGTAGTTGGATCCGTCGCCGGTGGACAAATATTCGAGGGAACCACTTCTTCGGCAACAGGCATGGCCAGGGGAACAACAGCATCTTCTGGGAGCCACCCCTCATTGCCCACTTGCGCCACTTGATTAGAGGGAAGCGTGGTAGGTTCGGGTGCAGGCAAGGTGGGGTCAGTCGGTAGCTCGGTTGAGTCGAGGATGGCATCGTCTGTCGGAGCCGGTGCCTCACCAACCGATGTCTCACCAACAGAACATACCACCACCCGCAGCCAGGGAACATCAATTTCTTCGGGTCGGTCGAGCACCCGCAAGATACTACCAGAGATCAAGGTCAGGCCATCTAGTTTTGCGGGATCCGGCTGGGACAAGAGAAGCAAGGGAGTTGCGCCTTCCGGTGTACGCCCGATCTGAATCAAGTTGCCGGGGAGGATCGGAGTGGGAGAGGCGATCGCCCCCGGTGTTGGTGTGGGACTCAGCGGCGGCGCCTCCGGAGTCGTCTCGCTCAATAGCGGTAGGACGCGATCGCGCAGTGGTGGCACCAGGAAAATGACCAACGCTGATCCAAGCAGAAGGATCAGCAGCAGGGGAATGAAACTGATCGAACGGCGCGAGGGTTGTGCGGGCTCGGCAACCACGGTCGCCGCAGTAGGGGTTGTAGCCGATGGAGCCGCGATCGCTCGACCGTGAACGGTGGCCTGATAGTCCTCAGCCAGCGCCTGCATATGTTGCAGGATAATTTGCTGGTCGTCTTCCGCGACGGGCAGTTGATGGTGAATGATGCCAACGGTCACGTTGTCATGACCGTTCTGGGTATTGGCGATTTCGATGAGATGGTGACCCAGGGTCGCAAAATCTCCCGCCCCTTTGAGGAGAGGTAATAGCTCCGTATCCCAATGCTCTTCGACGCGATCGCCATCACTCAGCCCATCGGAGCAGAGGAGAATCACGCCATCTTCATCAAGCAGAAACCGTCGAACCGTGGGATGCAATAGGTTGGATGGCCCCATTCCCAGTGCCTGCACCAGCGACCCCGAGTTGGGATGACGCAGGGCTTGGCGGTGGAGGGCATACCCCAGGCGCATTTGGCGTGAGGCCACATCATCATCAAGGGTCGCTTGATGGCAGCCCCAGCGGGTAATCCAATAGGCGCGGCTATCTCCCACGTGAGCCAGGTATAGCTCATGATGGCGGAGCAGACTCAGCACCAGGGTAGTGCCCATGCGTTGCCGCTCCATCCGCATTTCGCTGTCGTTCCGCTGGCTGATCTGGTCATTGGCAATGCCAATACTCTCGATCAAGGCGTGGGACAGCTTGCTGGGGTCGAGGGTGGGAAGGGGAAAGGTATGCAGGTGGTGCTCCAGCGAGGCGATCGCCAGGTGCGAGGCGACATCTCCGCCCTGATGTCCACCAATACCATCGCAAACAACGACCAGCGTATGGTCGGCGGCATCGCTATGGAGCACATCGGTTGCAACGGTTCCTTCCTTGGGGTAACAGGCGTCTTCGTTGCGCGATCGCGTTGGCCCCTGATCGGTCCGGGTGGTCATGCGTACCGTATGCGGCATGGCTCCATGGAACTGCGCCAACTGGGCATCCAGCTCCGCCAGCACCTGCTCCGCATCGGATAGGGCGCCATCCACCATGCCCGTGCAAAGGGATTGCAGAAAATCAGCGATATCGGGATCCGCCTTCGTCAGCCAACTCTGCCAAAGGGCTCCCAGATCCGCCAGGGTGGGTGGGGTATCCGGCAGATCGAGCCGCAATTCCAGCAGCCGCAGCAGCCCCCCTTCAACTCGAATGAGATCGGGGGTGAGTAAGGTCGTCGCCACTTCCTCACTAAGCAAAGATGACCATAGAGACGTGACCTGCCATAACCAAAATAGTTGGCGTCGCCCTGAAACGCGCGTCCACAGATCAAGAATGCTGGGGAGCAGCAAAACACCCGTAAAGCCTGATGAAACAGCGCCATCCCCCCGTCCAATCACTTGCCCAGGTTGCCAGATAGCCGCTTCTTCCAGCAAAACGATGGGATGTTCTGCCGGATGCGCCTCATCGGTAACGAGGTCATAGACTAGGGGCAGATGGAGGCGATGCTCGGCTAGTCGTAGATAGGCATAGACGACAGCGCGCACATCCTCAATGTCGGTCGCCTGAGGATAGCCTGGTAACGTGTCGAGAATAA
>JBCBSL010000120.1:0-14339 GCA_039819145.1 Cyanobacteria bacterium J06638_22
CACCACCGGTATGACCCTATAGCCCCAACGATTAACCAACGCTTATGTATAAGGCTCTTCTATACATATAGGGCTCCTCACATATAGGGCTCCTCATATACAAGGCTCCTCGATCTCAAAGCGCGCGCTCAAGGTTGTATCAAGCATAAAGACTCGAATCAGGAAACCGTCGGTCTAGGGTCAAGCGCTACGCTGCATTTCTTCTCCATGAGATTCTTTTCATGTCAATCAATATTGCGTATCTGATCAATCAATACCCTAAAGTTAGCCATAGCTTTATTCGCCGGGAGATTCTCGCCCTCGAGGAACAAGGTCTAAAGGTTCAGCGATTCGCACTACGATCCTGTGATGCGGAATTGGTAGATGAAGCAGATAAGCATGAACTGTCGCGAACCCGATACATTCTCTCGGTGGGCTTACCGGGTCTCCTTATTGCTTTATTGAAAACGGCGATCGCCGCTCCGACTTCTTTCCTCAAGGCTTTAGCTCTAGCAATTAACGTCGGCTGGATGTCCGAGCGGGGGCTTATTTTCCACCTTATTTATCTTGCTGAAGCCTGTGTCTTACTGTCATGGTTGCGGAAGGGTGGGGTGTCCCATGTGCATTCCCATTTCGGAACCAACGCAACGACGGTTGCTATGCTGTGCCATGCCCTGGGTGGACCACCCTACAGTTTTACGGTGCATGGCCCTGAAGAGTTTGACAAAGTCAAGGCAATTGGTCTGCCAGAAAAGCTGAAACATGCCAAGTTTGCGATCGCCATCAGCTCCTTCGGCAAAAGCCAGTTGTTCCGGTGGTGCGCTCCCAGCGAGTGGAACAAAATTCATATCGTCCACTGTGGCCTCGACCAATCCTTTTTTGCGCGATCGACGGCTGCCATTCCACACCAGTCGGGCTTAGTCTGTATTGGCCGACTGAGCGAACAAAAAGGGCATTTTTTGCTCTTGGAAGCCATTAATCGACTCCATCAAAAAGGAATCAACGTCCCGATCACGTTCGTAGGAGACGGGGAACTCCGGCCCAAAATTGAGGCGTTTATCCAGCAGTTCGACCTACAGGACATCGTTCACATTACGGGCTGGGCAACAAACGCGGAGGTTCAGCAATACCTCCTAAACTCCAGAGGCATGGTCTTACCCAGTTTTGCGGAGGGGCTTCCCGTTGTCATCATGGAAGCGTTTGCCTTGCGCCGCCCCGTCATCAGCACCTACATCGCAGGTATTCCTGAATTGGTCAAGCCCAGAATATCCGGATGGTTGGTTCCTTCTGGCTCAGTCAATGATTTAGAAGCCGCTATGCAAGATCTGATTCATACCTCACCACAGGAATTAGAAACGATGGGAGAGCAAGGTTACACAGACGTTTTCGAGAATCACAACATCGCAACTGAAGCCGAGAAGCTAGCCGATCTCTTTTCTAAATATGCGGATCTGATGGCATAGCCCAAATCAAGCATGGAGTTTGCGGAATCCACTTGTGGCATCCACACTGCAACTCGGATGAAATCTACTTCATCACCTTCGCCCACTACTTCCGAAAGCTACGTCCACAAGCTACAACAGCAGCAGTTCCCATTTGTTTATTAGATAGCCATTTCTCGAAACAGTTACGCTCAGACAGCAGTGATAGGTCAATTCAATCGATAGATGGAACAAATGAGTAGGCTGTTGCCAGTTCCTAATTATACCTAGCCCTAGGTGGTGTTATGTCTTCCCTCAAAAAATTAGCAATTCAAGGAACCTTGTGGATTTTTGTTGGCTATGCCACATCCCAGGGAGTTCGATTTATAGGCAATGTTATCCTCACTCGCCTACTATCACCTGAATTGTTTGGCTTGATGACAATTGTCAACATCTTCCTGATCGGGCTGCAACTGTTTTCAGATGTTGGTATTGGGCCTAGCATCATTCAAAACAAGCATGGGGAAGAAGAAGACTTTCGCAATACCGCCTGGACAATACAGGTCATTCGAGGATTTCTGTTGTGGATTGGTTGTCTACTAATTGCATCCCCCGTAGCGGCTGTCTATGAGGAACCCCAGCTAAGATGGCTCATTCCTTTTGTTGGATTAACGACTATCATCAGTGGGTTCAACTCATCATCTATCTTTATCCTTGAGCGTCATGTAGCTATCAAGAAGTTGACCTTTTTCAAGGTCATAGCTCAGGTCGCTGGGGTCATCACCATGATTGGCTTTGCACTGATCTCGCCAACAATTTTAGCGTTGGCGGCTGGCGGGGTAATCGGGGCACTGGCGACGATGGTTTTAAGCCACTTTCTGATTCCAGAAAATCGGCCTAAATTTACATGGGATGTCAAGGCAAAGAACGAGATTTTCTCGTTTGGCAGATGGATTTTTATTGCGACTGCCATGCATTTCTTGGCGAATCAATCTGACCGATTGATCTTGGGAAAATTGCTCACTCTAGGTCAACTTGGGGTGTATACCATTGCATTTACCCTGGCCGATATGCCTCGTCAAATTATGGCGCGGATTAGTAATGGTATTGTCTTCCCAATCGCTGCCAAGAAAAAAGATATCCCACGCTCAGAGCTACGCGAGAAGATATTATCGCAGCGTCGGTTATTGCTTCTAGGATTGGCTACATTCGTTGCACTTCTAGCTGGTTTAGGAGATATCTTGATTGCCTTTTTATACGACGATCGCTACGAAGAAGCAACATGGATGATGACGCTTTTATCTATTGGAATATGGCCTTACGTTCTTTTCGACACCACACGCCCAGTTTTGCTGGCCATTGGTCGCTCAAGGTATGAGGCATTAGCTAACTTCCTACGCTTTACAAGTATCAGCTTGGGTATTGTTGCTGGCTTCCACTTCTTTGGACTGGTAGGCGCCATTGCTGTCCTCGCATTTAGCGACGTGCCCTTATACATTGCAAACCAATATGGTCTTTTGAAAGAGGGACTGACTTGCTATCGCCAAGATTTTATAATGACGCTTTTCTTCATCAGCTGCCTAGCGCTTCTATTTACAACTCGGGTATTGCTTGGCTATCCACCCGCGATATTCAGCCTGTTTGCTTAAGGGCTTTCAAATGCTCTACCCCAACTCCAAGTGCAGGGCAAAAGATCGCCCCCTTCTAAACCCCTTGATTTTGTGTAGCATAGGCATCGCCCGCGCTACACAAAATCAAGTTTTTTTGGGCTTTGTCCTGTACTCAGACCCTAACCTCAAAGCGTAAGACCATCCCAGAACGCATCTACAGAGAAGAACTTGCACCCAGCAAAAACGCAATAGGTTGGGGAGCTGTGTTCCGCAACCTATTGCGCTTTCACATTCAGGCTGAACTTAACGTTTTGGCCCCAACATCATAATCATATTTCTGCCTTCCTGTTTTGGTCTTTGCTGCACTTCAGCAATTTCTTCCAAATCGGTTGCAAGCTTCTTCAAGAGCGTTTCGGCTAGATCTTTGTGCTGAATCTCTCGCCCCTTGAAGATGACCGTTGCCTTTACCTTGTCACCCGCTTTAATGAAGCGTTCGGCACGATTCACACAAACGTTGTAGTCATGGTCGCCAATTTTGTAGCGCATTTTTACTTCTTTAATCTCAGAGTTATGCTGCTTTTTCTTGGCCTCCCGTGCGCGCTTTTCCTGCTCAAACTTGTATTTGCCGTAGTCCATAATGCGGCAAACCGGCGGATCAGCTTTTTCGCTACTCACCAACACCAAATCCAATTCTCGCTCATCAGCCATCTTTTGAGCTTCCTTGGGATGCATAATGCCCAAATTTTCACCTTCAACGTCGATCACACGCACCTGCGGGAAGCGGATACGCTCGTTGATGTAAGGTAAATCGCGACCAGGTCTATTAGGAGGTGCTGCCATGTGAAAGTAGTGTTGTAAATCCTTTTTTAGTAACTGTAAGATCTCAACAAAATGAACTCGTGCCTATCGATCGCACTAAAGACACGTAATTGAGTGCTGTATTGATTGAACAGCGGTTTAAGCCAATCGATACAATCAATCCCCGGACAAATATATTAGAGCGAAGTTGCAATCGGAATCGATAAATTTGGTGAATCTTTGCCTGTCGTCGAATCGAGACGGAAAAGCAGGCGATCGCGGCCAAAGTTTAACCAATCCGGTTGAACCGCACCAACCTCAGCTTAGAACTATTCCATAAGTATCATTCATAGATTGGAAGCATGGTCAGCCTCAACAAACAGCAACATAACCGCGGGGGGAGATGGACAGTAGACCATTACTATCGACTGAAACGAAGCAATCTAAGACATTCCCGATTATAAGCAGATGGGCGGGCGTAAAGCATCGATTTCTTCAAGTTTTTTAAACCGTGGCTCATCATACATTTCCGCTCCGCTTTCAGCCCATGCACAATATCTTCTGCTCTACTGATTTTGGGTTCCAATAAGGCTTATGTATTGGACACAAAAGCCCAAAAGTCATCAAACTGTGTGAGCCATTTCCAATTAGGGAATTCTGGAGACGGGAAAAGAGTGGCAGGCCTTAAGCCAACTGTTCGTACCCCGAACACCATTCGTTGATGGTGTAAGCGCGATCGCCCACACCTCCAACGAATGGTGTCAGTCCTAAATCGTCAGACTGGCCTCCAGTAACTGGGGAGCTTACGTATATAAAGGAGGGTATCTATGCCCCAATGGATGCAACAGCTTCAACCCCTGCAA
This sequence comes from Cyanobacteria bacterium J06638_22, assembly GCA_039819145.1. Taxonomy (GTDB): domain Bacteria; phylum Cyanobacteriota; class Cyanobacteriia; order Elainellales; family Elainellaceae; genus Vacuolonema. The sequence goes on from JBCBSL010000120.1 coordinate 4,672, forward strand.
CGATCGTTCCTCGATATGGTGTTTCGGCCTCCCTGCCCACTGTGCGATCGCACGGCGCAGCAGAGGTTCTGCCTTAGTTGTGCCCGACAAATTCAGCGCTGTCAGCGTCCCGATCCAAATCGGTATTGGCAAGGTTCCTTACCCCTATTTGCCTGGGGGCACTATGGCGGAGTATTGAAGCAGGCGATCGCCACACTCAAATACGACAACTATCCCGAATTAGCCGAGCCGCTCGGGCAATGGGCAGGACAAACATGGCGTCAGGCTGGACTGACAACTTCGCGTCTAGTGGTGCTGCCCATTCCGATGTATCGCGAGAAGCAAAAGCAACGGGGCTTTAACCAAGCCGAGTTGTTAGCGCAAAGCTTTTGCCAAATCACACGATTGCCGCTCAAGGCGAACGGGTTGGTGCGCATTCGAGCGACCGAAGCGCAATTCGATTTATCGGTAAAGGAGCGCCAGAAAAATCTGGCAGGCGCCATGCAGGTCGCTCCCCCTGCGCGAACTCAGCTTAAAGGGAAACGCATTTTATTGTTCGATGATATTTATACGACCGGGGCGACTGCCCGTGCCGCAGCGGCAGCACTCCAACAAGCCGAACTGCAAGTGGTCGGCATCGTGGCGATCGCGGCTCCCAGCCAAGTCAACGGCTCATCCCACGGCTGTAAATAGCTGAGACACATACCCGACAGCTCCACCCGCCAGTACCAGCCATGCCGAGTTGAGTTTCGTGCGAAAGACCAAGACAGCACTGACAACCGCTACCGCTATCGTCAGGGGATCAACCAGCGCGGCCTGCCCTAGCTGGAAGGTAACAACGGCCATCAAACCCAGGGATGCCGCATTGACTCCATCCAGAAATCCACTGGCCCATCGCGATCGCCGCAAATTTGAGGCCAACGGGCTAATCAACCCGACCAGTACAAAGGCTGGAAGAAAGATACCGATGGTAGCCACGATCGCCCCAGCATTTCCCGCAAGCAAGTATCCGATGAACGTCGCTGTTGTAAACACTGGCCCAGGGGTAAATTGCCCAATCGCCACCGCATCGAGCAATTGCTGGGACGTGAGCCATCCCATACGCTCCACTAGATCCCGCTGTAAAAATGCCAGCAACACATAGCCACTGCCATATAGCACCGAACCAATCTTGAGGAAGAAGAGGAAAGTTTGCACCCAGGTTGCCGGGTAGGTTGTCGGAGCCGTTGCTGGAGTGCTCCCGGTTTGTGCCATTAAACCCGTCATGGGAAACAACCAAGCCGCCGTTGTGTTGGTGCGCCATAGATTTTTGAACAGCATAACGCCCACCCCTGCCAGGAGCAGAAGCAAAATCTCATTCAGTTGGAAGAAAAAGAGAGCCACAACGGCGATCGCCGCAATGATGGTCGGTGTATCCTTCAGCGCTTTCTTACCAAGCTTCCACAATGCCTGCAATACAACCGCAATAATGACAGGTTTGATGCCATACAGCAGCCATTCCACCTGGGGCACCGTCTGAAAACGAGCGTAGATGGCTGCCAGGATCCACACCAGCGTCATGGCCGGGAGGATGAAACAGCTTCCGGCGACGAACAAACCTGACCATCCCCCCCGGTCGTACCCGATATGAATGGCAAGTTCCGTCGAATTGGGGCCGGGGATCAAATTAGTCACGCCCATCAAATCCAGCAGGCGCTCCCGATCCATCCACTTGCGCCGCTCTACCACCTCGTCTTCCATCATGGCGATATGCGCGGCAGGGCCACCAAAGGCAACTAAGCCTAGGCGAAAAAAGACAGATGCCAGTTCTTTGAGCCGAAGCTTCTGCTCGTTGGGGGGAAGATCGCGGTAGGCGATCTCTTCTTGCAAGGAAGGGGTGGGATCAGCGGACATACAACCGAAAGGTTAATTGCATCATTGCTTATCCTGTCAGGTCGAGGTTATAGAAGTGTTAAGAAAATCCGAGTCTTGCTTCTATGTCAATGATTGGCCATTGATGTTTGGCCAATGTTTGGGCAGAGAGAGCGGTTTAATCTTTCCGGCAGTGGTCTGGTGGGGCGATCGCCCAAAGGATTCAGGAGAACCAACCCATCCTTTGAAGTGATTTGAAGTGAAATGTGGCTAAATGCTACGCAAATCTTATACCACTCCAAAGTTATCGGTTGTGGGCGATCGTTCAGATTAAACTGAGCAAGTAGTAGATTTAACCGGGTTGGCGCAAGATTTATGGATTCCATTGAATCCTATCAAACTAATCCTGTTGAACTTCGTGAGAGTGCCTTGCGTTGCAACTCGAATCCTCTCCTCCTTTTGTGTTTCTCCTTTTGAATTCTGGAGCATAACTGATGGCTAAAACAATCTACGTCAACGAACAAATCGACCCCTCCGGCCTGATCTACAACTGCATCGCTTGCTGCGATCAGGAACAAGCAGAAGCTTGTCACGATTCCTTTGAAGAAAACCTGACAAGCGAGCAAAAGTCTCTGGGATGGACGGCTCGCCTACGTACCGTTAATACCTGGGATGATGTTCCTGTCAATTCTCTACAACTCGACTAGGATCACTGACGATCCACCCATCTTTAAACCTGTCCCTGGCTTCTAGACTGCACTTCTTTGCTTCTTCCTAAGCTGAGATGTGACGAGAGAGGCCAGGGATCATTTATTTGTCCGCATCTTCTAAAAGAGCATGTTGCGGCGAATATCTTGTTTTTTCAAATACACCGTTGTTTGGATTCAAAAATCCCATGGAACCACGTATCAGTATCATTACACTGGGAGTTCGAAACCTGGAAATATCCTATCAGTTCTATCATCACGGCCTTGGGTTTCCAACAACAAGAAAACCAGACGATGGGATTATCTTCTTTCAAATCTGATCCCGATGGCTATCTTTGGGAAGTGGCTTGGGCAGAAAGTTGGGAATTCAATGAAGATGGCAGTCTAGTCATTGACTGAACAAGGCTATAGCGTGAGCAAAGCAATCCTGCAATTGCCAGGGCAACTTATTCAGACGAGTGCTCCTGGTGTGCTGCCAATTTGTTAACAAAAGCCTGATGTGCGTCAGAGGTCAATCCTTGCTGGAGCACGGCTAAAACCCTTTGCATGTCGCCACTCAGCATCGCCGCCACATCCAGCCATAAACCTGGAAAAACCTGACTACAAATCACACCATCCTCGTTTACGGCCAAAGAAACATAGTCTTCTGCAACCAAACGGAACCAGTCGATCTTTTGTTCAAAGACCTGCCAGACAATATATTCCTGTATGCCATTTCGCCGATAGGCTCGTTTTTTATCCCGTAAATCGATCGCCGCACTGCTCGCTGCAACCTCGGCGACCAATTCTGGCGACCCTTCCAAGTATCCCTCCTCGCCAATGTAGGAGCGTCCGCCGTAGAGCGGATCAATCATTAACAGGGCATCAGGTTGGGGCTCATTATCTAAATCCAGTCGGACGGTCGGGTTGTTCCCCATTCGCACGCCTGGGGTCATAACTTTGTAATTGCCCAGCCAACCCATAAGATCCCCGTGCGGTTCGGCGTGAGGTTCAAAACGTAGGGGAGATTCTATATAAACCGTACCTTCGATGAGTTCTACCTTTTTGATGTGCGACATCGCGGCGTAGCGCCGTTCAAATTCTGAGCGGGTGAGGCGATCGCCATTCTGAAGTGGCGGCAGTTGATTGGGGTGGATGCGCGATCGCGCGGATGAGGTATCGACCATACAGGCAGCCAAATAAGAATCTCTTTGCCTTAAATTTTAAGCTGAGGCGCTTTTGAGATTCTTTAAGTGCAGGATGAAAAATGAGAAGCTTGCCAAAATTTAAGGGATCTTTGGGTGTTGTCCAGTACTCAGGTCTTCTTTAAAAATCTTTGAGAGTATAGTGAAACCGTTGAGCTCCAACGTAATTTACTTCAGCGTTTTTCGAAGGGTGGGGCAATCATTAAGTGAATCATGCCATCAGTCTCGCGGGCACGAGGGATAGCCGTGACTTTGGACTCCGTTTTATTTATCCGTTTTATTTATAAGGTGACCTCGATGGGATATGGATCTGGACGAAAGTTTGGACGGCAGTTGTGACGGCTGTGGCGGCCTTTGGGAAGCGCGATCGCCCTGTTCGGTATTCTCGTGCTGAATATTCTCGGGTCAGTCGGCAATGGATCTGAAATCATGGCGGTCGAGGAAACGATCGCCCAACCCAGTCAGGCCGAGGTTTGCGCTATTGTGACAGCAATGCCAGGGGCGGAGGATACAGATGGAATGTTGGCCTTACTGGGAAGCGATCGCCTCCAAATCATTCGCGATCTGGACGCAACAGCGGCGAATATGCAACGCTATGATGCCGAAGGACTGGGCTGGCAAAACGTCATCGATGGCTCCAGTGCCCTCGAACCGCGCCCCGATTCTTGGCTGTTGGGTGCACTGAGGATGGCTTGCGAGGATTGAAGAGACCACAGGTGAAGGGGTACAGACTTCACGCCATGAAGCCGCCGCAACTTGAGCAGCTCAAGCGAATCCCTAATCTGCCAAGACCGAGCCACAGAAGCCACAAAAAAGTATGTCACTCCCGGAAAAGCATGATAGAAATGTGGTCTTTAGTAGAGCAGTTTGAGATTCAAACACTAGATGTGGGATTATCGCAAAAATCCTAGCTATTTCGCTAAATAATTAGTAAATTTGTATTGCCTGCAAAATTCTGTTTGTCCGCTGCATCGCCGTACTGAATCCTCCCTGTTCTACGCCTCTACGCCATCGGAAACTGCCCTGTGCATATCAAGCGCGTCGAACTCTCTCATTTCAAGTCCTTTGGTGGCACGACCCAGGTACCGCTTTTGCCTGGGTTCACGGTCGTTTCTGGGCCAAATGGGTCGGGGAAATCCAATATTCTTGATGCGTTACTGTTCGCGTTGGGGTTGTCGGGTTCCAAAGGGATGCGCGCCGATCGCCTGCCGGATTTGGTGAACCAAAACGTTGCAGGGCGCGGGCGATCGACAGTAGAAGCCAGTGTCACCGTGACCTTTTCGTTGGATGAGGAAGAATTGGGGCTGATGCAACCCGAGGATGAGGATGGGGCAGCGTCAGCAAACGGAACGAATGGCAATGGGGCAAATGGGAATGGCAGCGCAGCCAATGGCTCTAACGGCAACGGCCATGCCAAAGCGGTGCCGCTGGAACAGCCAGTGCTTGCCCCTATTGCACCCTTTAATGAGTGGACGGTCACGCGGAAGCTTCGGGTCACCCAGCAGGGAACCTACACTTCGCACTACTTTATTAATGGTGAATCCTGCACCCTAACGCAGTTGCACGAGCAGTTGCATCGCTTTCGGATTTATCCCGAAGGTTACAACGTTGTGCTGCAGGGGGATGTCACCAGCATCATTTCGATGAACCCACGGGAGCGGCGGGAAATCATTGATGAGCTAGCCGGAGTAGCGTCGTTTGACCGGAAGATTCATCAGGCTCGGCAAAAGCTAGACACCGTGCGGGAGCATGAGGAAAAGTTCCAGATTGTGGAACGGGAGCTAACGGCTCAGCGCGATCGCCTCGCGCAAGATCGCATCAAAGCCGAAAAATACCAGAAGCTCCGCAATGAGTTTCAAACGAAAACCCAATGGGAAGCGGTGCTGGCATGGCGGGAGCAGGCTCAGCAAGTAACAGAGCTGGAGCAGAAGATTGCCGGGGGCGATCGCCAGCTGGCCGAAATCGCCGAGCAATTGCAGGAGATGCAGACCCAAATTCGTACAGCGGAGCAACGGCTGGAGGCTTGCAATGCCCAGGTCAAAGCGCTGGGGGAAGAAGAGCATCTAAAAGTGCAATCGAACCTGGCAACCCAGGAGGCAGAGCTACGACAGCTCCAGCGGCAGGAGGAAGGGCTGCAACAGCAGAATCGGGAGCTGACGCAGCAGCTGCAGCGGATTCAGCAAGACATTCAGGAAACGACGCAGGAACTGGAACAGGTCGAGGTGCAGCGCTATCCGCTGGAGTCCCATGAGCTTGGGAGTTTGCGGGAACAGCGCGATCGCGCGCAAGAGGCCCTGGATGCCAGCCGTGATCGCGCCAACACCATCGCGGCCACCGCCGAAGCTTGGGTACAGGAGCAAGCGGAACTGCATCGGCAGATCGATACGTTGCTCAATACCCTGGAACCCCAGCGAACGGAGCAGGCACGGTTGCAGGAGCGGTTAACCCAGCTCCAACAAAAGATTCAAGAAAATAACGAGACGTTGGCAACGATCGCCCAATCTGTTCAAGAAAAGGACGCAGAGAACGCAACCATCCAAACCCAGCGCGATGAAGCCGAGGCACAGATCCAGGCGATCGCCGCAACAGTAACCCAGGCCGAGGAAGAGTTGCAGATTCAGCAGGAAACCCAAACTCGCTTGCAGCAGGAGCAACGGGACAAGCAGCGCCAATTGGACAAACTAGAAGCCCAAGCCCAGGCGGTGCAAGATGCCCAGGGAACGGGAGCCGCGCAGGTGATTTTGCAGATGGGCATCCCCGGGGTGTGCGGACTGGTAGCGCAGTTGGGGCGGGTCGAGTCAGAGTACCAACTGGCGCTAGAGATTGCCGCTGGAGGGCGGCTGGGCAACATCGTGGTGGAAGACGATGGGGTGGCCGCCGCGGCGATCGCCCTCCTCAAAGAAAGACGCGCCGGACGGGCGACGTTCTTGCCCCTAAACAAGATCCGTCCGCCGAAGACCAAGAGCTTTCCCGCTTGGCAGCGCCCCGATGGGTTTGTAGATTATGCGGTGAACCTACTGGAATGCGAAGATCGCTATCGTTCAGTGTTTGCCTATGTTTTTGGTAGCACGGCAGTGTTCCAAAGCCTCGACATGGCGCGATCGCACATGGGGCAATTTCGCATTGTGACGCTGGATGGTGAACTGCTAGAAGCTAGCGGTGCCATGACTGGCGGGAGCCTTTCCCAGCGACGGGGAGGGTTACGGTTTGGCACGGTGCAGCCCGGGGAGTCGGCAGAAGCGGCTGCATTGCGCGATCGCCTCCAGGAAATCGAGCGCATCCTCGACCATTGCGAGGGGGCGATCGCCCGCGCCACGGTACAGGTCAAGACGCAATCTGATGCGCTGGTAGAAATTCGCCAGCAACACCGGGAAGCCGAGCTACAAGGGCGGCAGCTGCAAAATCAACTGGCCAGCCTGGTCGCCCAAGAGGGGCAAACGCGCACCCAGCAAACCCAGTTTGCCCAGGAGCTAGCGGCGGCTCAGGAACGGTTGCACATCCTGGAACGGGACATCCCTGCGCTGGAGACGGAGTTGCAACAAAAGCGACAAACCCTAGCCGCGATGGAAGCCTCCCAAACCCACAGCGAATGGCAGCAGATCCAGGGCACCATCCGCCAGCAAGAACAGGCATTGAGCGATCGCCAACTAGCTCTGCGCACCGCTGAGGAACAACTCCAGGCACTGGCCAACCAACAGCAACGGCTCCAGGAACGCCTCACCCAGCGCCAGCAATCCCTACAAGACTGCCGCGACCAACAAACCCAGCAGGTGAACCAGCGAGCAACGCTGACCCAACAGCAGCAGGGAATTGAGCAGCAGATCCGGCAATTGCGGGAAGCACTAGCGGCGCTCGATCAGCGACTCAATTCCGCCAAGCAGGAGCGCGATCGCACCGAGCGAGACCTGCGCGATCGCCAGCATGCCCATCAACAACAGGAATGGCAGCGCGATCGCCTGCAAACCACTCAGCAGGAGCGCCGCACATCCCTCCAAACCCTGCGCCAGGAACTCGCCGAAAAGCAATCCGAGCTGCCCGATCCTCTGCCGGAGTTGCCGGAAACTGTGACCGACCTGGCCAAGGTGCAGTCAGAGTTGCGATCGCTCCAGCGCCGCATGGAAGCGATGGAACCCGTCAACATGCTGGCGCTCGAAGAGCACGAGCGAACCCAGGCGCGCCTGGACGAACTCAGCCAGAAACTGACTACCCTGCAGGAAGAACGCACCGAACTGTTACTTCGCATTGAGAACTTCACTACCCTGCGCCAGCGCGCTTTCAAAGAAGCGTTTGATGCGGTTAACACGAACTTCGAGGCCATTTTCGCGCAACTTTCGGATGGGGATGGCCACCTGCAACTGGATGACCCCAACGCCCCCTTTGCCAGCGGGCTGAACCTTGTCGCCCATCCCAAGGGCAAACCCGTCCGCCGCCTGGCGTCAATGTCCGGGGGCGAAAAGTCTCTCACCGCCCTCAGCTTTATCTTTGCGCTCCAGCGATATCGCCCGTCTCCCTTCTACGCCTTCGACGAGGTGGATATGTTCCTCGACGGGGCAAATGTGGAGCGGTTGGCTAGAATGATTAAACATCAGGCTCAGCAGGCGCAGTTCATTGTGGTTAGCTTGCGCCGCCCAATGATCGAATCGGCCGATCGCACCATTGGTGTCACCCAGGCGAGAGGGGCTTATACCCAAGTTTTGGGGTTAGATTTGCAAACGCAGTCTGGGTAATAGTGTCACATCAGATCGGATCCGCGTCCGTTAGTATAGAATACTGACCTAATATTAAAAAAACGTAAGATTTGATCTTACTTACCTGACATCAGGACTCAGACATGACCTCCGAACAAATTCGCCAACGCTCTGAACTACTTGGAACGCAGATTATCACCCGCGACTCAGGCAAACGGCTAGGCGTCGTCAGCCAAATCTGGGTGGATGTCGATCGCTGGGAAGTGGTAGCGTTTGGGGTTCGGGAAAATATTTTATCTGGGGTGGTCTCCGGAATTCAGGACACCCTGATGCTGGATAACATCCGGCAGATTGGCGATGTCATTCTGGTCGAAGACAATGCCGAATTTGCCGATGACTTCAACTCCGAGGCTTACAGCAGCCTGATTAGTAGCGAAGTTATTACCGAAAATGGGGAAATGCTGGGTCGGGTGCGGGGATTCAAGTTTGACCCGGATGATGGCGCCTTGCTCTCTATCATCATTGCCTCTGTCGGTCTACCGTTTATTCCCGAGCAGGTGGTCAGCACCTATGAACTGTCCATTGATGAGGTCGTGAGCGTTGGCCCCGATCGCCTCATTGTTTTTGAAGGCTCCGAGCAAAAGCTCATGCAGATCAGCGTTGGGTTGCTAGAGAAGGTCGGCATCGGTCGTCCGCCCTGGGAGCGCGATCTGGAAGACGAGTACATCATGCCCACGGCAGTTTCTAACCAACTCGGCACAGGGGTGCGGACATCGGCAGAACCAAGCCGTGCCCGCGAGACCTGGGATGACGACACCTGGGAAGAATCCCAACCCATGCGCCGCCCGATTCGCGAACCGCTACGCCAGCCCGAACCAGAGTACGAATACGAAGAGAATTGGCAAGAGGCACCCCCTGCCCGCTACGAGCGCCGGATGCCCGAACCAACACCTGAGCCTGTCTACGACGACGCGCTGGATGACAATGTATGGGAGGACGACGAAAATCCTCAGCCCTACCGCGCTCCTCAGGTGAATATTCCTGAGCGGAGTAAAGTCGCCGAGTACGAAGAAGAAGCCGACTACTCCGATTACTAATCGACTCATCTGCCCTGTAGGATGCCGTTAGCGCAGCGTAACGCATCTGTGGACATGTCATCCAGCAGCTTTAGACCCAACGGAATCACGCTAGCGACAAGACTCAGCAATCGCCCAAATCAAGCGTCCCCGTTTTGTCACCATCGTTCCTCGCTCGATTTG
>JBCBSL010000121.1:0-14249 GCA_039819145.1 Cyanobacteria bacterium J06638_22
CGGTTTGTCTTTGGTGAGTGGATTTTTCGTTGCCTACACCCCAAATGACAGTCCTATAAGAACTGCCCCTCAACGGTCTAATCACCGGGGTCGTCTACCAGAATCGAGCATTACAACCCTAAATCAACGGATGGGTTCACTCTTGCTTCAATTCTGTCTCTCCTATTCACATCTCAAAGCTGTTCGAGTTGTTGTCCCAGCGCGCGTTTCGTCTAAACCATTGTTGAGGAGGCAACCTCTATGCTTTTTGAACCCGTCCTTAATCTTTCCAGCCTGAATGGCAATAATGGCTTTGCTATTAATGGCATCGCCGAGGGCGATCGCTCCGGTGTTTCCGTCAGTGGCGCAGGCGACATCAACGGCGATGGAATCGCCGATCTGATTATTGGTGCCACCGATGCCGATCCCAATGAAACCAATACCGCCGGAGCCAGCTACGTGGTATTTGGTAGCAGCGATGGCTTTTCTGCCGACTTCGACCTAGCGACCCTAGATGGCAGCAATGGCTTTGTGCTCAACGGGGCAGCGGCCTACGATCGCTCGGGGTATTCCGTCAGTTCGGCAGGGGACATCAACGGCGATGGCATCGATGACCTGATCATCGGAGCCTCCGCCGCTGATCCCAATGAGAATCGCTTCGCTGGAGCTAGCTACGTCGTGTTTGGCAACCAGGATGGCTTCTCCGCCAGCCTTGACTTGGCCACACTGGATGGCAGCAACGGCTTTGTCATCAATGGGGTGGCCGAAAATGACCGCTCGGGCGATTCCGTCAGCCAGGTGGGCGACATCAACGGCGACGGCATTGATGACCTGATTATTGGTGCCTTTGGTGCCGAGCCTAATGGCCGTACGACTGCCGGAGCCAGCTATGTGGTGTTTGGCAACCAGACCGGATTTAATGCCAGCCTTGATCTGGAAACGCTGGATGGCAGTAATGGCTTTGTCATCAATGGAGCCGCTTCATTCGACCTCTCGGGCGATTCCGTCAGTGGCGTCGGGGATATCAACGGCGATGGCATTGATGATTTCATCATCGGCGCATCCGGCGCTGCCCCCGACGGAGACCGGAACGCTGGAGCCAGCTATGTAGTGTTTGGCAGTGAGACCGGATTTGATGCCACCTTCAACTTGCTCACACTGGATGGCAGCAATGGCTTTGTGATCAATGGCCTGGCTGGGTTCAACCGCTTGGGGAATTCCGTCAGCGGAGCCGGAGATGTTAACGGCGATGGCATCAACGACTTCATCATAGGGGCATACGACGCCAATGCCGACGGGACTCGAAGTGCCGGATCCAGTTATGTGGTGTTTGGCAGCCAGGATGGCTTTGACGCCACCTTCGACCTGGCAACGTTGGATGGCAGCAATGGCTTTGTCGTCAATGGCTTGCAGGAAACAGACCGTTTGGGGCGTTCCGTCAGCGGAGCCGGAGATGTCAACGACGATGGCATCGACGACTTGATCATCGGCGCATCGACGGCAGACTTTGGCGGTGGCGGCAGCGCGGGCACCAGCTACGTCGTGTTTGGCAGCCAGGATGGCTTTGACGCGACCCTCGACCTAGCAACCTTGGATGGCAGCAACGGCTTCGCTGCCGTTGGCGAGGATGAAGATGATTTCTCTGGGATTTCCGCCAGTGGAGTGGGGGATGTTAACGGCGATGGCGTTGACGACCTGATCATTGGGGCATCAGCGGCTAGCCCCAACGGAACCAGTTTGGCGGGCACCAGTTATGTCGTGTTCGGTCGCTCGACGCCGAGCCTGAGCATTGATGATGTTCAGGTGGAGGAAGGCACTGGGGGAACCGTTGCAACCTTCACGGTCTCGCTGTCGTCGGCTAGCACGGAAGTCATTACGGTTGATGTCATAACCGCCGATGGCACAGCGATCGCCGGCAGCGACTATACCACCACCAGCGGCACCCTAACGTTTGCCCCCGGCGAAACCACCGTCTCTTTCACGGTTGATATCTTGGATGATGCGCTGCCAGAAGCGGATGAAACCTTTGGTGTCACCCTGAGCAATCCCACCAATGCGGTGCTCCTCGACGCCGAAGGCATTGGCACAATTCAGGATGATGATGAGGCTGTTCCAACCCCTGGCGATGACATACTGACCGGCACAACCGATCGGGATGTCATCTCTGCTTTGGCAGGCAATGACACCGTAAATGGCCTAGCCGGTAACGATCGCCTGTCAGGTAACGCAGGCGACGATGAGCTCTTTGGCAATGCCGACAACGATCAACTGTTTGGAGGTATTGGCAACGACAGCCTATTTGGGGGGATTGGAGAGGACACCATAGTTGGCGGAAATGGCGACGACCGCTTGTTTGGAGCGGGCGGCGATGATCTGATGCGAGGCAACCTAGGTGCAGATCTGCTGAATGGCGGTGTCGATAATGATCGCTTGTTTGGAGGGGCTGGGCGCGATCGCCTCACGGGTCTGAGCGGCAATGATGTGTTGCGCGGTGGCGCTGACCGAGATGTGCTGCGGGGTGGCGCAGGCAACGATCGCCTGGTGGGTGAAGCGGGGAACGATCGGATTGAAACCGGAGCGGGGAACGATCGGATTGTGATTGCCCAGGGACAAGGCTTCGACCGGGTGACAGACTTTGCCGATGGCCGCGATCTCATCGTCCTGAACAACATCCAGTTTGGGCAACTCACGATTCAGCAACAGGGGAATGACGTGCGGGTATCGCTCGGTTCCGAAGGGTTGCTTTTGTTGGAGAACGTAGGCGTGGGGCAAATCTCTCAGGCTGATTTCGTTTAGACCCTCGCCTGAAACCTGGGAATAGAAACCCGGCTTTGGGGGCTGAGCGGTTGATTTTCCTTGGGAACGCTCAGAAGAAGCCGGGTTTCTAGCTATACTGTCCATCCGTCATTGCTTAGTAAGCGCCAGACTTGTGGAGGACCGCAGAGAAGGTCTTAAACAAAATTTGCAGGTCGAGCCACAGCGACCAATGCTGGATGTAGTCCAGATCGAGTTTGAGGACATCATCAAAGTTGTCGATGTCCGATCGCCCAGACACTTGCCACATGCCCGTAATGCCGGGTAGAACATCCTGGCGAATGAAGTAATGCTGCCGGAATTTTTCGACATCCCGCAACGGCAGGGGGCGGGGCCCAACCAGGCTCATTTCACCCAGGAGTACATTGAAAATCTGAGGTAGCTCGTCGAGGCTGTATTGCCGGATAAAGTGCCCCACCCGCGTAATCCGCGGATCATCCTTCATTTTGAACAGCACCCCATCTTTGTTTTGGTTTTGCTTTTCGAGCTGAGCTTGCAGTTTGTCAGCATTGGTAACCATGCTCCGGAACTTCCAGACTTGGAATGGCTGACCATGTAGGCCAATGCGGGTTTGTTTGTAAAAGATGGGGCCGGGCGAATCGAGGTAAACGGCGATCGCAATCGCCAGGTAAATGGGAGAGGTCAGGATAAGAAAGCCTAGGGCAAAGCCGATATCAAACAAACGCTTCGTCCAGAAGCTGATGCCCGCCACCATAGGGGGGAAAAAGGTAATGCAAGGGACATCATCATTGAGCATGTGCATCTTGGCATTCCCAAAGTCGCGATGGCTGCTGTCGGGAATCACCCGCAGGGTCAACCCCATGGACTGAAACCGCTGTCCCAAAAACATTCGCCTGTGGATGGCATCCCACGCCACAAAGACTTCCACAATCCCCATGCTTTGCAGCTTTTGGAAGGTATATTCGCGCTTGTAGCGATCCAGAGCAGACGCATCCAACAAACTGGCGACTTGGTAACGCCCTTCTTCCTGAATAACTTTAAGCACATCAGCCCGATGTTCTGGAGACGCAATGACCCCGACGGGATAACGCATGGTTCCACCATCGCGCACGCGGTTCAAGCCTGCATCAAGACCAAACCGACCCAGGCAGACAAACAGGAGGCTGAACACCAAGTACACTAGAACATGCGATCGCGATACAAAGGGGTTGGGATTGTAAAACGAACTCAGCAATAACAGCAGCAGCACCGAGAGACTCTGGGCTTTGATCAATGCCAAGTAGTCGCGGCGAGGGGCTCCAGCACGATACAGGTTGCGGGCAGCAAAAATGCTGATGCTAATGCACAGCGCCGGGATGAGCATCCCATTCATACCGTCAAGACTGAGCGAGGGTTGGGTAGAGGTGCAGAAGTATTCGGCCAGTCCCCACGCCAAGCTCATTAACGTGACATCGGTAATCAGCAGACTAATCCGACGTAGCCAACTAAAGATGATGCCACGACGCAACTCCGCAATTCCGGGAATGCGCCGAATATCCTGGAGATTTTGGGCAAAGTCTTGGTGTGTAGTTTTTGCAGTAGTCATAGGAATCCTGATGAATCGTCAACAATTCCGATGCGCGCCTGGATAACATGCGCACCCTCTGTTGGTCATCTCGAAACGGGCCATCCGAAGACCCAAGGGGCAGCGTCCACCAGAAAGCAGCAAAGCCCCGCAGAGCGGGGCTTTGCTGCTTTCTGGTGGACGCTTTTAAGCGTCAAGCCGTAGGCGACTTAGCGCCGAATCTGATCGACATTATCGAGGAACCAGGCATAGGTTTTCTCGATTCCTTCTTTCAGACTGGTTTTTGCCTGCCATCCCAAGTCTTGCAAGCGCGAGACATCGAGCAGCTTACGGGGCGTACCATCGGGCTTCGAGGTGTCAAACTCCAGCTCGCCGGTGTACCCCACCACCGATTTGATGGTCATGGCCAGTTCTTTGATGGAAACCTCATCTCCAGTTCCCACATTGACAAACTCCATTTGGTTGTAGTTCTGCATCAAGAACACCAACGCATCGGCGAGGTCATCCACATACAGAAATTCTCGCAGGGGTTCACCTGTTCCCCATACCGTTACCGTTGGGGATTGGTTGACTTTGGCCTCATGGAACTTGCGCATCAACGCGGGTAGAACATGGGAATTGGCCAGGTCAAAGTTATCATTGATGCCATACAAGTTAGTTGGCATGGCGGAGATGAAGTTAACGCCATACTGCCGATAGTAGTTTTCGCAAAGCTTGAGACCTGCAATTTTGGCGATCGCATAGGGCTCATTCGTTGGCTCCAGAAACCCCGTTAGCAGGTAGTCTTCCCGCATGGGTTGCGGGCAAAGCTTGGGATAGATGCACGAGGAGCCTAAGAACAGGAGCTTTTGCGTCTGATGACGATAGGCACTGTGGATCACATTGGCCTCAATCATCAAATTGTCGTAAAGGAACGCTCCCCGGTAGGTATTATTGGCCTGAATTCCGCCCACTTTTGCAGCCGCCAAAAAGACATAATCGGGCTTCTCTTGGGCAAAGAAGTCGTCCACGGCTTGTTGGTTGCGGAGGTCTAGGTCTTTGCTAGAACGGAGCAGGAGATTGGCGTACCCCTGTGCCTTCAAGGTGCGGACAAGGGCAGACCCGACAAGGCCATTGTGGCCAGCGACAAAAATCTTCGACTGAAAATCCATCATTCGATTGCTTGGTAAACGGCGACGCGGCTCAGTTGCTAACGGTTGTAGGCCAACAGCACATCTCGGACGGTAGCATTTTCGGAATGCTCCTCAGTAGCCTTCCCATTTACTGTAATCAGACCGTGCGATCGCATATCGGCTTGCACCATCACTTTTACCAAATCTTCAAACGTTATACTGGGTTCCCAGCCCAGTTTCTCCTTCGCCTTGGTTGGATCACCAATTAACAAATCCACTTCCGCCGGACGCAGATAGCGCTTATCAAACGCCACGTAATCCCGCCAGTTCAGGTTGACATAGCTAAAGGCAACCTCAAGGAAATCTTCCACCGAATGGGTTTCGCCCGTCGCAATCACATAGTCGTCCGGCTCCTCCTGTTGCAGCATCAGCCACATCGCCTTCACATAATCCTTGGCATAGCCCCAGTCCCGCTTCGCATCCAAATTTCCTAAATACAGCTTGTCTTGCTTACCCGCCAGGATCCGAGCCAGGGCACGGGTAATTTTGCGCGTCACAAAGGTTTCGCCCCGTCGCGGCGATTCATGGTTAAACAGAATGCCATTGCAGGCAAACAACCCATAGGATTCGCGATAGTTGACCGTTTGCCAGTGGCCATAGACTTTGGCGCAGGCATAGGGACTCCGGGGGTAGAAGGGCGTCGTTTCAGACTGTGGTACGGCCTGAACTTTGCCAAACATCTCCGACGAACCCGCCTGGTAGACCTTCACATTAACGCCCGTGCGGTGGCGGTAGTCTCGAACTGCTTCGAGCAAGCGCAACGTCCCCATACCCACGGTATCGACCGTATACTCCGGCGTGTCAAAGCTGACCCGCACATGGGACTGAGCGCCCAGGTTGTAAACCTCGATTGGCTCCACCGTCTCCAACACCCGACGCAGGGTTGTGCCATCCGTTAGATCGCCATAGTGGAGGTAGAGGCGGGCATTGGGGTCATGGGGATCCTGGTAGAGGTGATCGAGGCGATCGGTGTTGAAGGTCGACGTACGGCGAATAATGCCGTGGACTTCGTAGCCTTTTTCGAGCAGGAATTCGGTCAGGTAAGACCCATCTTGACCCGTAATGCCAGTAATGAGTGCGCGTTTCACTTGATTCACGAGTAATTATCTCCTTAACTCTGGGTGAAATTCTTGATAGCTGACGGTTGGCGGCTGTGTCACAAAACCGCCTGCAAGACCATCTGAGGGGCGACGCAGGTGAATATTTGGCTTCGGTCTATTGCAGACCAGCTCATCAGACCAGCACATTTTGGCATTGCCAGCCGACGGATATTTAAAGACAATGCCATTCACTTCTTGGGTCATCATCTTGTTAACCGTTACCCCCTGTTCTGCGTGGATCCGATAATTTGCCGGAGTCGGCAACGGTGGAGGCAGCACCCAGCCAAACTCACCATACCGGCCAAACGTGTAGCTATGGCTCACGATGAAGCAAGTCATGATGCCCAACACACCCAGGGAAAGGGCGGACGGATGTTGACCTAAAGATGGCCATGTCCAGGGGCCAAACCGGATAACCCGCAAGGCCACCAGGGTGACAAATAAACAGGGCACAACCAGGAAATAGCCCAGGCCAAATCGCAGAATTTGGCTTGTACTCACCATTAAAAGAAACGCAATCCCGCTCCAGGCCAACCCGACAACAAAGAGAAAGTCCCTTCGTTTTGTCAGAACCCAACCCATGTAAATCAGGTAAGTCCCCAAGATCGCCGAGAGCATGAGCAGAAGCGCCATTAGTTGCAGTTTCGTTTGGCTCCGAATGCGGTCATACCATAGGCTCAGAAATGTCGATGTTTCATAACT
This sequence comes from Cyanobacteria bacterium J06638_22, assembly GCA_039819145.1. Classification (GTDB taxonomy): domain Bacteria; phylum Cyanobacteriota; class Cyanobacteriia; order Elainellales; family Elainellaceae; genus Vacuolonema. Next base: position 7,293 of record JBCBSL010000121.1, read on the forward strand.
TCCCCCTGTAACCCGTGCTAGCTCTGCCGTACTCTGGTCTGAGCCCAGCGCCCACGGCACATCGATACAGAGAAACGGGGACGGAGATAGGGGACATCCAGAGGCCAAAATGCCATGGGCGAAAAAGGGTAGCAGAAAGGCCAAAGGAATGACAGCCGTGAGTAGCCAGCGGAAACTCTGCTTTGGGTTGGCGGACAGGTAAAACAAGGCGGCGATCGCCACAAGGGGAAAGGCCGTGACTTTAACGGTGACCGCCGCCGCCGCCACTATCAGGGGAATGATCCTGACGTCCAACAAGGGCTGGCGTCGTTCCATGAAAATGGGTTGAACATGGGCATCCGCTTCATCACGAACAACCAAAATGGCCCAAGCAACGATACCAATGAATAAATTCACCGGCACGTCTGGCGAAAAAGAGAGGGCGATTTGTAGGTTTGACGTAGTGAAGAGCGGTTGAAAAAACAGGAGGTTAGCCAGGTAGAGACTGAGAAACGCAATGGCAAATCCATCCGAGAGATGTCGACTTTTCTGGGTTGCATTGAGCGTGCTCACGAGCTGTAAGCAAGCGATGAGCAGGAAAAAGCCATTGGTCACAGCGCCAACTCGATTCTCCGGGAGATCAAAAAGTAACGGAGCAGAAAGGGCAAACCAGGAAGAGAACTTACCGAAGTGAAAATTGATTAGCGCAATCCCAGGGGTCGCCCCAAATTCAGACAACCAATGGATCAGCCCCAGGTGATATAGCCCCGTGTCAAACCATTCAATCCGCTGGTTTGAGAAGATGGCAACTAGCACAAAAATGCTCAGGAAAATGAATGCATCTTTCTGTCTCCAGGCAACAAAATAGCGATGAAGCCTTGCCCTCATGGGCTGAGCCATAAGGCATGCAATAGCCAGCAGGGCAATGATTGCAAGCCCCATCGGTGGAGAGAGCGGCATACCCAGAGACACCAGTGTCAGGAGTCCCAAAAGCAGGCTTATTCCCAGCCATATCGACAGAAAGAAATGGTTAGAACTCGATTTATTCGATTTATGAATGGATTGACCGAGTCTATCTAACAAACTGCTTCCTAATATGAAGCAGTTGATCAATAGAAACGACCAAATTCCTAAGAAGTAAAGCACGAGGGATGGCTAACCAACGTTGGGATACAGAGACAGAACTTACACCATTAACGAATTCACTCAAATGCTTTAAGCAGTGAAAGCGATTTGGCTCTAAGCTTTGGGTGCAAGGGCTTTCCAGCAGAGTTCTTGAAACACTCTCAGGAAGAAGCGCGTGTTGCCAAGGATATAGCGGGACCATAGGCGGCGGGGTTCTATCAACAGCCGGGATAACCATTCGAGCCCGTTGTCCGTTAGCCATTTTGGCCCCCGGCGGACAGTTCCCGTGTAGAAATCGAGGCAAGCTCCGAGGGGTAAGAAAACCCTGGCATCAATCTTGTCAATGTTGTCTAAAATCCAGCGCTCTTGGGTGGGCATCCCGAAGCCGACATAGAGCAAATCGGGCTTAAATTGGTTGACTTTCTCAATCACTGCTTCATTCTCTGCCCCTGTTTTGTCGAAGAAGCCGTGGTGGCCATCAATCTTTAACCCGGGGGCGATCGCCTTCAATTTCGCGATCGCCGTCTCCACAACCCCTGGCTGCCCCGCCAGCAAGAAGAGCGATCGCCCCTGCTTCTCACAGGACTTTGCCAGGTTTTCAATATAGTCCGGGCAGGTCATGCGGTGCTCAGACTGGAGATCGTAGCCATTCAGCTTAGCAGCCAGCAGCACACCAAACCCATCACAAAACACCACATCCGCCCGGTTGATAAAGTCGCGATACCAGGGCAAATCACAGGCAAAATTCATCGCTCGAACATTCACATTCGCAATAATTTTTTTGGGTGATGGTTGGGGCACGGACGTAACATACTCAATCAAATCGCAACAGGTGAGTTGATGAAATCGAGTTTGCAGAACAACAATGTCCGGAAAGCCCAGGTCTTGGGTGAGTCCCGGCGGAGACGGAGAGGAGAATTGGGTTGTCATAGTTCTAAATCGGCTCAAAGATGAAGTTGTTGACGTAACCCTGCTGATAGTTGGGCGCAAGGTCACAAAACTCTGGCTTGATCAGAAATGGTTTTTGATGACGCTCGTAGGAAAACTCGGATAGCGGAACACGCTTTTCGTCTAAGAAAAAGTATCCTGAATACCCTAAGTCCCGAATTTGATTAAAGATCTTAAGGATGGATTTTTTACCAATATGTCGCTGCTCAATTTCTATCAACAGGATCGGTTTAGAATTGAGGATGGTCTGTTCGGCTCCTTTTAGAACTTTTTCTTCATATCCTTCGACATCGATTTTGATTAGAGATACCTCTTCAAATTGGTAGTCGTCTAACTTGGTCGCAGGGACATAAATGTGCTTGCGCGGCTTAGAACCGATGCTATGGTTAAAGGTCGCCAACTCACTATGCAAGCGTTGATCATCAAAAGGAATGTGCAACGGCAGAAGAACATTTTGATCGGATAGAGCCGTGCAGTGAACATGAACATTCGATTTGGAATCGGCCCAATCTAAGATTTCACTGGCACAGGCTAACTGTGGCTCAAAGGCTTCAACACATTCAAATTCTTTAGCAAAGAAATAGCTATAAATGCCAACATTTGCCCCAATATCAATCGCTCTTTTCTTAGAGGTTAGGATGCTTTGGGCATAAAACATTGAAGCATCCAGTTTCGATCTAAATTTCCTGTACATAAATCGACAGGGCAAATGATATCGATTGGGTAGAAAGTGAAGTTCTCTCATGATGGCATTGGTAGAGCGATCGCGTGCAGAGTGAGAGCTACCATGCGCCGTAGCTATCGGACGGGAGCCGCCCTCCCAAGAGGAGTCGAAATTGCTTCTTGATTGCCCGAGTAAGATGTGGATTGAGAAATGGCTTCATCGGAAATACAACCATCTCCTTGAATAGCCACTTGAGATAAAAGAAACGACGCTTTAATTGCAGCATCCTATCCATATTCGACATGTATTGCGAACCAATTATCCAACTTTGTCGAATTTGCTCAAACTTCGCTAAGGGTTTACCGCTCAATCCATTCAATGAGTAGGATGCTAGCGGAGGATCAACAAAATAGAATTTTGCATCCGCGTTGTAGGCTCTAAGAATAAAGTCATAGTCCGCAGCAATGGAATAGGACAAATCAAAAGTGCCAATTCGATCATAGATGCTCTTCTTGACAAAGCAGCTCGGGTGATTAATCGTGAACTTGAAGTTCAAATTCTCTAGAGAACCCGGAATGAATCGAATGAGGGGTTTTCCATTAAAATAGGTATCGACAGGTGAATAAACAATCTCAGCATCCTGTTTTTTGAGGAACTGGGTTTCGACGGTTCTCAAAGCTCCAGTGTTATACCAATCATCAGAGTTGATAATGCCAATAACGTCACCCGTTGCATTCAAGATACCTTTGTTCATGGCATCATAAACGCCTTCGTCTTTTTCTGAAATAACGACACTGATTCGGTCACGATAGCGATCGATAATCTCCAGACTACCGTCCGTAGACCCCCCATCAATGATGATGTACTCCAGCTCAGATTCAAAATCTTGATCGAGCACGCTGAGAATCGTTTTCTCAAGGGTTGGAGCGGCGTTAAAAACAGGGGTAATGATGGAAAATTTCAAGTTCATCGCAAAAGAAGAAAGGGTTGGATAAAGGGGTTGAGACTATCAACTCTTCCCAAAGAGTTTCTCCAGGGACTGGCTAATTTCGGACGTAAAGTTAGCCTGTCGAGTTGTTAACCAGTTCGCGGCTTCAACCGCAGTCGTTTCATCGGTGGCCGATTCTATGGATAGGCTGAGCTGGTTGGCGAAGCCCTTGGCCGTTTCAGCCACACTTAGCGTTGAAGGCGGGTTAGAAATTCCCCGAATGGCCACTGGCGTAGCCACAATGTTTGAACCCGAGGCGATCGCATCCAGCGTCTTGATTTGAATCCCCCCACCACTCAGGGTGGGAATCGCCACAACGCGAGCCTGCGCCATAAAGCCTTGGGCACTGGGGACAAAGCCCACATAGTCGATGTTGGGATACTGTCCAGCGAGCCAGTCGGCACCTCGACCTGCCACTTGAATCGTGAGATGGGCTGGCAGAAGGGGATACACTTCTTGCAAAAACCACCGCAATCCATCTTCATTGGGCTTCCAAGCCCAGCTCCCAATCAAGGCGATATCAAAGGTTTTGGGTGGGGTTTCAATGGATTGCTCCGTCGCCATGCCGGGCGGTAGATCAAAGGCGATCGCATGGGCAGCGGGACTCCGCTTGTCGAAGTAGGCCGCATCATGCTCAGTCAACGCCCACACCTGATCGGCCTGCACAGCCAAGTCATTTTCGAGGGCTTTGATCTGGTGAGCCTCCCGTTGGTAAATCCATTGGGTCAGGCGGTTTTGAGCACTGTCGGCATTACTTTGGTAGATCTCATGCTCAATGTTGTGGGCGATCGCCACCAGCCCATGGGGCAATTTCGGTATCGCCCGTTGGGCAACACGATGCAACCATGCCAGTTGGGGATGATCCACAATCACCAAATCAAACGGTGTCGTGCTCAAGCATTCCCGGAGGCACTCTTGATAGGCTCGCGAATGATACTTCGCAGCAGAGTACGGCAGTCCCAGGAGGAAACTGCGCGTCAACCACAGAATGGTATTGAGCTTAGACTTTTTTGTTTCGATGTAACGCGTTCCCACAACCAGCTCCTGCGGTTGTGGCTCGAATGGGTCGTCCTTGCGCATATACCCAACAACGGTGACCGTGCAACCAATCGCCTCCAAGGCATCAATAAAGCATTGAGACGCGACTTCGCTGCCCATGCGCTGCTGGTGGGGCAACACAGTGGTGAGAAATAAGACGTTGTACATTGGCCGTGAACCAGGGCAACAGTTAGGCATAGGGATAGGCATAGGGGGTGTAGTGAAGCGCTTCCATAAGTGGCTCTAAGCGCTTTTCGATAAACCGGGCATCCTTTTCAGAGACATAGTCGCGCCAGCTTTTGGTTTGCTTCTTGATGCCACTAAAGAGGTGTGGATCAGCTTTCCAGGCAAGCGGTTGGGACTTTTCCTGAGGAATGCATTGGGGTTCGTAGGGTTCATCCAAAAACGCCAGAATTTCCTGAAGGGATGTTTTAGTGTCTTGGGTGAAGTCTTCGTAGCGCACAATCAAAAACTGCTCGGGATTTATCTGGCTTTCCCGTAGAGCCAGTCGCGTCGATTGCGCATACTTCTTGCAAAAGACAGCAGGGGACAACTTCAACCATTTAGTTTCCGAGGCACTAGCTCCCAGCTTGGTGGAATCTTGTAATCGTCGTTGGTAAGACGAGTAGACATCAATGGGATGACGCGGCATATACAACAACTTCGCCTCGGGAAATGTCGCTTTGATTTCCGGCAAAAGGACGATATGCTGCGGGGTTTTTTCCAGGATGCGTTTGACCCCTCTGGCCTGCTGGGCGTAGTGCAGGTAATGGCAAATCAACTGATCGTTGTGCGCCGCCCGCCAAATGGCAGTCCGCAAGGCGGGGCTAAGGAAACTCAGCTTTGGAATCGCTTTGTAGAGGAGCGATCGCCCAGGAATCAGCGTATGGCGTTGTTGGATGGCTTGAATCGTATCGAGGAACTGCTGGTGGAAGGCCTGATTATGCAGCATGTAGGCTTTCGTATCGCGGTTAGCGTCGGCATAGAGGCTGAAGGGAGCCTTAAAAATATTGGTTTCCGTCAGCTCGACGCCAGATTCATGGGTGCAGTGGTCGGGCTTAAAGCTTGTGTGCAGTTGCAACGTGCGATAGAGAATGCTAGTGCCGCTGCGGGGCGCGCCAACAATAAAGGTAGGCGCACTGTTCTTGGTCGTGGTGGGTGTTTTGAGTGCGGATTGCATCATGATCCAGAAAGTCGCTATAAGGTTGTCAAAAATTGCGCGCTTGGTTGGGATAGCCAACAGGAATCCATACTCAAATCAGCTTTGAGGGGACAAGCACCGTTGGCGCTTAAGGCGACACTCGCCTTGTCGTGGTCAAAGAATGTGGTCTTGAATGAGTTGCCGAACGGCTTTTCCGGCGACCGACCAGTTCAACCGCGTTTGATACTCGTTAAAGGAAGAGAGCGCCAGTTCGGTGTAACGGGAGTAATCAGAAAACGTATCAGCGATGAATGAGCAATAATTCTGAATGCTTGCCCCTAGGGGAAAGAGCTTGCCATTGTGCTGATCTTTAATAGCAGTAGGGATACCCCCCACATTTGTTGCAATCGAAGGCACACCATAGGAACTGGCTTCGCAGAACACGATGCCAAAGCATTCTGCAACGGAAGGCACAATCAGAAAGTGAGACTCTGTTAAAGCAGTTTGGATGGTTGCCATGCCTGCCTCTGTCCCCTTGCTGATAAAGCCCAGGGGCTTCACAAACTCGGGCAATGCTCCCTCAATCTCGGGCTGACAGCCAATGATCGTCAGCTCCGTTCTTACCCCTTGTGCATTGAGCTCACGCGCCACCTGAAGGGCAATCTCGCCACCTTTTCTGACCCAATCCACCCCAAGAAACAGCAGCTTACAAACCTTTTGGTCACGCGATTGAACAATCTGTTGAACATCATCAAAGGAGCGAGAACATTCAATATTGGCTCCAAAGGGAACGACTTTTACCTTCTCAGGTGGCACATCGTAGTGGGCGATCGCCGATTTTGCCGCCCAATCCGACGCATAGATAGCCAGGCTGCATTTGTCCAAAACCGCCTGCTCCATCTGTTGCCCCTGCCGAAGGGTCTCTGGACAAAGGTTCATAAACTTCGCGTAAAAATCCACCATGCCAGCGAAGGTAGCATCAACCCAGAACACGGTTGGCTGCGGACAGTCGAGATAAGCAATGGGCACCGTTTCAGGACTGAAGATGACATCGGGAGTCGGCGTTGTTCTTTT
>JBCBSL010000122.1:0-14230 GCA_039819145.1 Cyanobacteria bacterium J06638_22
GTGACTTCTTGCTTGAAGGTGCGCACGCGGGTGACAAACAGGGATTTTTCATCCACAATCCCCAGGATGTCGTTGACGCGGACAACATCTCCAAGGCGAAAGGCACGGGTGTAGATGAGGATGAGACCCGCGATCGCATTGGCCACCGCCGTCGAGGAACCTAGGGTGAAGAGTGCCCCCACAAAAATTGAGATGCCTTGGAAGCTGGGCGACCCGAACCCTGGTACATAGGGGCCTGCGATGACCAACGCAAACGCAATGATGATGAAGGTTGCCAGGCGAATCGTTGGATCGACCCATTCGTCATAAAACCAGGGACAGCTTTCGTCACGCCCCAGTTCGCGGATGATCAGCTTCGCCAGCCCCAACACCGAGGACGTGATGTAGCCGATAACAAACAGGATGACGAGATTGGGCAGATATTCGGCAAAGTTGGCGGCGATGGTTTGCAGGGTGCCCAGCACCTCCGAAAACAACCGACCCCCGACCACACGGGTGAAGGGAAACTGGCTCAGCACAAAGGGCAAATACAAGTAAAACGCAAACAGGGTCAAAATCAGTTGCAGCAACCGCACCAGGCTCCGCAACAGATAGCCCGTCGCCGTCGAACTGACCACTTGCATCTGGGGCAGCCGTAGTCCCAAAAATCCACGCTGGCTGATGGCAATAATCCAGTTAATGAGTCGGGCGATCGCCCGCTGCACCACCCGCAAAAACACAATCAGCGCCAGAGTACTGAGCACGGTATAAACCACTCCCAAAACCAGGCGGCGCGTACTCCGAGCCGTGCGGTAGTCCATCATTGCCGTTTGAATGCGATCGGCGGCAAGCTGAGCGCCCTCTTCAAAGGTTTGCTCGGGCGCTCCGGTATCCTCTGGCCGCACAGTGAACAGCACCCTATCGCCGACTCGGACGATCGCATCCTGCTCCCGGTTCTCAACCTGCACATCTTTCGGCTCAATGTCCGAATCATCGGCAATCTCTCGCACCCGCTCTGCAATGATGATCGCCCGTTCCTGCGCCGACACCACCCCAGGAATCCCTTCCCGCACATAGAACAGAGTTTCGCCGTCTAGCTCCACAGCAAAGCCATCGACCAAGTTGCCCTCGGGCACTGGCTCCGCATCCTCCGCCTGCCCATACGCCGGAGCCAACCACAAGGCTCCCAACAACCCCAACAGGACAAACAGCCAACGGAGCGATCGCCCCCAAGCTTTCCACCAACGGTTCATCGTCATCACGCCAGCCCGCCATTGCGCCACGGCAAAATAAAATATAGCTCAGTCTACATTCCATTCCAGGGTTTGCAGAAGAACACACTGGGAATTGATAGAGGGGCAGTTTACTCTAGTTTTGACATACAGACTTAGTATTCCAAAAGGAGCTCGCAATAGCTGAAATTTATCGAGTGTTAGCTATTCATTACTGGAGATATGGTTCTAATTGATCTTCGCCAACTGCAGCAAGGATTACCTGCCATCACCCCTGCATTCGGTGCAGCCCTGGCAGAAGCCTGCGCCGTTTGTCTCACTGAACAGCAGCATCAACCCGGTGTCGAGCTAAAGGTCACCGGGGAATTCACGGCAACCTACCAATTAAATTGGCCGTTGGTTACTGCGCAAATGCAGCGCTGCTGGAATGACCTAGAATATACGACCGAGCAGGGTGCTTATGGGATTGCGCTACTGCTGTTAGGCGAGCTGACCGAGTTTACAGTGGTCGAGCGATCTCGGAAAGGTACAGGTTTTGACTACTGGTTAGGTAAACCTGGCGTTTCATCAGACTTACCTTTCCAAAAATTAGTGCGTCTTGAAGTTTCCGGAATTAGGAAAGGCAACCCTAGCCAAGTTCGTACACGCGTTAAACTCAAGAAAATACAAGTTGCGCCAACAGATACCGTAGCTCCTGCATTCATTGTTGTGATTGAATTTAGTCAGCCTATAGCCGACATAGCAACGTCATGAGCCGTATTCAAGAGTTGCATAACAAAGCAATGGATTTGGCTGAGCAAGCTGACCTAGCAAAATTGCGGGGAGACACGGCTGTTCAGCAAGATCTCTTGCGTCAGGCATTTGAACTGGAGTATCAGGCTGCGCAACAGGTCGCGCAACTTGAAGGGGCAGAACCAACTCGCTCAATTTTGCATCGCAGCGCGGCGTCCTTAGCGATCGCCTGCAGTAACCTTGCCGTTGCTGAGCAACTGATAATTGCAGCTCTTATGGGCAATCCCCCTGCAGATATTGCAACAGAACTCAAAGACCTCTTTATGCAGCTCAACCTGCCCCATTACCTGGAACGAAGAGGCGTTCATCTTCCCGACGATGAACTTCAGCGGCTTGTCGGTTGACATCGGCTATGGCGGCTCTCCGTAAGCCCCATAATTTTATTCTAGTGAGCCATAATAGCGGGCAATACCCTCACGCATCACCTCAAACTCATGCTGGAATCTTTGGGAGTTAAGTTGCTGGATTGGGGCATCTCACAAGCTGCCGATTTGTTGTTTGAGCAAACCCAGGCTCACCTCAAACAACGGCTGAACAAAGACGATTTGCAAACGGCTATTGCTCTTGGCGTGAAGGCGGCAAAAGCACATGAGCGAGAGCTGCTGGCTAAATTGGATGACAAGCAACAGCGGCAGTTCAAGCAAGCTGTATTCAGCGACAGCGATGTGCAAGGGGAGTTGCAGCGCCCATTCCGAGACGAAGGAAAGCCTCGGATTGAATACCTGATAGCGGGCTTTCGCAAGGTAGCGGTGGCAACAGGGAAGCCGTTGGGCGAGAATGCTCTGAAGCCCTGGCTGGAAGCATTTTCGGATGCCTATTTTGAGCACACCAGTGCCTTGCGTTTTGATCTGGCGAAGCAAGACTATTGCCGCCAACTCATCAACTACTACGACGAACTGCAATTTTTAGGTATTGATGATGTTGATCCCAATGAGGACTCAAAAGCAATCGAGTCAATTTTCGTGATGCCGGACGCAGTAGCAGAAAGACCACCAAATCAGGAAGGGATGAATTTTCTCGGAAGGCAAGCTTATTTCGACTGGCATGAAACCTATAGCTTTGAGGAAGAAGCGGCAGATCTAGGACGACAAAAAGCCCTAATTCAAGAGCAGAAACGCATCAATGAATCAGCAGAAAAGCAGTGGTCGGGAGCCAAAGTTTCAGCCTCAAATTTGCTGAATCAGCAGGGGAAAAGCAAACGGGTGCTGCTAGGAGCACCAGGATCTGGTAAAACAACGCTGATGAGCTACTTTACGGTGAAGTTGGCGAAGGAGGCGTTGCGGGAAGATAGCGAAACTCCCGTAGCAGCGGATTGGGGTTTATCTGCGGGGACGTTGCCGATTTTGATTCGCATTCGAGATTTGGCGACCAAGTCAGATTTGACCGTGTTGGAATATGCTGCGCAATTTGCAAAGACGACCTTAGGATGCCAGCCATTGCCGGGTGGCTTTTTTGAGCGATGGCTGCAGGAAGGGAAAGCGCTGATTTTGCTAGATGGGCTGGATGAAGTGGCGGAGGATGGGAAACGCCAGGACATTGCTAACAAGATCGATAACTTCTTGCGGCAGGAGCAATTTGCGCAGAATCCCGCGATTATTACCTCCCGCCCAGCGGGATACTATCGCAGCTTTTTCAACACAACGGATTATCCTCACTACTTGCTGCAACCCTTTGATGATGGGCAGATTGAGCAATTCATCAGCAACTGGTACGACCAGCGAGAGTCGAGTCAGACAGAAGCGGATGGAGGTAAGGAAAGTTTACGGAAGGCGCTGGATGAGCAGGAGCGGATTAAGTCGCTAGCAAGAAATCCACTATTGCTCACAATCATTGCGCTGATTCATCGCTGGCGGGCAGAGTTACCGAGGGATCGGCATGAGCTTTATGACCGAGCAGTCAACACGCTAATTCGCACCTGGGATAAGAAACGGGAAATTACCAGCCACCAAGTCCTGCAATACCTAAAGCTGGAAGACCTGCGACGGCTGATGGAACAGGTGGCGTATTGGGTGCATACGCAGGGCGGGACGGGTGAGCAGCAAGGGGGAACACTGATCGACCGGGATGAACTGGTGGCAAAGCTGGCAAAGGACATCCAAACCTTGAAACGACGAGAACAGCTAGAGCGCCACGAGACCAAGGCGGAAGCAGAGCGCTTTTTGGATTATATTCGTGACCGCACAGGCTTGTTGAATGAGCAGGGGAAAGACCGCTATGCCTTTGTCCACAAGACGTTTCAGGAGTATTTGACGACGCAAGAAATTCGGGATCGCCAGGAAGACGAAGGCATTGCGGTTGCCCTCGACCATATCCGTGACCATCTGCATGATGCCCACTGGCGCGAGGTGTTGCTATTGTTGATTGCCCAGCAGAAGCGGAGCAACCCTGGAAAATGTCTGGAGGCGATTCTCAGCTATTCTTCCTGTCCGTATGAAAAATGGTTGCACCGCAATCTCTTCTTTGCGGCAAATTGCCTCGCAGAAAATGTTGCGGTGGCAGAAGATAACTGGGTTAATCAAATCCTGGAAGATTTGGTTGCGCTCGAAGTCGAACCCACAACGCCTTCCAACATTCGGCAACAGGTGTTTAAGGCTCTCTGTGGTCTCGCAGCTACGCAGTATGAGCCTTTGGTCTTACATCGTTTGATGAATGTGCCAGAAGGAACGATTAAGGAGGATCGATTACGAAATTATCGGGCGGAGTTGGGCGATCGCCTGAACGTTATCGAAGAGTACTTGATCCTGTTCGCCGACTCCGACTCGGGTGTGCGCTACAGCGCGGCAGAAGCGGTGGGCAAGCTGGGTAAAAACCTTAAAGGAACCCTAGACAGTGAAGTGGATGGAAATGTGTTGGAAGCGCTGGTGAATTGGCTGGAGACTCACCCGGACTTGGAAGGGGTCTCCAATGCGGTGGATGCATTGTGGAGTTTGGTAGCAGAGGTTTAGCCTGCGAGATTGGGGCATCAATGGATGCGGTTCATTAGATTTTGAAGTGACTTTTGGCGATCGCTAAGGGCGATCGCCAAAAGCCCCACAATCAGGATTCTCAAGCCACAATCACACTCACGCGGCCAAACCGCTGTGTCGGAGCAACGGCTTGGTATCAGGTTCCCGTCCTCGGAACGCCTTGAACACCTCCATCGGGTGTTGACCACCGCCGAGGGCAAGCACCGTTTCGCGGAAGCGGCGTCCGGTTTGGGCGATCGCCCCTTCGTCATCCAGACCCGCTTCTTCAAAGGCAGCGAAGGCATCGGCGCTGAGCACTTCAGCCCACTTGTAGCTGTAGTAGCCTGCCGCGTAGCCTCCAGCGAAGATATGGCCGAAGGCGCAGAGGAAGCGGTCTTCGGGGAGGGGAGGCAGCACCGTGGTTTTCTCGGCGATGCGGAGGCGGACATCGTGGGGGGTTTCGCTGCCATCGGGTTGGTAGCGGTGGTGCAGTTCGATGTCGGTGAGGGCGAAGTGCAGTTGGCGCAACATGGCGCTGCCGCTCATGAAGGTTTTGGCCGCCAGGAGTTTTTGGTAATAGGCTTCGGGCAGCGGTTCCCCAGTTTCGTAATGCGTTGCCATGCTGAACAGGGTGGGGCGATCGTAGCACCAGTTTTCCATGAACTGGCTGGGCAGTTCGACCGCATCCCATTCCACCCCGTTGATGCCCGAGGCAAAGCTGTAGTTCACGCGGGTCAGCATGTGCTGCAGGCCATGGCCAAACTCGTGGAACAGGGTGGTGACTTCCTCGAAGGTCATGAGGCTGGGCTTGCCGTCTACCGGGGGTGACTGGTTGCAGGTGAGATAGGCCACGGGCAGGCGCAGGATGGCTTCCCCATCTTCAGTGCGGAGGGCGCGATCGAGGCAGGTGTCCATCCAGGCTCCACCCCGCTTTTCTGCCGGACGGCTATAGGGGTCGAGGAAGAAGTAGGCGATCGCCTCTCCCGCTTCATTGGCCACCCGGAAGTAGCGCACATCAGGGTGCCACACGGCCACGCCATCGGCGGCAGTAATCTGCACCCCAAACAATCGTTTTGCTAGGGAGAACAGCCCATCCAACACCTGATTCAGAGGGAAGTAGGGGCGCAGTTCTTCGGCATTGAGTTCATACTTGGCCTCCCGTAAGCGCTCTGACCAAAACTGGACATCCCACAGTTTCAAGTCATCGGCTTCTGGCGCGCCCTGTTCTTTGGCGAAGGCACGTAGGTCATCCAGTTCAGTAACCGAGGCGTCATAGCTCGTGCCCTGCAGTGACCCCAGCAGGTCTTCCACCGCTGCAACATTGGGAGCCATTTTGCTGGCAAGGCTGAGTTCGGCATAGCTGTCGAACCCTAGCAGGGCGGCCATTTCCTTGCGCAAGGTGAGGACGCGAGCGATCGCCCCTTGGTTGTCGTACTCGCCCTCGGACGCCCGGGTGATTTGCGCCCGGTAGAGGGTTTCGCGCAAGTCCCGGCGGCGGCTGTGCTTGAGGAATGGAATGTAGCTGGGGTAGTCCAGGGTGAAGCGCCAGGGGCCATTCTCAGCGGTGGCATCCTCGGCGCCTTCCATCCGAGCGGCTTGGGCGGCCTGAGCCAGCAAGCTAGCGGGCAATCCTTCCACTTCGTCCTTCTGCGTCAGGGTGAGGTGAAAGGCTTTGGTGGCATCCAGCACGTTATTGGAAAACTTCGTGCTCAAATCGGCCAGTTCCAGTTGGATGGCGTTGAAGCGCTCTTTGGCCTCGCCTTCCAGTGCCACCCCTGATAGTTCCGCATCCCGAATTGCCGCTGTGATAATCCGCTGCTGTGCGCCATCCAAGGTTTTCCACTCCGCGCCATCCCGCAGCGCCACATAGCCTTTGTAGATGGCTTCGCTTTGCCCGACGCGGATGGAGAATTTCACCACCTCGGGCTGCACCTGTTCGTAGGCTTGCCGCAGTTCTGGGCTATTCTTCACGCCCATCAGGTGGCTGACAATACCCCAACTCCAGGACAGGCGATCGCTCAACCGTTGCAACGGCTCGACTACCCCCGCCCAAGTCGGGGTGAGGGTTTGCTCTAGCGCCGTCAGTTGCGCGTGCAAGTCTGCCATCAGTGCCGTCATCGCCGGAACCACATGCTCTGGAGCAATGCGATCGAAGGGCGGTAACCCGTCCCCTTTGAGCAGAGGATTATTGGCCGTTTGAGTGGCAGATGAGAGTGTAGCTGTCATACCGGAACCCTTATTTTCAGTGAACAAACTTATTTTCAGTAAACAATCAGTGAACAAACATTGGCGCGTTGTCGAGGGAATCGTGAGGGCGGTGGAGAGCCGCGTCGCATGCATTCGTGTCAGGTTAACGCCTCAAAACGGCTGTCATGTTCTGCACTCCTGCGTTTCCAGCGATCGCCAACGCCGCTCCACCCTGCCTAAAATCTGTCATCGCGATCGCCCGATGCGGCAGTTCTAGGGCTTGGGCGATCGCAAAAACACCCCGCATTTCCTCGAACATCCCCGAAAATGTCAGAATACGTTTCGGGGTTTCGGATTTTCTATTATGCCTGCTCTTCCTATTATGATTGACTGCGATCCGGGTGTGGATGACGCGATCGCACTCCTGCTAGCCCTCAGCTCTCCAGAACTAGAGGTGCTGGGCATTACAACCGTTGCGGGGAATGTGGCGATGGAGCATATCCAGCGCAACGCCCGACAGATTTGCGAATTGGCAGGACGCCCAGATATGAAGGTGTTTGCGGGATGCCCGCGACCGTTGATACACCCACTGCAAACCGCCGAAGAGATCCACGGCGCGGGCGGTCTGGCAGGCATGACGCTCCCAGCACCCACAATGTCCCTGCAATCCCAGCATGGGGTCGATTTCCTGATCGAAACGCTGGAAAATGCGGCAACCCCCATCACCCTGGCAACCCTAGGCCCCTTGACGAATGTGGCGATCGCCCTAATCAAAGCCCCTCACATTGCCACCAAGATTGAACGACTCGTGTTGATGGGAGGATCTACCACCTTTGGCAATATCACCGCCTCCTCCGAGTTCAACATCTACGTCGATCCGCACGCCGCCCATGTTGTGTTCACCAGTAGCGTTCCTCTGACGATGATTGGCCTGAATGTCACCCATACGGTGATGAGCACCCCGACCCGGCGCGATCGCCTCCGTGCCTGTAGCAAAGTGGGGGCGATCGCGGCACAGATGCTGGATTTCTATGGTGCCGAGGAAGCCGAGCAGTTGGGCTTGCCCGGTCCCCCCCTACATGATCCTTGCGTCATTGCCTATCTCATCCAACCGGATTTGTTTACTGGGCAGGCCGTTCGGGTAGATGTGGAAATTGCGAGCCCGCTAACGCTGGGGCGCACCGTCGTAGACTTCAACCCCACAGAAGAGCCCAATGCCACGGTGATTACCCAGGCCAATGCGGATGGATTTTACGAGCTGTTGACTCAACGACTGGGGCAATTGGGAGCTTAAGCAAGCTGCCGTAAGTACCGACAGTTTTCCTCAGGAAAGTAATCATTAAAATCCTCGTATCTATTCCTACAAAAACCTACGGCTTTAAGATTACGGACTTAAGGAGCTGAAGAAGCAAGCTCCAGAAAACAGGACTATCGCTTATGCTCCCTGTCAAACCCAAAACCCTCATCTCCATGCACACCCGCGATCGCACTCGGCTCGATGCGGATGTCTATTACCCCGATGCACCGGGTTCCTTCCCGGTGTTGCTGATGCGGCAACCCTATGGACGGGCGATCGCCTCCACCGTCGTCTACGCCCATCCCTCCTGGTACGCCGCTCACGGCTACATTGTCGTGATTCAAGATGTGCGGGGGAGAGGCAGTTCCGAAGGCGACTTTGATCTCTTCATGAGCGAAATCGAGGATGGCTACGATACCGTGGAATGGGCAGCGACCCTCCCTGGCAGCACCGGAGAGGTTGGGATGTATGGCTTTTCCTACCAGGGCATGACGCAACTGTTTGCCGCTGCCGCCCAACCGCCTGCCCTCAAAACCATCTGCCCGGCCATGGTGGCCTATGACCTCCACGCCGACTGGGCTTACGAGGGAGGAGCATTTTGCTACCAACTCAACCTGGGCTGGGCGACCCAACTGGCCGCAGAAACCGCTCGCCGCAAGGGCGATACCGACGCCTACAATACCCTCTACGCGGCGGCTCGTAACCTCGACCTACGCGATCCGGTTTGTCCCCATTCCGCGTTGCTGGCCTCCCTCGCACCCGACTCCTTTTACCACGACTGGGTGCAGTACTCCGACCCCACGGCGGAGTACTGGCAGGTGCGATCGCCCAAAACTTACCTCAATGGCATCGACCTACCCATGCTCCACATCGGCGGCTGGTACGACACCCACCTGCGGGGTAGTCTCAAGGTCTATCAGCACATGTCAGCACAAAGTTCCCAGCCACAACATCTATGGATTGGCCCCTGGGCGCATCTCCCCTGGGGGCGACAAGTCGGGGCAGCGGACTATGGCTCTGCCGCAAGCTCTCCCATCGACGAATGCCAGATTCGCTGGTTTGACCACTTCCTCAAACACAAAGACACGGGGCTGTTGCAAGAGCATCCCGTTCATCTGTTTGAAATGGGGAGCAACCGCTGGCTATCCCTGCCCCACTATCCCGATGCACCCCAGCCGATGTTCCGCCTCCAGAGCAATGGGCTGGCTTGCATGGGCGATCGCCACGGTCAGCTCATCCCCAGCGATGCCTCCACCGAACGCACCGAGGATATTGCCGATGCCTTTGTCCACGACCCCTGGCGACCCGTACCCTCATCCGGCGGACATGCCACGATGCCAGCGGGGATGAGCGATCGCACCGCCCTCGACAGCCGCACCGATGTGGTCACCTACACCACCGCTCCCCTCACCGAGCCGCTCCACCTAGCTGGAACGATTCAGCTCACCCTCCAGGTCACAGCAGATGCTCCCAGCTTCGACCTCAGCACCATCCTATCTGATGTCTCGCCCGACGGTCGCGTCCTCAGCTTCACCCAGGGCTACCAGCGCACGGACACCCCCGCCAACCACGCTCTCGACAAACCCCTGACAGTGCAAATTACCCTGCAACCCACCTGCATCAGGCTCTCCGCAGGCCACTCCCTACGCCTCAGCCTCAGCGCCGCTGCATTCCCCGCCTACGCTGTCAATCCAGGCACCGGAGACCCGCCTGCGCACAGCCGTTTGATAGATGCCCGCGTCATCACCCTCAGCTTGCATAAAAATGAGGTTTCGTTGGCCTTGAGCACACTGCTTGAGCAAGTTGAATGAAAGGGAAAGCAATAGGAAGAACCAAGAAGGGTAATCTCGCGCAGTCATTGAATCGGTTGGCATAGGAAGGTTGCCAACCGTCTTTTGCCAAAACTCACATCTACCACCGTAGTCAGCTCTTTGCTGAACACCGGCTAAAAGAACTGCGAAATAGCAACCACCATCACAACACCTACCACTACCCAAAACCAGAACTCTTTTCGGCGTATTAGCCGTTTCAATCGGCGCTGCAGTTTGTCTGGAGAAACGGTTTTCTCAGCAACCACCACTTTTTCCTCGATAGAGGGCGTAACTCGTCGCTGAGCTGCGATGATTTTGTTCCACTCCGCGATCGCTCGTTCGCATTTCTCAACCATGTGGTCGAGGTTCAGCTCTTTGTAAATGGCCAAGGCTTGTTGATAACTCTGAGCGGCTTCATAATGCCGATCAAGTTTTGCCAAAGTATAACCAAACTTGAGGAGTGTTGATCCTTCTCCATCACGATCGCCAATTTCGCGTCTAACTATCAAAGCTTGCTGATAAAAGTCAAGCGCCCGCTCGTATTGCCCCAATTCACGATAAATATTTCCCAGGTTGCCTAAGGCATTGCCTTCAAAGTTGCGCTTGCCAATATTGCGGAATATTTCCAAGGCCTGATGATACATAGCAATTGCCTGCTCGTATTGACCAAGCGAATAGTAGGCATTTCCCATATTGTTTAAGTTACTGGCTTCACCTTTGCGATCGTCAGCTTCACGGTCAATTTCTAAAGCTCGCTGATGGAAAGTAATCGCCCGCTCGTATTGCCCCAGATCGTAATAAACACTTCCCAAATTGTTTAAGGTTACGGCTTCGTTTAAGGTTCCGGCTTCGCGCTCGCGCTCGCTCATCTCGCGAACAATTTCTAAAACCTGTTGATAGTAGGTGCCCGCCCGCTGATATTGCTCTAGACACTGATAAACATGACCTAAACCGTTTAAAGACATGGCTTCACAATCACGATCGCCAGTTTCGTGTGCAATTTCTGATGCCTGCTGATGGTAAATACCCGCTCGCTCGTATTGCCCTAGATCCGTATAAACACTTCCCAAATTGTTTAAGGTTACGGCTTCGCCCTTACGATCGTCCATCTCGCGAAAATTTTCTAAAGACTGTTGATGAAAGGCGATCGCTTGCTCATATCGTCCAGAGTCAAATAATACATTACCTATGCTGTTGAGTGCCTTAGCTTCATTTGGTTTGTCCTTCAAGGCTTTGGCTAAATCAAGGGCTTGTGTGTAAACTCCCAGAGCTAGCTCGTGAGCGTACGCTTTGCTGTAGGCATTGCCTAAATCGGTGTAGAGGGTGATGAGTAGCGGGGATTGGAGATTTTGCTTCTGGATTTCGGTAATTTGCTGGATGAGTTCGATAATAGTGGGAGCAGTAAGTGCGTCGGGGTCAGGTTTAGGCTGAAACGGGTGTTGGTTGGAAAGGAATGCTGGAGCAGGAAGGGATAGAGTATTGCCCTCAAACTCGAAGACGCCGCTGCGCCAGCTCCAGAAATCTTTAGCTTTTTGGGAAACGCCTGTGGCGACAGCATCGGAGAGCCAGACCATGATCGGAAAGCGAAATTCTCGTAGCGCTTCCCGTGTCCATTGCAGCGAAAAGAAGAATTTTTCTTGTTCTGATTTTTCTTCGCTCAGCCGCACCCCTAGCAGTTCGTTTCCTCCTAGCACCGTGACCACAGCTTTTTTCTGGTTGCGCAGCTTGGGATTTTGAGCCGCCAAGGTTTCTAGGCTGGCTCGTAGGCTGGGGCGCTTTTGGCTCAGGCGAACCTGGTAGGACGGGATTTCCTGCTCCTGGAGTGCGGCTTCATAGCGCTCAATTATGGCTTCTTGCACATTGCGGTCATCGCAAATGGCCACAAACAAGTCCAGCCGATTGGCACTGGCTTGAAGCGATACCAGCAGTCTGTGAAATTCGCGTTCGTTGTCGGGGCTTAGCTCGGTGGGCATAGGCGCAACTATCAGGCAGATTCCCCAGCAGGGGGCAGGATTTTCTTGCGGCGTAGCAAATCAGTAATGAGTGGATGCAGGTCGTACCACAGGTCTTCGTTCTCATATTCCAACACATACAACCCGTGGAGCAGTTCCAAAAAATCGGGATCGCGGGCATCGGGTGGGGCGAACTGGCCGTAGATCTCTCCCAACAACTTGTAGAGGTTGCTACCCAGGCTGCGGGCAAACTGATTGCGAATATTTTTCACAGCAGTGGCGAGGATCGTCGTATCGATCGTGACATCTTGCTTGTCTGGGTTCATGGAAAGTTCCAACATGCACTCACGGCAGCACTCCTGCCCTAATCGAATCAATTCACGCAACACACCCCCACTGAGCAACACCAACTGCCGCATCACGTCTGGCCCAATCAAATCTGGAGCAATCCGTTTTTGCAAAATTCTTAGCAAAATGTCGATATTTGCTTCAATGGCCTCTCCATCTGACAAATGAGCTTGATCTTGGGCATAAAACTTAGTGACGGAAAACTGCACAAGTTTTTGACAGTGGGATTCCAGTACTGCCGTCAGTTCCACATCGCGCACCACTGAAATGGGGATGGTGAAGACCACCTGAATACCAGGGGAGATCAGCGCATTGATGTTGTCACGGTAAATGGAAATGACCAGGGGTAAATCCAGCTTGTCCAGGTCATCGATAATCACCAAAACCTCTTTCTGGGTCGCTGCTTGGATCGCCGCCGCAATGCGATCAATCATGTTTGATAGATCGGTGACCCGTCGTTCATACGTGACCTTGATTTCTTCCCGAAAGGTATCTTCCTTTTGGAGTTTGCCAGTCAGCCACTTAAAAAAGTCAACACCGAGCGAAAACTCTTGTTTGAGTTGGTCGGTGTAAGTCTGGCTTTTGGTTTCAATAAACCAGTTCTGTAGAGCAGTCTTGGTGGCTCAGGAATGGGAATCCGCTGTCGGGTTGCTTGACTCAGCAGTTGTAAGGCAATGGAATAAAGAATATTGATGTGATTGACATCCGACATTTCCACCATGTCGGCGATAGAGAAAAATACCACAAACTTTCCATGCTCACGCATTGTGCCTGCGAGGCGATGGAGCAGGGTAGATTTGCCACAGCCCCGATGGCCAGAAAAAATGACTTTGCCATTTGGTGGAGCTGCTAACAGTTCGCTCTCCAGACTCAAGAGGGTTCGCTGACCATAATTCACCCGAAATTTGTCAATTCGTTCCGCTTCCACTAAGGGAAGGAGATCCAGGTTTTGAAAGGCTTCAATGAATCTTTGAGAGCGGGTAGGGGAAGACATAGAGATCATCCGAAAAGCTTCCCTGATCATACCGAAAGGCTTGGATAGAGAGACGCTTTCGGAGTGGAGTTTGGGAAGGTATCCGACCTTGGGTTAAGACGGGTCTGGTTCGCGCCAGAAGACGAGGCTCTCACTCAATGGCACTAGCGATGTGCCGGGATAGTAGAAAGACAAGATGCGGGCAGGCGACCAACCCAGATCGCCCAGATTCATCGCTCCGGTCTGGCTCAGCCCTACAGCATGCCCCCAGCCACCTCCCACGAAGCGATAGCTCGTCAGCGTCCGCACAAGCCGAGGAGGAGTAGGGGTCTCTGAGTCGGGAGCCGCTTCAATCGCCACGTTGTCTAGAGCTAAGGTATCGGTCGCATCAGAATTTGGGGCAGAGGATGCTGCTGTTGCAACGGGTGCTGTTGTTGCAGTGGGCTGGGGCTCTGACACCATGCTGTATTGCGGTTCTAGGTAAAACAAGGTGCTGCGGGGTGCAGATAGGGCACGTAGAACTTCATCTTTCTTCAGAACAACCTGACCAAGGTCGGTCGTGACCCGTAGCTGCTGTACCCGTCCGCCCACGGAGCGCTCCACTACCTCCAGTGATTCCAGGGTCTCGAAGTTGGCAAGGGGATGCTGTTTGCTTTGCAGGTAGTCACGCAAATCCTGAACCAGCACTGTCAGGTCGCTCTCTTCCTCCCAGCG
>JBCBSL010000123.1:0-14199 GCA_039819145.1 Cyanobacteria bacterium J06638_22
GTGACGAAGATGACCGCGATCAGCTCAATATGCCCTGGTAAGGCAAAGGCGAGGGCAAGACTCAGAGCCGTAACACCCAGCACCAGAGTGAGCACAATGCCTGTGACCAGCACCAAGCCTGCAATACCTGGAATACCCGCTCCCAGCACCGCGCACATGATGATGATGGTAGCGGTTTGCAACATGCTCAGGGTGGCGATAAAAATAGCCGATGCCAGCACAATGGAAAATCGCGATGCCAACGGTGCTACCAGGAGTCGATTGAGAAAACCAAACTCGCGATCGAACATCACAGGCAGACCGGCATTCAAGGCTCCACCAAAGGCTGTGAAGACCATAATGCCCGCGCCCAAAAACTGGCCGTAGTTCTGGCTATCCCCAAACAAACCGGGGGGCACGTTCTGAAACAGCGCACCAAACAAGATCAGCCACATAATCGGCTGAATCAAGCCCGCAATCAAGGTCGAAGGGCGGCGCTGCAATTGAATGAACAGGCGTTTGGTGAGGGCGGAGGTTTCCTGGACAAATTCGCTCAGGCCCGACTGCTGGGGTGCGATCGCCGCTGCCCCGCCCGCAGGCTTCAACGGCGCATTGTCGAGGTTGCTTGGAGATGGGGTAACCGTCTGACTCATATCAATAAGTTCTGGGTAGGCGTGTGATCAAAATTTTGGGTAAAACCTGCTGCAATCAAACAGTTTCAGCCTTACATAGCTGCAAAGAACTGACGTGACGATTCAGGCAGCGACCAATCTCAATTTCACTGCTCTTAGCCTAGCGTATTCCCTAGAAAGGCACAGTGCTCTCGTTAGGAGTTTGAGCCGTTTGGGAGGGGATGGAGAAATCCTTATGTCAAATGTCGGATGTTTGCTATGTGCAGACTAGTCCTCCCTACCGAAGTGACTCTAGCGATCGGTCGTAGAGCTGAATAAGATGTACGACCAATCGACAACCAAGCCAATTAATCCGCAACAGCAACAATCAACCGATTAACAGCCACAGAAACATCGTCAAATGCCAGTGGTTTTATTGTCCCTTGTGCCTTTGGGTGTAACGTCCTGTCTGGGGCTGGTGAAAAACGACTAACTCCTGTGCTTGCAGATTGACAACCCAGTATTCGGGAATAGCGGCGGCGGCGTAGATGTTCGACTTGAGTTCCAAATCCTCCT
Organism: Cyanobacteria bacterium J06638_22; assembly: GCA_039819145.1. GTDB lineage: Bacteria > Cyanobacteriota > Cyanobacteriia > Elainellales > Elainellaceae > Vacuolonema. Next base: position 1,167 of record JBCBSL010000123.1, read on the forward strand.
TCAGACTTGTCTTGGACACTTCGACAATCCAGTAAATATCGTCGGGGGTAGGATGGCGATCGAAGTATTCAGACGCAGGTAACTGAACGATCGCTACATCCGGCTCTGGTTCTGAATTGCTTAGGGTAATGGGGCCATTGAAGCGAACCTCAGCGCGATCGGACAGTAGCGCTTCCAGATACTTTGCACCTTGTTTTGCTAGGGCATAGTGAAATGGGGTTTCTGGGCTCATTTCAACAACATCACCCGCGAGTAGCTCCACGGGGCGATCGCGCAAGATACCTGCTTCAATCATGCGATGATAGTCAGCTATCGACCATTTGACTAGCGTTTTCATCACCAAATGGATCCCTCGTAAAGCATTTGCTTTAACAGAACTTGCATATTGCATTATTCCTGTGACTGCAACACAGCCACAGGAATAACGAATTTACTCAGGATGACACAAGTTTTGTGTGAGTCCTGTTCAAATGGTAATCGTGAACGACTTGAGTGCGGTTCTAGCAGAATCCAAAATTAACCAAAATATTCAGGGGTGAAAGAGCCGTGAAGACCATAGGGGACGTGGTTGCGAAGCTTGAGCCGTGCGACAGGTTCACGAATATCGCGTGCATCCAGGATGACCAATTCTCCTCGCTGCGTTTGCCCGTTATGAACCAGCGTGAGTAACCAACCTTCCTCTTCTCCCGTTTTGCCAGGGAAAGGGACGAAGATGGGTTCGCTGATGTAGCCCCAGGGTGCGGCACTCCAGAGTTGGCAATCGCCTGTTTCCATGTCCCGCTTGAGGATAGCTTGTAGGGGAGCATTCCCCGTCGGCTCGTGGGCGGCTCCCATGTAGAGCATCCGATAAGGTTGTCCAACTCGCTGAGGATGCACAAAGGGAAATTCGCAGCAGCGCTCTTCTATCAGGGTGCGGGTGACCTGGCCGGTCTTGCGGTTGATGCGCGATCGCCAGAGTTGTCCTGGAGCCAAGGCGTCAAAGTCAACATCCAGAAAATCTTGCCCTGCTTCCAGAGTAGGGAAGAAGGCATAGCAAATGGAATCAACGACGATTTCGTCGCCTTCCTCGAACGCGTTAGCGTGGTGGAAGACAAACCCCGAGTCCATCGGGAAGATTTCGGCGGGACCACCGTCACGGGGGATAACAATGATTTGCGTTGGCTTCTCGAGTTGGAAGTCGATGCATTCCCCGGGTCCCTTGAACCCCAAAGCAAACGGAATGGGATTAAATTGCATGGGCGCCTGGAAGAAAATGCAGGCGCTAGGCGTGATAGCGAAGTCGTGCATGAAGGCAAAACCCGGAACCGCGTGGCTATGTTCCAGGAGCAGCTTTCCGGCCTCATCTAGCTCATAGACCGTGATTTTGGTGGAAAGGCCGGGTTTTGTGGAAAAGTTGACAAGCCGTGGCGCTTCTGTTTCGTTTCCCGGATCAACCCAGGGATGGGCGGCAAACGCACCGCCAGGTTTCAGTATTCCATCCAGATAGTCCAAACCCTTAGTTTCCAAGGTGTGGGGATCGAGGCGATGGGGTTCGGCGGCTTCCCATAGGGCAAGTAGCTTGCCGCCCCAGTAAATCACATTGGTGTTGGCAATGTTTTTCAGGCGGAAGTCAAAGGCATTCGCCAACCATCCCCCCGGCTTTTGGGAGCCAAAGGCACCCCGATAAAGGAACTTGTCAGCCGCTTCTTCCTCAACGAACCCGGCAGTGCGCACGTAGCGGTTGCGAAAATGGGCGTTGCCATCCTTAAAGGTAAAGGAACAAATCATGCCATCCCCATCAAAGGGATGCTGACAGCGCTGATCTCCGCGCTCAAACCGCGCAGGCCCGTTGCGAAATAGCGTTCCACACAGTTCGGCTGGAATTTCTCCCTCGATTTCCTCGATCGGGTAGTCGTACTCTTCGGTTAGGGAGCGGTAGCCGCTGCGCCACCCCTCACGATCGTAAGGAAGCGTTGCATCTTTGGGTGCGGAGGTCAGGGTTTCCATTGGCGCTATAGCAGTTGATGGGAGAGGTGGGTTGGGGAGAGTAGCGAAATGCGATCGCTTTGTAACAGTATGTAACAGTCAACTTAGCAACGCAACTAAGAGCCGATGAAAAACGGCGCTCGAGATAAGGATTGATGGAGTGAGAAGGTTACAGGAGATGGGCGATCGCTCATCTACGGCATGTCTGACTGTGCCCCTACAAGCGATGTGCTGGCATCTGCAGTGGTCGGTGATAATTCAATCGACTCGTCTGACTCGACTGAATGAATGGTGAAGGAGTCCGAATCTTCTTTTGGCAACCAACCCAGAAATGGCAAGGGCAGTAGGGTTGTGAGGTTGGTGATGATGACGAGGATCCACAGGTTCGTGAAATCTGACTCTGTCACATGGAGCAAAACCATCAGCCCCGCCCCCAATTGGTGAGACACTAGGCCGCCTAAGTTGACGACCGACATAAGTAAGGCAAACAATGTTGCCTCGACCCCGGATGGACAAAGCCGTGCTGCCAGCACTAATACAGGCATAAATGCAATCTCGCCCATCACCGTCAGAACGAGACTGTCCCCCAGGCTAAACCAGTGGTCATCGATACCAATTGCCCGGTTGGTATGGGTAACCAGCAGCAGCATCGACATCCCCAACACAGTCGAGATAACAATCGTCCAACCAAAGATCACGCGAAAGGGAACGCCTTTGAAAAAGCGCTGGAACAGCCAGATCCCAATTAATGCAGCCAGACTCGTTACCACCCGCACGCGACCTAGAAACTCTGGCGAGAAGTCTAGTTTGTTGGTCACGAAATAGAAAAAAGCCGACTCAGTCGTAGGGGTACATTGCCACAGAAAGATAAAGGCAGTGGGCAACCAGATGGATCTTTGGCGGATCGCTTGCCAGAGTCGTTGCATCTGATCGTTCACCACCGTCCAGTCGCTACCGCGTTCGACTCGGGTTTCGTGGATGAGGCCGGCCACCATCGATACAAGCAGAGGAAAGGTGGCGGTAATGGCAAACAGCGTGCTTGGACTGAACTTTTCCAGTAAAGCACCGCTGAAATAGGCGGTCATCAATCCACCCAATGCCGAGGTGCCCCAACAGAGAGATTGTAGAGATCCTGCTGCGCTTTGGGATTCGTTGCGGGCGCGCTCTACGACCAGGGAATCGACAATTACGTCGCTGGCAGCAACGGAAAGAGAGCTGAGGGCAATAACCAACCCTGCCATCCAGGCATTGTGTACGACCGTTGCTAGGGCAATCCAGGCGGCTGACCCCAGCACCCCAGACAGCACTAGGTAGGGTCGCCGCCGATACCCGAAGATCGGAACTCCATCGGAGATGAAGCCGAACAATGGTTTCACCATCCAAGGCAGTGCTGCAAACCCAAGCAAAACCGACATTTGCGCGGGAGACAGCCCCAACTCATCCTTAAGGAAAAAGCTGATGGCCAACCGCGCCAGCCCCAAAATGCCCTGCACGAAGTACACCAGCAAAATGGCGAAGAGCTCGGGTGTCGGCTCATTTCCAAAGAAAATCCGTTTTAGCCAGGCGTCTTTGACCTCGGACAACGGCAGGGAAAATGTCATAGACCGTGTAGTAGAAGACAGCAGTTTTAGAGCAAAGCCCTTTTCAGAAACCTATTTGAGACTCCAGTGTTAAGAAATATCAAGGGTTTCCCTATGATAGCGCTCTCTTCTGGCGACACAAAGTGCAGATGGGAAGAGATTCGAAACGTTCGAACGGTTATAGAGATGGAGAGAGTGCCAGGGGGTTGGTTGAAAAACTGGCTTAGCGATCGCCCACATCCCCGCCGCAGGTATGACACCATGGGTGCAAGATTGAATCCTGAATCTCCGCACGACATCTGAGCGAATCGATATGTTTGAGTCCCGCCTTAACTCCATGTTTCCCCTGCGTCCGGCCATCCCTGTCATGGCGATCGCCGGAGCCGCGCTACTGGCTAGCTGCGAATCCGTCACAACCGAGCAGTATCAAGCATCAGCGGTTGTAACTTACACCTGGTATGTGGACTATGAAACCCAGGGACAGGGAGGAGCCGATCGCGCGCCGCGTATCGAAGAGTTTGAATCGACGTCTCTGGAAAACAAGAATGGACAACGCCCCGATGGAGCTGTTTCAGGTCCCGATGATCGCGGGCTGTGGTGGCCTGCTACGCCACCCGATCCGACGGTGGATGAGCTGGAAGCCCGTCTCCGGGGGCAGGAACGCATCGGTCGCCCACGACTCGCCAGAAATGTGGAGTATCGCATCATCTTTCGCCAACCCGGCGAACCCAATCGCACTGTGCCGACGGAATACAGCGTCTACCGCCAGGTCGTGAGAGCCTACGAGGATCGTGTTCCACTTGAGTTGACCCTCGACCCCACCGAATCGCGCGTCACCCAAGCCCGACCCGCACAGTAGAACAATTTCAAATCTTAGATTGACACTTCTCTTCCACTCTCTCTGTATCCTCTGTGCCTCTGTGGTTGGCTTCTAACGGGCTTCAGGTTCCCGCAGCAGCTCTGCTTGCAAATTACTGAGAGACACATCTGACACCACAGGCATCGTGTCCATCCGCCGTTGCTGGAGCGGAATAGCAACAGGCGGTGTGCCCTTACCCAGCCGAGGAGAACGATCCAGCCGATCGACTTGACTAATCAACGCCTGCCGCAGTGTCGGGTCGGTTTCTTCCCGCAGCATTACTCGGAAGCAGTCGGTGATTTGGGCATGGGCATTGAGCTGTTGTGGATGGTCGGCGATCCAATCGGTCAAGTGACGGATAGCCAACAAACGCTTCAGCGGAGTGGGATGGGCAAGCTGCTCCAGCAAACTATCGAGGGAGCGCATGGGAATCTTACGGTATCTCTTGGACTGGGTACGGGATTTGGGGCGATCGCCCTCCTCCCACTGCCCATGTCTTCTGTCCCCTGTCTCTGAACTTAAGCCCAGCAACACCGCCAACACCAACAGCCCTTCAATCGCCAAGCCTGCTGCCAGACCAGAATCGCCAAAAGGTTCTGTGAGCCGCAAAATGGCGTAGGCATTTACTGTGGTCAGAGTTCCGGCGGCGATCGCCACCGTTGTAGGCCGTCGGATCCGGCGGCGCACACCCCGCCATACTCGCCGGGTTTTCCGAGACTTAGCAGCTCGCAGGCACAAGGTCGCCGCCCCCAATCCGGCTCCCGACACCAGCATGAACCGCCCATTAGTGGCCAGCAGCGTGAGAAACACTGCCGCACTCAGCAGCCAGCCCGGTTGCGTGTAGCGGCGCAACTGGCGAACCCAGAGCCGCATATCTGGTCGAGTGGTGGCCTCCTCAAGCCAACTGGCCAGTTGCCATACCTGTGATGAAAACGACACGGTTTGCTGTCCTTTGCCCCAAAACCATCATTCAACACTTTGAATCGTACTTCAGGGTTCCGGTTTTGCTCAATCTCGCGCAATCTTGCTTTATGTCAGCTCTTGCTTGGCAGTGGGATGGAGGTAATGATTTGTGGATGTGCGGGCGCCGCCCGCACATCCACAAATCATTACCTCCAAACTTTATTTCAGTGCCTTGCGCAGCGCCGCGATGCGTTCTGGAACAATGCGGTAGTAGATCCAGGTGCCTCGGCGATCGCGCGAAAGTAGCCCAGCCTTGTACATCACTTTGAGGTGATGGCTGACGGTCGGTTGCGCCAGTCCCAGGGCTTCCACCAATTCACAGGCGCAGACTTCTTCGGAAGCTTGTGATGCAATCAAATTCAGAATTTGGAGACGGGCGGGTTCTCCTAGCACTCGGAAGAGTTGTGCCAATTGGATTGCATCTTCAGCTGAGAGAGGGCCTGCCAGCAGCGGCGGACAACAGGATGCCTTCGTATCGACTGACATTCCAGATGAAACGCTGGTGCTTGTTAGATTGCTTTCAGTTAATTTCATACTTCTTATATTGACACGCATCAATATTGACTGCAAAATATCGACAGGTGCAAATATTGATGCTCATCGATATTTATCACACCCGAGCTCCCGCAAAACTTTGGAGGATAGTCCGATGGCTCGACTACAACTGGCACTGAACGTGAAAAACCTGGAGACAGCGATCGCCTTCTACCAGTCGCTCTTTGGAGCAGAACCCGCCAAGCGTCGCCCTGGCTATGCCAACTTTGCGCTGGATAATCCGCCTCTCAAGTTGGTGTTGATCGAAAACTCAGACGCAAAAGAGCGCATCAACCATATGGGGATTGAGGTGACATCAACCGATGAGGTAACGGAAATGGGCGATCGCCTGAACTCTGAGGGGTTGGCGATCGCGCCCGAGAATCAGGTCACCTGCTGCTATGCCGTGCAGGACAAAGTTTGGGTCACCGAGCCAGAGGGCATTTCTTGGGAGGTTTACACCGTGCTGCAAGACGCAGACCGTTTTGCTCCTACACCCGCTGCTGCATCCACCGAGTCGATGGCGCCCTGCTGCCAATAATTTTCCGACCTTGCGAAGCTTCCTCAGAGGCTGTTTGAAAAGCCTCAAAAGATATTAATTGTCCCTGAGTGCCGCGTAGGGACAGTTAATGCGATTCCAGCTATTGAAAAACGAGCAAATTCACCCATGCCGCATTATTCAAACGCATCAAATCCATCGCCAACCTCCCGTCCGCCTGTGCAGGCGGGCGGGCAGCTGTCGTTTTTCGAGCGCTATCTTACCCTGTGGGTCGTGTTATGCATTGGAGCGGGGATTGCGCTAGGGCGAGTGTTTCCGGGAGTGGCGATCGCCCTCGATCGGCTCAGTTTCTATCAAGTATCTCTCCCCATCGCCCTCTGCCTGTTCTTCATGATGTACCCCATCATGGTGAAGATTGACTTCAGTCAGGCCAAGGCTGCTGCCCGCACGCCGAAACCTGTGCTGCTCACTCTGGTTGTGAACTGGTTGATCAAACCGTTCACCATGGTCGTGTTTGCTCAATTTTTTCTGGGCTGGTTGTTTCGTCCGTTGATCGAAGGAACAGAGGTGGTGAGTGGTGGGGCGATCGCCCTTGCCGATTCCTATATTGCTGGGGCCATTTTGTTGGGCATTGCTCCCTGCACGGCGATGGTTCTGATGTGGGGATACCTGTCCTACAGCAATCAAGGCCATACCTTGGTGATGGTGGCTGTCAACTCCCTGGCCATGCTGTTCTTATATGCTCCCTTGGGACGATGGTTGCTGACGGCGAATGATCTCACGGTTCCTTGGCAAACCATTGTGTTCTCGGTTTTGATCTATGTCGGGGTTCCCTTCTTCGCAGGTGTGGTGTCGCGGCAGTGGATTCTGCGACACAAAGGGAAAGCGTGGTTCGATCGAGTGTTTTTGAAAGTGCTCAGTCCGGTGGCGATCGCCGCCCTTCTCATCACGCTTGTCTTACTGTTTGCCTTCAAAGGTGAGCTCATCGTCAACAATCCTTTGCACATTTTGTTGATTGCGATTCCGCTATTTCTCCAAACCAATTTCATCTTTTTAATCACCTACGTTGCTGCCAAAAAGCTAAATTTAACCTACGAAGATGCTGCACCCGCCGCGTTGATTGGGGCAAGCAATCACTTTGAAGTGGCGATCGCCACCGCTATCACCTTGTTTGGGCTGAATTCTGGAGCCGCTTTGGCGACTGTTGTTGGGGTTTTGATTGAAGTGCCGGTCATGCTGATGCTGGTGGAACTCTGCAAACGAACGGCCTTTTGGTTTCCCCGAAACCCCGAAAAAGCGACCCTTCCCGATCCACGCTGTATCCATCCTTTGTCCTAAGCCGATAAACAAGAACTCTAGGAGGCAGGCTTGATGAAACGCGTAATGTTTGTATGTCGAAAGAATTCGCGGCGATCGCAAATGGCCGAGGGATTTGCCCGAATGATGGGAGCCGATCAGGTTGCAGTTACGAGCGCTGGATTGGAATCTAGCTATGTCGATCCCGTTACGGTTCAAGTAATGGATGAAATTGGAATCGATATTCGCAATCAAACCTCGCAAGCGCTGAGTGATTTCAAACCCGAAGACTTTGATGTCGTGATTTCCCTGTGTGGTTGTGGGGTCAACTTGCCAGAGGATTGGTTGCTACGAGATATCTTCGAGGATTGGCAATTGGATGATCCAGAAGGCGAATCCATCGATACCTTTCGCCAGATCCGAGATGCCGTCAAAGAGCGTGTTTCGACCTTGCTCACCTCGTTCTAAGGGAGTTAAGGCCTTGCGCAAGACCTGATTGACAGACAAAGCTCTTGAAATCTTAATGCTGCTGTAGGATTGGCTAGAGTTAGCGTAACCCATCGAAACAAGTGCTATCTATAATCCCTAAGATTCTCCTGCTTTCTCGCTCAGGAACGCTCGGACAGGGGCGTCGAGTAGTAAACTAACAGCGTTTCCTCCACTCTGGCTTCAATGCAGATTGGATAACAGCAGGCTGGATAATGTCTGTCCAGCAGGTGAGGAAGCAGGTTTGGTTTTATGGCGGCTTAGGGAGTTCGGACTTATTCATGCGGCTACGCTCCTTTTATTTCATCCTCGGTGCGATCGCCACGACCTTCCTGTCCATTGGTGCGGCTGGCTATCTCTGGTTAGTGGCTCAAAGTCCGCTTTCCCTTTTGCAGGAAGGATATCTGGCTAATCCAGGGGCGGCGGCGTTCGTGCCCCGGCAATCCCCTGTCATGGTGTCGCTGCTGGTCAACCCCGATCGCCTGGAAGCCCTGCGAGTTGCCCTGACAGCGCCTAGCCGCCGTCGCGCTGCCCGTCGTGAGCTAGATCAGTTCAAGCAGAGTGTGCTGGCAGAGCGCCAGTTGGACTACGACATCGACATCAAGCCCTGGCTGGGTGACGAAATGACGGTGGCTGTGACCACGCCGGATCTCGATCGAGATGCCCGGAATGGCCTACAACCGGGCTATCTGTTGGTGTTGGAAACGACGGATGGCGATCGCGCCCGCGACTTTTTGCAACTGTTTTGGCAAAAGCAGGCGATCGCTGGCACCGATTTGATCTTTGAGCCGTTTGCTGGAGTCAAGCTCATTTACGGACGGGCGACAGCGGATACGCTGGCAACCTTACCCAGTCGCCGCTCGCGCCGAGCACCTGTGGAATCGGAACCCGAGCCGACCAGCGATGTGGTGCAAACCCTAGCATCGACGGTGGTGGGCGATCGCTTCGTGTTATTTGCCAACTCCCCCAAGGTGTTGCGGGAAGCCCTCAACAATTTCCAGGCTCCGGGGCTCAATCTGAGTAGCAACAAAGCTTATCTTGCCGCCCTGGATGACTTGCCGCCCCGAAGCTTTGGTTTGGCTTATCTCAACCTGGAGCAGTTGAATACCTGGTTGGCCGGACTGGGCGATCGCTCAACGGCAGACACCCAATCTGGCAAGAATCAAGCTGGCTTTGACCAACTCCTGGCAGGACTACAACTGAGCCGTCAGGGGGTGTTGCTCGATACTCGCTTGCTGGCCAAGATGGGAACCGAGTTGATTCCCCGATCGCCCAACGTTTTGCAGGCCACCGATACCCTCAACCTGGTTCCTGCGGATACGCCGCTGTTGGCCTATGGCACAAACTTGCAACAGCTGTTTCCTGAGTTGATGTCTGGACTGGCCAGCATTCCAGTGTTTGCAGATTTGGTACAGCAGCCCCTCAGTGCCTTGGAAAACCAATGGGGCATTTCCTTCGACGAGGATGTTTTCGCGTGGGTGGATGAAGAATTTGCCTTGGGTTTTGTGCCTGAAACCTCAAAGTCAGCGGCTTGGATATTCGTCGCCGATGCCAATGCTACGACCAATACGGCGTTGGAACGGTTGGATGCGATCGCCCAGGCAAAGGGGTTGAGCATTGGCCCGGTCGATATCGACGACAACCTGACCTACACCTGGACCCGACTTTCGCCCGTCGAAAGCTCCCGCCGATCGCGAACCCCCATCACCACGCTTCAAGCAGATGTGCAGGGGGTGCATGGCACCGTGGCTCAGCATGAAATTTTTGCCACCTCCATCGAAGCCATTCGGCGATCGCTGAAAGCTCCAGGGAATGCCCTGGTCGATCAGCCGTCGTTCCAGCAGGCGATCGCCCCTATCCCCAACGAAAATGAGGGCTATCTCTATGTCGATTGGCAAGCCGTTCGCCCGACTTTGGAAGCCCGTCTCCCGTTACTCAAGTTTGCCGAACTGACCGCCCGCCCGCTATTTGACCATATCGAAACGCTGACCTTTAGTAGCCTGGGGGGCGATCGCCAAACACGCCGAGGCGCACTATTCATCCGCTTGAACGATGGTTAATATCAAACCCAGTTAAACAGGCGTAAAACTCAACTATCGTTTGCGCCCGCTGTCCCCAGATGATTCGCGCTAAACAAATACAGGCGCAGAGTGTCCCAAAAATTATCAAACGATGTAAGCCCTGGATCTAGAAAAAAGCCGATGTCCTGTAGGACATCGGCGTCGAAGAAGGTCTTGGTATCGCGTTGAAAACAGATATCGAATCATGAAGCGAGGCATTGGCTCCACAACAGATTCAAAGAGCCAATGCCTGTCGGTGAACTTAGCCGTTGGTTAGATTGCGGCTTGCGTAGGCATCAGAAACACGAAAAGCAGGGATTCGCTCTTGGTAGTCTGTCTGCATTCCGGTGAACGAGCGTGCCAGTTGCTCGAAGCGATCGGAGCGCCAGTTGCGCTCGTGGATAGGCTTGGATTGCTCACCCCGGAAGTAAACCTGAGTACCAATTACAGCTGCAGCAGCCCAAGCAACAACGAACAGTGCGATCAGTAAAGCCATATTGGCCTCCTTGCTGTAAAACTTTGTTTCAATCTGTAAATAAATATAACAGAATATTGCATGATTGTGTCGAGTACGGTAGGCCGAATATTTTCACAACGCGATCGCGCACATCTGCGCTTCCCTGGAGTTCCGTGCAGGGCAAAACGTTAAACCCTGCCAGAACCCTTGGTTTTGGATAGAGCGCGCACCGCCCACGTCCCCAAAAACACAAAGGGTTCTCCGGCTTTTGACCTGCACTCAGTCCCAGAGCTTAAAAACTTCTGTCATTCGCAGGAGGGAAAGCTCCTTTGCAGTAGAATGTGCCTCGGTAGGTGCGGTTCATTCAGCCAAATTGGTTGAATGGAGCGGGTTTACAGAGGGTTTGGCCGTCTCCTGGCGATCGCCCAAGAGTTGTAACGATGCTCGGACGGATGCTTGATTTTGGTTGTTGGCGATAGCGTCTTACCCTGTGCGCTCCTCTGCACTTCCACGCAACCTCCTACACTTCTCTATGGTCTTTTGCGCCATTTGCTCAATCCGCCGCTATCCGCAGGGAGAAGAAGCATAGCTTCTGTTGTTATGTAGCTGTCATGCAGCCGATTTGCCTCACCGTTTATGGATTGATTCGTTGGTGAGTTGATCCCAGCTTATAAAAGGCAGATGGCGATCGCGCTCCCTATTGGGTCGGCTCTTGCTGAGTCCTAATTTTTTGGTCATTTAATCATTCCCTATCATGCCTAAGGTTCTAGTTTCTGACCGAATTGATCAGAGCGGCATCGATATCCTTTCCCAGGTTGCCCAAGTTGATGTCAAAACTGGGTTGTCGCCTGAGGAACTCGTCCGCATCATCCCTGACTATGATGCGCTGATGATTCGCTCGGGCACCCGTGTCACCGCCGAGATGATTGCGGCTGGCAAGCAGCTCAAGATTATCGGACGCGCTGGCGTTGGTGTTGATAACGTTGATGTGCCCAGTGCGACGCGCCAAGGCATTCTGGTTGTCAATTCCCCAGAGGGCAATACGATCGCCGCAGCGGAACATGCCCTTGCCATGATGCTTTCCCTCTCCCGGTACATTCCCATTGCCAATCAGTCGGTGAAGGATAGCAAGTGGGAGCGCAGCAAGTTCCTGGGGGTCGAGGTTTACAAAAAGACCCTGGGTGTTGTGGGGCTCGGAAAAATTGGCTCCCATGTGGCTACTGTTGCCCGTGCCATGGGAATGCAAGTGCTGGCCTATGATCCCTTCTTGTCGAGTGAACGCGCCGAGCAATTAGGGGTTCATCTCGTCGATCTCGATTTACTATTGCGGGAATCGGATTACATTACCCTGCACCTGCCCAAAACTCCAGAGACCTATCATTTGATTAACGCCGAGGCGATCGCCAAAATGCGCCCGACCGCCCGCCTGATCAACTGCGCGCGGGGAGGGATCATCGACGAAGCCGCCCTGGCTGAAGCGTTGAAAGCAGAGCGCATTGCTGGAGCGGCTCTGGATGTGTATGAGGAAGAACCGTTAGGTGAATCAGCGCTACGGGAACTGGGGCGCAATGTGATCCTGACGCCTCACTTGGGAGCCTCCACTGAGGAAGCCCAAGTGAATGTGGCGATCGATGTTGCCGAGCAAATTCGGGATGTGTTGCTGGGACTGCCAGCCCGCTCTGCGGTCAACATTCCAGGGTTGCGTCCAGAGATTTTGGAAAAACTGCGTCCTTACATGCAGTTGTCGGAAACCCTGGGGTATCTCGTCAGCCAGTTGGCTGGCGGACGGGTGGAAACCTTTAATATACGGTTGCAGGGTGAACTGGCTAATAACGAAAGTCAGCCCGTCGTGATAGCCGCGCTTAAAGGGTTGCTGTCCCACGCCTTGCAAGAGCGGGTGAACTACGTCAACGCCAGTATTGAGGCGAAGGAGCGTGGCATTCGGGTCACCGAGGTGCGCGATCCCAACAGCCGAGACTATGCCGGGTCGGTTCAGATGACGGCGGTTGGCTCCCAGGGAGAACACACGGTGACTGGGGCGCTGCTTGGGGAAGAGGAAATTCGTATTACAAACATTGATGGATTTCCGATCAACGTACCCCCCAGCCGCCATATGCTGTTCACATTGCACCGAGATGTGCCTGGCATCATTGGAAACATTGGATCGCTCTTGGGAGACTTCAATGTCAATATTGCCAGCATGCAGGTGGGGCGCAAGATTGTCCGAGGCGATGCGGTTATGGTGTTGAGCCTAGACGATCCGCTACCGGAAAATGTTCTGCCTGAAATCACGAAAGTGGCGGGTAATGGTATATGCATCCCGAATACCCGCCA
>JBCBSL010000124.1:0-13783 GCA_039819145.1 Cyanobacteria bacterium J06638_22
AGGATGCCTTCTCAATTCACTGTTTTACCTAGTCAAGGCTAGCTTCCAATCACAATGAAGATGGCGATGGGATGGTTATCTGTTCTTTAAGAAGGCATCCTGAAAATCAGGATAAAATGAAAAAACTTCTTGAAAATTTCAGAAAAACTTAAGCAGTTTCATTTCCGCCATAAGTTTATTAAGTCGTTTTTCAAGATTGCGGAAAAGGTTTTTTATCTTAACTTTTTCATCGAAGGATTCCGCAGTTTTACCGAGTGCATTAACGATTTCAGGCGTTTACGTTGGATGAAACTTGGCACGTGTTAGCTTATCTTTACACCGAATATGAACACTCTCCTCGAACGCTACATCCAGGAAGCAGACGGTCGCTATCTAACAGATAGTGAATTGGGCACATTGGATGCATACCTGTCTACTTATTCGACCCGGATGCAAGCGTATAAAATCTTGCAAGAGAAGTCCGAAAGTTTCATTTTAGAAGCATTGCAGCAACTGGCTCAGACAGATGCGCAAACCATTCGGCAGCATAAAGATAAGTGTGTGCGCGACATGGTGTGTGTGATGCGCGCGATCGCCGTAGCCGTTTTGCGCGACGACGAACAAGCCTTTCGAGATGAGCTACTACTGTGGCTGCAAAATATTCTCTCTGCTCTCCATAAAGAGCAACAGTCTTCTCGCGCCTACCGTTTGCTCCAAGATGTGGTGAGCAAAGAAATGCCGAGCGAGAGCGCAGAACTGGTTAACTACTATCTTGGTGAATTTATTGCCGCTCTGACGGCAGGTTTGGCTTAAGCTCTGCGCTTCCAATCATTTCTTTTAGGAATCGCTCAGCTTGCCTAAGTCAGTCCAGCATTATCAATCCAGCATTGATTTTTTGGTGTGTGCTCTGAGGTGTATCACGTATCAGGGGTAGCGTCCGCGAGGATGTCTACCTCTTTTTTGTTGACCACCAAAGGATTCGCAAAAAATCCCTGGTATAGCGCTACACCCTCAGGTAGAACCAAATCATGTTTTGAAAGCCGCGCACCGCGCGGCTTTCAAAACATGATTTGTCCTCATCTCAATGTGTAAGGCTATATTGCCATCGTGACGTCCTGGATGGGGCGATCGCAAACATAGCGCTATGAAATCAGGTAGACCCCCACTATTTTGGGCAGGATCCACAGCGCGATTCTTGCTAAAAATGATCAGCCCCAACCTGAATGCGAAAGGCCATAGCACTTATGATTAAGAAATATGACATAAGTGACTAGGAGATTAACCTCATGGCTGCAAACGTCGAAATCTACACCTGGAGTAGTTGCCCCTTCTGCATTCGGGCAAAAGGCTTACTCAAGCAAAAGGGCATCGACTACACCGAATATTGCATTGACGGGGACGAAGATGCGCGCGCCAAAATGGCAGAGCGGGCCAATGGAGGCCGCAGTTTGCCTCAGATCTTCATTAACGACGAACACATCGGTGGCTGCGATGATATGTTTGCCCTAGAACGTCAGGGGCAACTGGACGCACGCTTGCAGAAAGCGGCTTAAGGATTGCCGATTAGTCTTCCCATCCAACCGTCATGCCACAACGGGCGAGTCGCCATATCCTCCAACGCTTGACCCACCAGGTCACAGTTTTCCTCTCGGTCTACTACGCTCACATGGTGGAATATCGGGCGGAACTTTTGCTGTGGGTTTTATCGGGTTCTCTGCCATTGATCCTCATGGGCGTGTGGGCAGAGGCAGCGCAGAGTGGGGAATTTGGGCGATCGCCCCTAGATTTCGTCCGCTACTTTCTAGCCGTTTTCCTAGTGCGGCAGTTCACCGTTGTCTGGGTTATTTGGGACTTTGAGCGTGAGGTCGTAGAAGGGAAATTGTCCTTTCGCTTGTTGCAACCCATCGATCCTGGGTGGCATCATTTCGCCGGACACTTTGCCGAACGCTTTGCCCGCATGCCCTTTGCGGCTATCCTCATCGGGTTGTTTTTCTGGCTATACCCTGAGGCTTTTTGGGTTCCGACTCTATCCGATGTAGCGCTCTTTTTGACAGCGACTGCCATGGCGTTTGTCCTGCGCTTCCTGATGCAATACACCTTCGCCATGCTGTCTTTTTGGATGGAACGCGCCAACGCTATCGAGCAATTCTGGTTTTTGTTCTATCTCTTCCTTTCCGGCTTGATTGCGCCTATCGAAGTCTTTCCTCCAACCTTGCAAACGCTTGTGCAATGGACGCCGTTTCCCTACATGATTGCGTTTCCTGCAAATCTACTCATTGGCGAATTCACTCTGCTCTGGCGCGGCTTTGGGGTCACGCTGGTTTGGATTGTACTGTTTTGGGGAATCAACCGCTGGCTCTGGCGGCGGGGGCTGCGGCGCTACTCCGGGATGGGTGCCTGACACGCTTCAAAGCGTTAGGAGAATTCTGGGAAAGACGTTACCTTTTAAGCCTTTGTCCTTCGACTGCGCTCAGGACACGCAACAACGAGCTGGCTGAGCGTAGCCGAAGCCAGCGGGTATATCCTTTCCGAGAAATCGCCTTAGTTTCTGATAGCTCCTGCAACTATGGATTACAGAAAGGACATTGAGCTGGATCCGCTGCTGTGATTCCATCGGGATGGATGATGGCATCCTCGTAGCCACAATTCTGGCAATGGTAGATAGCGGTGAGCGTCAGGTCGGTCGGTAGGCCACACAAACCGCAAGGCAACCCCGGCTGGCGATCGCCAATCTCAAACCCTGGATAGCCACAGTTTGGGCAACGTTGCTTGAGCTTGCGGAGCAGGTCGTGGGTGGCTTGGGCGATCGCCTGCATCCGAGTCGGATTCACCATCGCCCGCACATCCGTTTCCAGGTGCGCTTGCCCAAATTGCGACAGCAACCCTTCCACCGTCTCCAGCAGATCAGCCTCCGACGTGATGCCTTTGTGGATCAAGGATCTATCCTCTGGTTCCGCCGATGGCATCGCCACCAGCCCATGGGACGGAAACCGGGCTTTTTTCGCGAAAGCCTGAGCCTCTGCCAGTGTTTTAACCGTGGCATGGCTATAGTTGGTCTCCGTCGTAGTCGCTTCCCCTACCAGTTCCAGGTGATGCGCCTGGTCAATTAGCAAGACTAGCTCCCGGTTCAGCGGCAGCATTGGCAACATAGGATGCGGCCCAAAGCTGCCCTCACTCGAAACACCCAGATCTGCTCCGGTTAGTTCCAGGGCATAGCGGAGCTTCAGCCGTGCGGTCTCTAACTGATCCGCTGGGCGATCGACATCGCGGGTAAAGGTGCCAAAGGAATCGCTATTAAAGTTGTCGGGAACCTGGATTTGCACACCCAGTTCTGCCTCTAGGGGAGGGGCGATCGCCTCTTCTTTTCGATGCATCGTCGCAATGACCAGCACCCGATTCTCAAAGGCCAGTTTGCCTGTCCACTGACTCATACTGCGCTTGTGTTGTAAAAAACTTTTCCACCCAAATCTGATCAAACTGTTTGCCAAATATGTTAGCTTAATAAAGTTGCTTATCTTCGCCAAACCCAATGGGTGGCGTGGATTGCAGGCCTGGCTCAGTAGCTCAGTGGTTAGAGCAGGGGACTCATAAGCCCAAGGTCGCAGGTTCAAATCCCGCCTGAGCCATCAAGTATTCAGTGTTAAGTAGCTTGCGCTATTAAACTAAAAATCCAAAAACCTTGGAAGCATCCTTCGGGGCGCTTCCAAGGTTTTTGAAGCAAGTTTATTCATGGCTATTTACTTACTGGACAGGAATAAGTCCTAGAAGTGGATATTCGATATGTTGAATTTTCCAACACCGGTAAGTTCAGGTTCGATAGGGAAATTCTGCTCACGATAGCCTCAGGCTATCTAAATCGGCAATAAGTAGCTCGATAAAATACCTTCAAGCAAGCATGATGCAGTCGGTGCTGGTGCCGGACATTGCAGCGATCGCCTCCACCCTGCCCCCATCGTGCGACGATCCTGAGTCCAATGCCGTGGAGCACCGCCGTTAGGCGGTGTGGAACGAACGATAGATGGGGGTTATGGGTGCTGTTGATGCCATAACCACTCTGGAACGACTTAGGGCGATCGCTTTAAAAACTGGGCGACCCATTACAACCTTCCCATGCAATCGTCCAAATTTATTGGACGCAATTTCTGGACACAATTTCCCAATCCAGCTACAACCCTTAAGCAGAAATGATGAATAGCATGATCAAAAAAGAATTGCAACTTTTGTAAAAATAATGTTACATTTGATTTACACAAGTTTACATTCCTTAACGGAGGTCACCCATGTCCTACGCTCCCGCCATCACTCCTGATTTCCGCGCTATGGCTCAGCAATTGGCGACTAAGCCAGCAACCCGCCAGGCTAAGGTCGGTTCCAGCGACGGTAGTGAGTTAGTTCCTGCAGAAGCTCGTTCTCGGATGCAGCGTGAAGGTAGCAGTTTCCTCCGTCGCCCGAACCTCAATGGAGCGACCGTTGACCAGGAAGGCTTGACCAATAACTATGCCGTTGAACCGGATATGTATTACGCAGTATTTCCTTCTCAAGAGCAAGCGCGTCAGTACGCTCTGCAAGGCTTGGCGGCTGCAACACTGATCGTCGGCCTGATCTTCACCTCCTTTGTGGTCAGCTAAGGTCAATTAAGAAAGTTTCGATTCAACGGAGATTTGCGCGTGGGGCTATAAATCTCCGGCTTAACAATTGACTCTCCTTTCTTAAGCATTAGGTTTCCCCTGGCAAATGTCAGGGGATTTTTGTTGCCCGATTAAAGTGGCATACAGCAGAAGGAAGAAAAATTCTCTGCCTCAAAGGCAGTGCCAACAATTTATGGGAGATGTATGTCAGACACTAGATTGCTAACGAGTGGCAGAGGCTCTAAGGCCCTGTCGAACAAGGATTTCAAGGCTTTTCACAGAAACTCACCAAAACCCTGCCTGAGTGGGGATTCCATATTGTCCTAATCCGCAACAATCATCTCAAGGCGGTAGTTTGCCACTTCATTGCGCCGTGCCGCATTCCGCATGATGTAAACCCGTATTCTGTAGTCGCCACTGGCGGGGAGCGCTCCCTGGTATTGGCTCTGGCTGACAGAACCAAGTCTATCCACCTCGGCAGCGGCTGGGGTCAGGATGGTGAAGTAGTTGGCTCCATTGTCGGTCGTCAGGTTAACGGTCATATATTGGCCTGTACGGGCGTTGAGGATATAGTCGACCGCTTCATAGCCCTGGATAGAACCTTCGATAATCGTACCTGTCGTGCCGGGTGCGAACTGAACACGCTCGGTTCGGATATCGTCCTGAGACTGGGCAATAATTGACGAGGGCTGAGGAGCTGTCTGATCGAGATCACCTGACGTAAACGATACCGTTGAACGGTGGTTGAACTCGACCGGAGCAGGCAATGCTGCTTGAAAGGATTGAGAACCAAAATGCATCGTCGACATTGGTGCATTACAGCTCTGCAAGGCAATAACGAATCCCAAAAACGTTAGCGCAAGTTTATGATTTAACACCGTATACTCCTGAAGTTTTTGTCTTCAAGTTAAGAGCTATAAAGGCATACAGGTGATTGAGTATAGGTAAGGCACTGAAGCCTTTTATTCGTCGATGTATCTTTACTTGCTCAGTATAAACAACGCTTTCGTAAGCCAAAACGCGCACTGGCTCTCAAAAGTTGTTTAGAACCCGCCTTGGGTAGATTATTAAAAACTGTTTTGGCCAGCAGCGATAGTGAGTTCTGATATCTAGTCAAAGCTATTAGAAAACGTCTCGAAATTTCGCCAGAATTCCGAGACGTTTTGTGTTTTATCCGCCCCTAATTTTGAGGCGTTTTGCAGTTTAGCCGTCCTACACCAGGGCAGGCTCGCGGGTGTTGAGATGAGGATAGAGGGGGAAGCGATCGCACAAGGCCGCTATTCGTGCTCGGCAGCTTTCCGCCACAGCTTCGTCTTCAGGGTTGAGGAGACGCTCCGCAATGATGTCGCCGATTTCGGTGAACTCGACTTCGCCCATGCCCCGCGTCGTCATGGCGGGGGAACCCAGCCGGATACCGCTAGTGACGAACGGTGATTCTGGGTCGAAGGGAACCGTATTCTTGTTGGCGGTGATGCGGGTGTTGCCCAGTAACTGATCCGCCACCTTCCCGGTCATGCCAATGGAGCGCAGATCCACTAGAATCAGGTGATTGTCCGTGCCATCTGACACAAGCTTGAAGCCGCGCTTCTGCAACTGAGCCGCCATCGCCTTGGCGTTTTTAATGACCTGGATAGAATATTCCTTGAATGCAGGCTGCAAGGCTTCACCAAAGGCCACGGCTTTCGCTGCAATCACATGCTCCAGTGGACCACCCTGGGTACCAGGGAAAACGGCCTTGTTGAACTTCTTGCCCAGTTCCTCATCTCGCGTCAGAATCAAGCCACCACGAGGACCTCGCAGGGTTTTGTGAGTCGTGGTGGTAACCACATCACAAATGGGCACCGGGTTGGGATGTTGACCCGCCGCAACCAACCCAGCGATATGCGCGATGTCGGCCAGGAGGTAAGCGCCCACTTCGTCGGCGATCGCCCGGAATTTCTCAAACTCAATCACGCGGGGGTAGGCGGAGTAGCCGCAGATGATCATTTTGGGGCGATGCTCTAGCGCCAGTTGACGAATCTGGTCAAAATCCAGGCGCTCGGTCTCTTTGTTGACGCCATACTGCACTACCTTGAACCATTTCCCCGACACGTTGACCGGAGAACCGTGGGTTAGGTGCCCACCGTGGGACAAATCCATCCCCAGGATGGTGTCGCCCGGTTGCAGCAAGGCAAGAAACACCGCGAAGTTTGCCTGGGCACCAGAATGGGGTTGAACATTGGCATGGGCCGCCCCAAACAGTTCTTTCACCCGGTCGATCGCCAGTTGTTCGACCTTGTCGACAAACTCACATCCGCCGTAATAGCGCTTGCCAGGTAGCCCCTCAGCATACTTGTTCGTCAGCACCGAGCCTTGCGCTGCGAGCACTGCCGCCGAGGTGAAGTTCTCGCTAGCAATCAACTCCAAATGGCCTTGCTGACGCTCCAATTCATCTTCGAGTAGGGCGGCAACAGCCGGGTCAGTTTGCCGCAAAAAATCTGAGTTTGTCCGAGTCACAGGCAAGCTCCCAAAAATTCGTCTTGACTAGGTTGAGCAAATGGCTTTGCAACGGTTGAGCTGGCGTTGGTTGCCGCTCCACTGCAAAGGCCTTGGGCAAATTGGTCTTGCGTCACGAGCTATAGATTTTCTTCTATGAATAAGCTCTGTGAACACAAATCAACACTGCCATGAACTTCTTATTCTACCCTTGTGTACTATCGATCCTTCGTGGCTTTTGATTGACATAACAACTTTGGTCAACCTTTTTGGTCAACCTTCAAGGCAGAGCATTCCTTGCGTCAGATGGTCGGGCACAGAATCCCAAGCAATCATCTCCTTAGGATCGCGAATAAATTAACTTGCCATATTTTTCTGAAGAAGCGCGGCGTAGCCGCGCTTCTTCAGAAAAATATGGTTTTTTATTTAATCCATGGTCCTAAGCAGAAATTTAGTCGTGAGAGGGAATCCTTAACGTGAAGGACGGAAGAAAACGCGTTAGAGTTTCTGCGCCAGCGAAAAGCTCGTATGATAAAAGTAAGTAATACAGATGTTCTTACGACGAATGGGGTACTTCCGATGCATCCTCCCCTTGCAGTAAGCCGACCACTTGGTTTACAAATTGCTGATGGTCAACCACGGGCTTGGAGATGTAGCCGTTTGCGCCACTTTGTTGTAAAAAGTTCTCGCGATCGCCTTCCATGGCGTGGGCTGTTACCAGCACAACCGGAAGCTTCGCCGTCTGCGGGTCTTCCTTTAGCATTTGGGTAATGCGGATGCCATCGACGGGCTTTCCTTGGAAAACGCTATGGGACAGGGATACATCCATCAGAATAATGTCGGCTCCACCCGCCCGGGCGATTTCCATGACTTCATCGACATTTTCTGTGTGGCGAACGACCAGCCCACCCCGTTTGGTCAAAATTTTGGAAAACACACGCGCATTAATTGGGTCGTCTTCCACAATCAAAACTGTTTTCATGACACCATTACCACTGGCATATGTTCAGAATGAGGCATTTCCTTCAACCGCGAGCGAGGCTGGCGTAAAGAAAGGATAAATGTTTGTTAAGGTTTTAGGATCTTGAATGCGCCACCTGTCAACATTTTTGCTCCCGATTGCTTCAATTCACTGTATGACTGAAAGAGAAGCCCAAACTCGAACAGAAATGTTGGATTCCCGTCTTTACGCCATCCATCATGGCGCTTTCTGGTTTATCCAAAGCATCTACAGTTACCATTGTCCACTTTTTGGAATGCCCATAGTTAAATTTTATCGTGAGCACTCTATTGTTTCCTGCATGCTAAGCCAATGGCGATCGCCCCCGTTTACGGCTTCACCCTCGGTAACGTCGGCTTACCCGAGCGTTGACCTGTTTTCTGTCGAGCCCTTATTCTTCTGGAATTTCCGTTATCTAGTTGAATTTTTTCTAATTTCTTTGGTTTTCCCCTTTGCACCGTCTTTTCTATTTGCACCGTAAGGACATTCATTCATGGCAGAGCAGCTCAACCTCTCCTCCGGAAACGTCATTTCTACTGCCCTTCACATGGAGGTGCAACGCTCCTACCTGGAATACGCTATGAGCGTCATTGTGGGGCGTGCCCTGCCGGATGTGCGCGATGGGCTAAAACCGGTGCATCGTCGCATTCTCTACGCCATGCATGAGTTGGGTCTGACCCCCGATCGCCCCTTCCGCAAATGTGCCCGTGTCGTCGGGGATGTGTTGGGTAAATACCACCCCCACGGCGACCAAGCGGTCTATGATGCGCTGGTGCGAATGGTGCAAGACTTTTCCAGTCGCTATCCGCTGCTGGCGGGACATGGCAACTTTGGCTCGGTGGATGACGACCCCCCGGCGGCCATGCGATACACCGAAACGCGTCTGGCTCCGATCGGCCATGAAGCCATGCTGGCAGAGATTGGGGAAGCGACGGTGGACTTCATCCCCAACTTCGATAACTCCCAGCAGGAGCCCGTGGTGTTGCCGGTGCAGCTTCCAGTGCTACTGCTGAATGGAGCCTCGGGCATTGCCGTGGGGATGGCGACCAACATTCCGCCCCATAACTTGGGCGAAATTATTGATGGATTGATTGCTCTCATCGATCGCCCAGAGCTTTCCGAGGAGGAGCTATTTCGGCTGATTCCAGGCCCCGACTTTCCCACGGGGGGCGAAATCGTCGGTATCGAAGGGATTCGTGATGCTTACCGCACGGGACGGGGCAGCATTCCAATTCGGGGGGTGGCGCAATTTGAGGAAATTCAGCCAGGACGGGGACGCCACCGCCGCCCGGCTATTGTCGTCACGGAACTGCCCTATCAGGTGAATAAAGCGGGCTGGATCGAGAAGATGGCGGATCTGGCGAACAATGGACGACTAGAGGGTATTCAAGACATTCGAGATGAGAGCGATCGCACGGGAATGCGCGTGGTGATTGAGCTGAAGCGGGAGGCCAATCCCCAACTATTGCTCAACAAGCTCTACAAAATAACGCCGCTACAGGTCAACTTTGGGGCGATTTTCCTGGCGCTGTCAGACGGGCAACCCCGTCAGATGCCGTTGCGGATAGCGCTGCAAGAGTTTCTCAGCTTTCGGGAAGCAACGCTGACGCGACAGTATCGCTATGAGCTGCAACGGGCAGAAAGCCGACTGCATTTGCTGGAAGGACTGCTGCAGGCGCTGGAATCGTTGGATCTGGTGATCGAGATTCTGCGCAATGCGCCGGATGGGACGACGGCGAAGGCAGATTTTGAGGCGGAGTTTGGGTTTAGCGATCGCCAATCCGATGCCATTCTCTCCATGCCCCTCCGTCGCCTGACCGGGATGGAACAGGAAAAGCTCCAGCAGGAATTTGAGGAAGTAACGGCTCGGATTGCGGAGTTGCAGCGCCTTTTAACCGAGCGGAAAGAGTTGCTCAAAACCCTGAAGAAGGAATTGCGATCGCTCAAGAAAAAGTTTGGGGATGAGCGGCGCACAAAAGTACTGTCGGCGGAAGAGCGGGCGGAGGAAGTGGAAGCCTTGGCGGATCTGGAAGCCGAGATTTTGGATGAAGAAGTGGTGCTGGAATTTACCCAGAAGGGCTATGTCCGGCGCTCCACGCCAAAGGCATTTCAGCGCCAGCAAGGGCGCCAGGAGCTTCCCCCTGAAAAGCAAATCACTGAGTATGAAGACTTGCCCGTTCGGATGGAAGCGACAACGACGGGGCAGCAGATTTTGACCCTGACCCGTAGTGGCAAGGCGTTTGCGATCGCCGTTCGCGATATTGCCACTACTACCCGCCAATCCAAAGGGACGCCTCTGGTGACCCTGCTGCCGCCTGCCGCCCGGGGTGGTGATCCAGAGGCGATCGTGTCGCAGTTTGTGCTGGATGAAGCGCGGCTGGAGCAGAATCTAATTCTGCTCACCCGACAGGGGCGGATCAAACGGGTTCCCCTGGAAGAATTCGCCAACCTCACTGCCCGGGGGCTGACGGCGCTCAAGCTCAAGGGCGATGATGAACTGCAACAGGCCGTAGTGGCCTCAATGGGGATGCATCTAGTGCTGGCAACCACGGGCGGACGGATGCTGCGGTTTGAAGTGAATGAGGAGCAGTTACCGCTGCAAGGTCGCAACACGCAGGGACATTTGGCGGTGCGATTGGGTAAGCAAGAGCAGGTGGTGGGCTGTGTCGCACTCAGCCAGGATGCAGAATTTATTATCCTCACCCGGCAGGGGTTTGGAACGCGACGTCTGGCCACTAGCCTGCGGCAGGGCAATCGCGGCGACTTGGGGATTCAAGCCATCCAATTTGCTACCAAAACGGATAAGGTCAGGGCGATCGCCCCGGCGATCAACGGGACGAACCTGGTGGTGGTGCTGGAGGGTGACAAGTATCTCCGTTTGGCTCGCGATCGCTTTACTAAAACCAACCAGCGCACGGTCGGACGGGTGCTGAAACTTCCCAAGGGTGAATCCATTGACATGGTGTTACCCGAACCGTCCTTACTCTCGGATACAGAAGATGAAACGGGCAAATTGCCCATTGCGAACCAGAACGTGGCAGAATCCTCTGAAGAATAACGGTAGGCGTGAGCCTGTTCTCAGGTGATTTCGATCCTCCGTTTATTCCCACGCAAATTCAGGCAACTAACCGTGGCGCAAGTCAGTCTCGAAAACATCTACAAAAGCTTCCCGCAGCGCAAACTCCGATCGCCCGCCTCTGCCACCGAATCCAATGGAGCGAGGCCGGATAGCGTAACGGACGTGCCAGAGGAAGCTATCCAACCGGAGGGGGCTAGCCATGGGGTGAGTGTGCTGCGGCGCATTAACCTGACGGTGAACGATGGGGAATTTATGGTGCTGGTAGGGCCGTCGGGGTGTGGCAAAAGCACCTTGCTACGGCTGATTGCGGGGCTAGAAACTGCGACGGCTGGAATGATTCGGGTGGGCGATCGCCCGGTCAACCACCTGCCGCCTAAGCAACGGGATATTGCCATGGTTTTCCAAAGCTATGCCCTTTATCCGCACATGACGGTGTACGAGAATTTGGCCTTTGGCCTGCGGCGATCGCAACCTACCTTGCTCGATGGTCAGCCCAAACCTGAATGGACGCCGCGCTTTCCGTTGGAAAACTTTCTGGTGGCCGCCACGCGTCCTTTGCCCAAAGGGCTGCGCTACTGGTCTAAAAAAGAACGCCAGATCGATCATCGGGTGCATAGGGTGGCGCAAATGCTACAACTGGATTCCCTGCTCGATCGCCTACCTAAGCAGCTTTCTGGGGGGCAAAAGCAGCGGGTCGCCCTGGGACGCGCCATGGCTCGTAACCCCCAAGTGTTCTTGATGGATGAACCGCTATCGAACCTGGATGCAAAGCTGCGCACCGAAACCCGTGCTCGCATTGTGGATTTGCAGCGGAACCTGGGCACAACCACCATCTATGTCACCCACGACCAAACCGAAGCCATGACCATGGGCGATCGCATCGCCGTTCTCAATGGTGGGCAGATTCAGCAGATTGCGACGCCATTGGAACTCTATAAGTACCCGGCCAATGAATTTGTCGCGGCGTTTATTGGATCGCCCCCGATGAATTTCCTGGATGTGCAGGTTCAAGCGCCGCTGCTCATTAGCCATCCCCAGTTTCGACTGACCCTGCCTGAATCCTGGGAATCGGTGTTGCGATCGCACGACCGCGGCACCCTACGCCTTGGGATTCGCCCCGAACACCTGACTCTCAGTGCCCCAGCGCCTAAAAATCTCTCGGTTCGGATCGAGCGGGTCGAAGCCCTTGGCTCTGAAACCTATATTAGCGCTCACTTCCAGGAGGATCGCGAAGCTCCATCCTTGCAAGTGCGTATCGACTCTGATCATCGGGTTGTCGTTGGCGACGAGCTATGGCTGGCGATCGCCCCCGACAAGATTCATCTGTTCGACCCCGCAACGGGACTGGCGATCGCTCCGCAATAATCACCTTGCCATAGGAAGCGAAACGTCGTTTCGCTTCCTATGGGACTTACGGATTTGGTGCGAAAAACAAAGGGGTTTGATGATTTTTGGGACGCAGAGCGCCCAAAAATCATCAAACTGCGTAAGCCCTGTCCTATTGCTTTTCAGAAATATCTGGGAAGAAGTTGATGGTTTTCTCAGGATTTCGTCGCTTCCCTCTGAAGAATGGGAAGAATAGACTGAAGTATAGCGGTGTGCAACTGCGTCAAGCACAGAAATGGTTGTGTTTGGGCGCGGCACGCGCCCAAACCGTACTTAACTAACGCGCATAGCGCTATAAACGTGATCCCAGAGGACTTGCCCATGCATCGCTCCCAAGCCCGTGGCAGCATTCGCCCTAAAATTTCCACGATGCCTCGTCAACGTTCTGAGGCGGCTGCGTTTCTCGATATCTACAAACTCGTCGTCGAGAAGAAACGGTTGGAGCAAGAGTTGGAAAGTTTGGATGGGCGTCGGAAACAGCTTTGCGATCGCATCGCCGTTCTCAATCAGCATGTAGGCGACTTGGAAACCTCTGTCGATCGGATGCGAGCAGCCGAAGCCAAGCCACAACCCCAAACGGCTCCAACTGTCCAGCCAATCTCAGAGCAAACAGACGACTTCAACACTGTAGTTCTCGATTATTAATATTGGCTTTTGGAGATACCTAATATCAAATTGAGTTGAAGAATCCAACTATCGTTTGATACCTATCGTTAGCAGCGGGTGCAAACGATAGTTGAGTCTTACGGCTATCTAACTGGATTTGATAAGTAGCTTGGCGTTATTAAACTAAAAACCCAAAAACCTGGGGAGCGCCCCGGCGGGGCGCTCCCCAGGTTTTGAAGCGAGTTTATTTATGCCTATCTACTTATAAGAAGATGATCCATGGGGGATTTATTGTGTCCGCTATGGGTTTTTGCTACCCATATTTTGGGACAACGCTAGAAAAAAAGCGAAAGAAGAATTGTTTTCAGACTTTACGTATTTTGTTCATTTTGTGGCGGCGATGCGGCCACAAAATGAACGAATTTATATCAAATCTGGGTGAAGAGCCCAAAGATCGTTTGTGCCCAATGTTTAGCAGCAAGCACAAACGATATCTGGGTTTTACAGTTATTTAACCGACTTTGGCATTACTCAAAAACGGGAGTTTTGCTTAATGCCTGGTTTTCCTGAGTACAGGACAAAACCCAGAAAACCCTTGATTTTGTGTAGCGTGGGCACCGCCCACGCTAC
>JBCBSL010000125.1:0-13737 GCA_039819145.1 Cyanobacteria bacterium J06638_22
CTACCGGGTTGGGTTTGCTTTGGTCAGCATTCCCTTTGCCACGGTATTGATTATTTATTTTTTCAATCACCGCTATAATGGCGCTCGATTATGGAATCTACAAGGTGTTCCAGGCATTGCCACAACCGTCTGGATCTTATCAGCGATCTCCTTTTTGTTCCTCTACCCAGCCACCTTCAACCTGTTAGAAATTGCGGCGGTACAAAAGCCCCAAGTCCACCTGTATGAAACTGGGATTATTCGCATTACGCGCCATCCGCAAATGGTTGGGCAAATTATTTGGTGCATTGCCCATGCCCTGTGGCTAGGAACAAGCTTTATGCTGGTGACCTCCGCTGGGTTGATTCTGCACCATCTGTTTGGGGTATGGCATGGGGATCGGCGATTGGCGCAACGCTATGGGCCAGCCTTTGAAGCGGCGAAAGCCCGAACATCCGTGATCCCTTTCCTCGCGATCGTTCAGGGACGTCAAACCTTTGAGTGGAAAGAATTTCTGCGTCCGGCCTATGTGGGGGTTGCGATTTTTGTGGGTCTATTATGGTGGGCACATCCACTGCTTGTGCGTGCAACCCGTCACGTTGCCTGGTAGAGTGTAGATAAATATAAACTGCTTTGAAGCCCATTATTCAATGATCCCAACCATTGATGAAACCAATTTCTCACAGGAGGTCGAGTTCGCTTCTGTGCCTGTTCTGGTAAGTTTCTGGGCGCCCTGGTGCGGGCTGTGTCGGATCGTTAATCCGCTTCTCAATCGATTTCAGGGGGAGCACGGCAATTTGTGCAAGATTGTCAGTATCAACGCTGATGAAAACCTCAAGATTGCCAATGCGGTTCGCCTCAAGAGTTTACCCACGTTGTTGCTCTTCCAGGATGGTGAGGTGCTTCATCGGATTGATCATTTCACCTCCCACGATGAGTTGCGTGATGCCTTTTCGCGGTTGAGTGAAGTTCTAGAAGCGGTCGTTAATCAATATAGCTATACGGCCTGAATTGAAGCTATACGGCCTGAATTGACTGAATTGATAGAGCCTGATTCTTGCTCATCTGACGATCGCCCTCCGTTGTCGTCTCATGTGGTTTTTTTTTGGAGCTAGTGAGCAGGGCTTAGAAAGCTTCGACGCGTCAGTCCTTGGTCTCATGGTTTGAGGGACCCGTGATTAGGCTGGAAGGATAATGCGCCAGAGGAGCAGGGCGATCGCTCCACTGGCCAGATGTTGCGGTATCAAGCAGCGCAAAGGTTGCCGAGCAATTTTCTGGGTTAGCACAATAGACAGTAGCAAACCAGCCAGTAGGGTCGTGCCTTGGAGAAAGGCGATCACGGCGGGGTGCGCCGTCCAGATGAGGGTCTCGCCGCCGCTTAGACCAAAGGTGGCGAGGCTGACCGGAACCACGCGCCCCATTTCGGTCAAGCCCAGGTGTAGATAGTGAGCCAGGTTGCCCGCCAGAACCAGCGGTAGATATCCATAGGTGAGCTCAATGAATGCCTTGGGGCGGGGATTTCGGTTGAGGAGGCGCATGATTTGGTGGGCAAGGAGGGCGATCGCCCCCGGTACCAGCAGCGCGATCCCAGACACGCCAAAATGCTCCCATACATTCCCTAGTACAGCGGTGGGGTGCGGCACCTGCAACATCTGCAATTCCTTTGGGAGGCGATGGAGAAACACCGCCCCGAATAGCAAAAATAGCAGACAGACTTCGTGCGCTGTCGGTTTGTGGCTCGTCCATAGTTCGATGCCGGGGGGACGCAGGTTAAACTCCACGGAGCGGTGGGGACAGGCTTTAAGGCAGGTCATGCACAGCACGCAATCGCGGTTTTCCTGTAACTGCGCCGGGTGGGAGTAGATGGGGCAGCCATTGGTTTCCTGGCCTTCGCCCTTGGCGGGGCCACCCCGGTAGCACTGGTAGGTGGTGCAGGTGGCTGAGCAGATTCCTTGCTGTGCCCGCAACTCCGTCATCGAAAGCTTGGCAAACAGGCCGTTCATCCCCCCAATCGGGCAGAGGTAGCGGCACCAGAAACGACGCTCAAAGAGAACGGAAAAGACAACGGCTCCGGCTGTAATCAGCAACAATAGGCAGGCGGAGAGGTAGGCCGTATTCTCCAGGTTCCACACCTCTTCCCAAAGCAAAATTAGGGTGAACATCCCGAATAGAAACCACCCGCCCCATCGTTCGGCTTCGGGGCGCGACCAGGATCGCAGAGAACCGGGGAACCACCGCTGGCGGAGTGCCTGTGCCACTTCGCCGTAGATCATGAACGGGCAGACGGAACACCAAATCCGCCCCAAGAAGGGGAAGATCAGCAGAATGAGCGGCCACCACCAAGCCCAAAATAGATTGAGAGCAATGTTGCGATCGCGACTCTGGGGACCCAGCCACAGGATGAGCACCACCACCGCGAAGATGGGCAGGACGAGACCGTAGTTGAGGCGATCGGGCCACCAGGGACTGCGCAGCCATTGCCGCAAGCCGGGGTTGGCATTTAGCAGATTGAAGCGAAAGCGGCGGGCACGACTGCTTTCCTGCCAGAAGACTTCTTCTGTTAACACTGGAGCGCAGTTGGATTGGATGATGGCGCGCTCGACCAGTCCTTCTAGCTCTGAAATGTTGCCGGGGAAGTCGTATCCCTGCAGGCGACGCAGGGCTTCGGGAGCAATCTTAGGACGATCTAGCCCCTTTGCTCGGCAGTAGAGGCCGATGTAATAGCTGATTTGGGCGGCGAGGTCGGCGCGACGTACCCGCAGGGGGGGTACTTTGATCAGGTGGGGAATCTGTGCTTTTCGTTCTAATTCCGGCAGGGCGCGCTCGGAGGTGAAGATGAGGCGGGCGGTGCTTTGGTGGGGAGGCGGTGGGATATCGCCCTCACGCACAACGGGGGTGTAGCTGCCCGTTTTGATTAACTGGAGGATCGACGGCCAGAGGGACGTTGGCAATTCCTGAATATTGTTGAGGAGCAGTGTTCCGTTGCCCAGCCAGTCAAGGAGCCCCAGCTTGCCGCCGAGTCGACCAAAGAGATCGGCTCCGTTGGCCTGGAGGGTATCGCAATCGATGCGGATCATGGGTTCTTTGCGATCGCTCCCCCCAAAGTGAACCAGCGCCGCGGCGTTGTCCTTCAGCAGCCCCGGCTCCCCAAAGATCAGCACAGGCTCACGATCCTTCGAGGCTTTGGTGATGGCCGATCGCAGCCGTACGGCATAGCGACTGGAGCCAATAATCCCCCGTCGTACTTTGGGGACAAGGTAAGGCCGCAGTGCCGTCTGGCGCTCTTGCTCAAAGTTGAGTTGTGCCGCCATTTGTGCGAGTTGATCGGCGAGCTGTTCGGAGAGGACACGGCTAATCTCGGGATACTGCTCGGCCAGGGCGCGGAAGCGATCGCCCTCCACCCGCCACAGTTCGCAGTCACAGAGCGTCACCACCGCCTGCACCGTCGGCTGCTCCAGCAACACTTCTCTTAAAAACAACACCGCACCGGGCAGGCGACTCAATCCCAACAACGGCTGTCCCCGCTTGCGCTGTTCCATGCGCCCCTGCCGCAGGATATAGAGAGCCGATGGGATGGTGGCCTCAGCAATCAGCTCCGTGCGGGCGGGAACGGTTTCCACCTGGATGGATTGGGCAATCGTCTCCAGCACCTCTGTCGATAGTGCGCCTAAGAATGTCCGTCGTTGCAGCCATTCGATGATGTTGCCGCTGTGTTCATTCATAGCGTTCCCTCAGAGCCGACTCGATACCTTCAGCCTATCCAGGTTCCGAAGGGGCAGGAATTAAGAAGCGTAAAGGGGATCCCGCTTTTCTCCGGCACTGCACCACCTCCGGGTTTTCGGCATCCTGAGCTACAGTTGAGAAGTTGCCTTCATGCTATCCCCGTATTTCGACCTAGTTGTTCAGCCAGCATTATGTCATCTGCCAGTTATCTCGAAGACGAGCGCCAACCGCGATCGCAGCGCCCTACCGATTGGCGTTTGATCTCGATGCTTCTGCCCTATGCTCTGCGGCACAAGCGGACATTGATTCTCTCCCTAATCTTGCTTGTTCCTGTTTCTTTGGGCGAAGCGCTCCAGCCCATCTTGGTGGGGCAAACCATCTCCTTTATCCGTGATGAGCCAGTCCTCGGCTTCCTAGAAGGAATGTCCTTAGGACAGGGGTTGAATATCTTGGCTCTGCTCCTTTTTCTCACCATTGCTGTGCGGATTTCATTGGATGGCATCCAGAACTTTATGGTGCAAAAGGTCGGCCAACAGATCACCGCAGACATCCGCAACGACTTGTTTGAGCATGTGACCTCGTTGGCGGCTCGGTTTTTCGATCGCACGCCCATCGGTAAGCTGATTACTCGCCTCACCAGCGATGTGGATGCCCTGGGGGATGTGTTTTCGACAGGGGCGATCGGCATCATTGGCAACCTGTTTTCCATCCTGGTGGTGATCATTACGATGTTCACCCTACAGTGGCAACTTGCGGCGATGCTGGTGGCCATGCTCATCCCCATCACCGTACTCATCGTTTATTTTCAGCGGCAATATCGCAAAGCCAACTATCGCGCCCGCGAGGAGCTTTCGGCTCTAAACGCCAACCTGCAAGAAAACATCGTTGGGGTGAATGTTGTCCAACTGTTTCGGCGGGAATCGTTTAATTCGGAACTGTTCTACAAGATCAACCAGCGCTACGTTCATGAGGTCGATCGCACGATTCTGTTTGATTCCTCAGTGTCGGCTACGTTGGAATGGGTGTCGTTGGTGGCGATCGCGGCGGTGCTCTGGCTCGGCGGTACGTTGGTGTTGCAAGATGTGATGAACATTGGCCTCCTGGCCTCCTTCATCCTCTATGCCCAGCGTTTATTTGATCCGTTACGAGAATTTGCCGACCAATTCACCGCCATCCAGGCGGGGCTCACCTCCCTCGAACGCGTCAGCGATATCCTGAGCGAGCCCATTGAAATTCGGGATCCAAACGAACCCCAAGCTCTCCCCGCTACAGCCCACCCGGGGCAGCCCATCGCCCCTGGCGAAATCCAGTTTGACCATGTGACCTTTGGGTACAAAGCCGATGAGATGGTACTGCGGGATTTGGATTTCACCATTCGTCCGGGCGAAAAGGTGGCACTAGTGGGGCCAACAGGGGCAGGAAAAAGCTCCATCATTCGCCTCCTATGTCGGCTGTATGATGTGACGAACGGCAGTATCCGCATGGATGGGGTCGATATTCGTGAAATGCCCCAGGCCGAGCTG
The DNA here is from genome assembly GCA_039819145.1 of Cyanobacteria bacterium J06638_22. Lineage (GTDB taxonomy): Bacteria > Cyanobacteriota > Cyanobacteriia > Elainellales > Elainellaceae > Vacuolonema. The sequence continues at coordinate 5,226 of JBCBSL010000125.1, forward strand.
CGGCGGCGCATGTCGGTGATTTTGCAAGATGGCTTTTTGTTTGCCGGGGATGTGACGAGCAACATCACCCTGGGCGAAACGTACTCCATGGAAGAGGTGCGCCGCGCCGCTGAACAAACGAATGTGGCTAGCTTCATTGAGCGATTGCCCCAGGGCTATGACACAGAACTGCGCCAACGGGGCACCAACCTGTCTGGGGGCGAAAAGCAACTCCTGGCCTTTGCCCGCGCAGCCATTCGTAATCCCGGCATCTTGGTATTGGATGAGGCAACCGCGAACCTGGATGTAGGCACGGAATCAATAATCCAAGAGGCTCTAGAGAGCTTGCTGGTGGGACGAACCGCGATTATCATTGCCCACCGCCTTTCGACAATTCGACGGGTCGATCGCATTCTGGTTCTGAAGCAAGGCCATTTGGTGGAGTCGGGCAATCATCAGGAGTTACTGGAGCAGAATGGACTCTATGCCAGTTTGTATCGATTGCAAATGTTGGAAGCTTAAGGGATGCAAGGCTCAAATTCGCTGAAGAAGATTCAGCCCGTGGGTATCGGTGCCGCAGGTGTGTAACAAGCCAAAGCATTCGGCTAGGGAAAAGACTTCGCGGGTCTGTCGGGGGCTGGGGCACCAGGGATTGGGATTGTTGTAGGCGTAGTAGGTTTCGACCCCATCGATGCCCAGCTCTGCGGCTGTCGGGATGAGCTCTGCCGCTGTCGAACGGTAGCGATCGGGGTGTGCCAGTACGGCTAAGCCTCCGGCTCGGTGAATGGTGTCGATCACGACGGCGGCATGGGCGCGATCGCCCTGTACGGAATCGCCTTGAAGATAGACTTGGAGGCTGGCATGGTTTGGGTCAAAGGCATAGGCCAGGATGTGCACATCATTATTGAGTAACCGTGCGGTAATCTCAACACCACTCCAAAAATGCGGTGCATCGTCAGGCTGGTAAGTGCTGAGCCATTGCTGCGCCCGCTGAAAACCATCCACCGAGTGATGGTCGGTAATGGCCAATCCGCGTAAACCGATGGAGAGTGCCTGCTGAATCAATGCCTCAGGCGTTAGTCTGCCATCGGAGCAGATGGTGTGCATGTGGAAGTTGTAAGACAGCGGGCAACTGGCTGGGGTGATGGATTCAAAGACTTGTTGGAGCGCTGCATTGTCCTGTGCCGCAGGGACAGAACCCGTTGCCTGGGTGGATGGGATAGCCATGGATAGCCTATTTAAGTAAGTGGTTGCAATGGCAGATATCAGCAGATATAGAAAGTTTTTACAATTTCGTTACATAACTGCATTCTAGCGAGTCGGTGATGAAAGCGGTTTCCCCGATTTGGGGGATGTTCTGCAAGGGTAAGGACTTACCGGAGATGCCAGCAGTCTCGCACAATCATCCAGTCTTCCTGGGTATGGATGGCGAGGGCGCGGACGGGTGAACGATCGGTCGCAATATCAATATCCTCGGGCGATCGCACATTTTTCTCGGAGTCAATCTCCAAGCCCAGAAACTCCAAGCCTTGGCAGGCTGCGGCGCGAATGTCCGGGGCATTTTCTCCAATCCCAGCGGTGAAGACGATCGCTTCCAAACCACCCAAGCTAGGTAGCAGAGAACCAATATGCGATCGCAGTCGATGGAGATAGACCTCCAGCGCTAGTTTTGCCTGGTCATTGCCCTCAGCGATCGCTTCCATCACTCCCCGCAAATCGCTCGACACCCCCGACACCCCCAGCAACCCAGACTCCTTGTTCAGCATCCGATCTAGGCGATCGGCATCAAACTTCTCCTGGCGCATCAGGTGAATCAAAATACCAGGGTCGATAGAACCCGATCGGGTTCCCATCATCAACCCTTCCAGCGGCGTGAAGCCCATCGTTGTGTCGATACACACCCCATCTCGCACCGCTGATAGGGACGCCCCATTGCCCAAATGGCAAATAATCAACCGTAAGGGCGATGGATTGCCCAGCAGTTCTGCTGCCCGCTGCGCACAGTAGCGATGGCTGGTGCCATGGAAGCCATAGCGCCGAATGCCAGCGTCGTACCAGTGGTAAGGAATCGGGTAAACGGTCGCAGCAGGTGGCAGAGTTGCATGGAAGGCTGTGTCAAAAACCGCCACTTGAGGAATATCGCCTAGGATCGCCTCGATCGCCGTAATGCCCTCTAGATTGGCAGGATTATGCAGCGGCGCAAAGCGGCTGTAGTCGGCGATCGCCGCTTGTACCTCAGGCGTCACCCGAACACTTTCTTGATACTGCCCGCTGCCATGCACCACCCGATGCCCCACCATGCCGATGTCGGTGGCTTTGTCGATGACCTGGGTTTCTCCGCTCCAGATGGATTCCAGCAAGCAGTTCATCACCGCTTTGCGATCGCTGCTGGGCATTGTCTTCTTAACCGTCTTTCCATCCTGGTTGGTGAATTTCAGCTCCGCTACTTCCGCTTGATGTGCCCAGTCGATCGCCCCTTCCCACAACGGTTCCAGCGGCTTTGCCGGAAACGCATCAGGTGGTAGGTCATACAGCGCACTTTTTTGGCTGCTCGATCCCGCATTCATCACCAGAATTTTTAAGCCAGAGGTTGCAGCGGGCGGCATACAGCAGTCTCCATTGTTTTGTTTCTTGCGTGTTCAATATTAGAGCTGGGCTGGAGCGCGATCGCCTTCAGTGTGCCCGAAATCCGCCGGAGTGAAAACGTGCATAGGCTACCAAACTGCCGATTGCGATCGCTATTCATTCGGAACCACAAAGGCAAGGAAGCATGAAGGACCCCTCATCTTAACTGCTTCCACCTTTGTGTCTTCGTGCCTTTGTGGTGATCTCCTCCGCTGGCATCGAGATTAAACCCCCATTTGTAAGCGCAAATGCTAGCCTGGAAATTGGTCATTTTTCAATTCAATCGCCAGGGATACTGCGCTTCCACGAGAGATATGAACAAGGTCGTTGTTGGACTTTCGGGCGGAGTTGATAGCTCCGTTGCTGCTGCTGCCCTCCACCGTCAGGGCTATGACGTGGTGGGGCTAACGTTGTGGCTAATGAAAGGCAAGGGGCAATGCTGCTCCGAAGGCATGGTGGATGCGGCGCAGTTGTGCGAAGAATTGGAGATTCCCCACCACATCGTCGATAGCCGCGATCTATTTGAGAAGAATATTGTGGATTACCTGGTGGGGGGCTACAGCCAGGGCATTACGCCGCTCCCCTGCTCCCAGTGCAATCGGGCAGTGAAGTTTGGGCCGATGTTGGCCTATGCCCGCAAGGAACTGGGGTGCGATCGCATCGCTACGGGACACTATGCCCGCGTCTCTCATAATCCCGACACCGGACGCTATGAACTGCACCGGGCGATCGATCGCAACAAAGACCAATCCTATTTCCTCTACGACCTGAGCCAAGAGGTGCTGGCACGGGTTGTTTTCCCGCTGGGCAACCAGACCAAGCAAGAAACCCGCACCATGGCGGCAGAGTTTGATCTGCATACGGCAGAGAAACCCGAAAGCCAGGACTTGTGCTTGGTAGAAGCCCATGGCTCGATGCAAACCTTCCTTGACCAGTTCCTGGCACCCAAGGAAGGCGACATTGTAGATCAGTCGGGGCGAGTATTGGGACGCCATACGGGCATTCACCACTACACCATCGGTCAGCGCAAAGGACTGGGCATCGCTGCTCCCCATCCGCTCTATGTGGTGAGCCTTGATGTGGGTCGGAATCAAGTCGTTGTGGGCAATCGCAATGCGGTTCATTTTCCTGAATGCAGCGTACAACGCCTCAACTGGGTCTCTATCCCGGCTCCCAGCACGCCCATTCCCATTGAGGTGCAAGTCCGCTATCGCACAAAACCCACACCGGCTACGCTGATTCCCCTGGAAAACAACCGCGCCCGCATCGTCTTCGAGGAGCCTCTGTTCGGCGTTACCCCCGGACAAGGGGCTGTATGGTACGAGGGCGATCGCCTCCTCGGTGGCGGCATCATCGAGCGCATGCCAGAAACAGCCTAACTGACTTATGTCCTTGAGCAGTTAGCATGAGAGTGAAGTCGACGAATGGCGTGTTGTTGGCGATATACAGTTGTCGACGATATATAGGGTCGAGATGATGGTTTTGCTGGTAACCCCAGGAAGATAAATGAATACCGCACAACTTTGTATTCAGCCAGAACTGCGATCGACGTTGACTGCTTGCAAGCAGCATCTAGTGAATCACTATGACACTAAAATGAGTGCCATAGTTCTCTATGGTTCCGCAGCAAGACAGCAGCTCAATCCGAATAGCGATATTGATTTACTTGTTCTCCTGACGCCACCGTTCAACTACTTCACAGAGCTGCGCAAGATTGTCGATTTGCTCTATCCACTGCAGCTCGAATCCACGCATTGGATTTCTGCTAAACCTGCTAGCCTAGACGAGTTTGATAATTTTCAAACTCAGCTTTATCGCAACATTCAGAAAGAAGGCATAGTGTTGTGAAGCATGTCACAGAAGTTCATGCCAATTTAGAGAGGGCAGAATCATCGTTACATGCTGCTCGCATTCTCCTAAGTAGCTCGGCACGATGAAAAACCAGACTCTAAAAACCTGTGCCGCCCGCGCTGCGGGCGGCACAGGTTTTTAGGGTTTTAGGTTTAATTGCACCTGCCAGCTTATCATCTGAGTTGCCTAACGATGCCGCATCAAGAGCCTACTATGGAGCGTTTCATGCGGCATCTGCATTACTCCTATCTGAAGGACTTGCTTTTAATAGCTATACTAGCGTTCTTAGAGGACTCAGTTTGCACTTTGTTAAAACTGGAATACTAGAACCGTCGTATGGGCGTGATTCAAATTGGTTAGCTGAGGTGCGTCAGATAGCTGATTACGGAGAGTTGAAAAATGTTGCGACGACTGATGCAGAACAAGCCGTTGCGATCGCTGAGCTTTTTCTTAGAAAAGTTCGACAGTTGCTTGAGCAAGAACAAGAAGACCCAGCCAATTAGCCTAAATCTTCCCTTTCAACAACGCTTAATGCTCGGCTAGGTTCTAACTCCATAGATGTGGGATTTGTCATGTTGCTCGAAGATAAGTCTGTAGCAGAGTCAGTTGTGTTTGAGAAAGGAACGCTATTGGATGGGAACGATCACTTTCGCGGATTTTGAGCAAGTGGAGATTCGGGCGGGGCAGGTGGTTCAGGCGGAGGAATTTCCCAAAGCCCGGAAACCTGCCTACAAGCTGTGGATTGACTTTGGGGAGTTGGGCGTCAAGAAATCTAGCGCCCAGATTACCCACTTCTATACACCTGAAGTGTTAGTCGGGCGGCAGGTGTTGGCGGTAACAAATTTTCCTCCGCGCCAGGTGGCGGACTTTATGTCTGAGGTTTTGGTGCTGGGCGTGGTGTTAGAGGATGGAGCCGTGGCATTGATTCAGCCCGATCGCCCCGTCCCGTTAGGTTTGCGCGTGCTCTAACACTATCCAAGTTTCAGAGATTCAACCACAGAGGCACAGAGAGCACGGAGGGGTTTCGTTGTGTCCTCTGTGCCTCTGTGGTTCCTTTTTAGAGGATCCATTCGGAGGCGCGATCGCCCAGCTCTAGAGGAATGCTGACTGCTTTGCCCAGTCGCGGGCGCGCATTGGTTTGCTCAATATACTGTTGCACCTTAATGGCGCTGCCCCAGGCGTCAAGATATTGAGCAATTTCATTCAGGTTCTCAATATATTGCGTTTCTGAGAGGGGAAACGAGACTTGTTCTAGATACTTCCACATCACCTGGAAGAAGACCTTGCCCTGCACTTTTCGCAGTTGCACATCAAAGGAACAGCCCCATTTCGTCAAAATGATTTGATGCAAGTCGTCCCCAGTCATGCCTCATCCTTGTCACAGATCTTTACAATAGCGAAGCTTTCAACCCTCTGTATTCTAAGAGATGCAATAATACGGACTGTAAACGAAATGCCGCTCTGAGCGAGTGGGTCAAATGATTTGGCTCCATGGACTCAGCATTATCCAAGGGTTTGGCGGTCCCTCAGTTTTCATGACGTAATTTCATAACGTAGCTTATCCGTTCACATCATGACTCAAGTTTCTGGAAGCGCAGATGTGCCCGATTTGGGACGTCGCCAATTTATGAACCTCCTCACCTTTGGAGCGGTGACCGGGACGGCACTGGGTGCCCTGTATCCGGTCGTTAAATATTTCATTCCTCCCTCTAGTGGTGGCGCTGGTGGCGGTGTAACAGCCAAGGATGCATTGGGCAATGATGTGATCGCCAGCGAATTTCTGGCGACCCACAACGAGGGCGATCGCACTCTGGCTCAGGGGCTGAAGGGCGACCCAACCTACATCGTGGTCGAAGACAGCGCGATTTCGAGCTATGGCTTGAACGCAGTTTGCACCCACCTGGGTTGCGTTGTCCCCTGGAATGCGAGCGAGAATAAATTTATCTGTCCTTGCCACGGGTCGCAGTACGACAATACGGGCAAAGTGGTGCGGGGACCAGCTCCCCTCTCTCTGGCACTGGTGCACACCAATGTCACAGAGGATGGGAAAGTTTCCATCTCCCAATGGACCGAAGAGGATTTCCGTACAGGCGACAAGCCCTGGTGGTCGTAGGCCTATCTATTGTCTAGAAGCCTTACCAAAAAGCCTTTCGTTTTCTTACATTCAGTCACTATTTCCTTGGTTGAGAACAAACTTCCGATGAGATCAAAATTTTCGTCTATTGCGTCCGCGCCATTGCGCCTGGCGCTAAAAGCAACGTTTACTGTGCTGGCGGCGATCGCCCTTCTGCTGGGGAGCGATGCCTTGCTGCCCCAAACGGCACAAGCCTATCCCTTCTGGGCACAGCAAAACTATGAAAGCCCCCGCGAGGCAACTGGGCGTATCGTCTGTGCCAACTGCCACTTGGCCGCTAAGCCCGTCGAGATCGAAGTCCCTCAGTCCGTTCTGCCGGACAGCGTCTTCAAAGCGGTCGTCAAGATTCCCTATGACACGAGCATCCAGCAAGTGACGGCAACCGGCGACCCTGGGCCGCTGAACGTGGGTGCGGTACTGATGCTGCCCGAGGGCTTCAAAATTGCATCGGAAGACCGCATTCCCGAAGAAATGAAGGAAGAAGTCGCTCCTAACTACGTCTTCATGTCCTATGCCGAAGGGCAAGACAATACGGTGTTGGTGGGGCCATTGCCAGGTGATCAGTACCAGGAAATTGTTTTCCCTGTGTTGTCTCCCGATCCGGCAACCGACAGCAGCGTCAATTTTGGTAAGTATTCCGTCCACCTCGGTGGTAACCGGGGTCGGGGACAGGTTTATCCCACCGGTGAAAACAGCAACAACACCGACGTCAAAACGCCCGTATCGGGTATGGTTACAGCCATCACTCCAGTTGATAGCGGCATGGAAGTCACCATCCAGCCCGCAGACGGTGATGCAACGGTTGTGACCGTTCCCATCGGACCTCAAGTGATCGTAGCCGTTGGCGACGAAGTGACCGCTGGCAAGCCCATCACCAACAACCCCAATGTGGGTGGCTTTGGTCAAGAGGACGTCGAGATCGTGTTGCAAAGTCCGAATCGCATCAAAGGTCTACTTGCCTTCACCGCAGCCGTCATGATTTCCCAAATCATGCTGGTGCTGAAGAAGAAGCAAGTCGAGCGGGTTCAAGAGGCCGAAATGTCCTTCTAAACTTTGTGTGCTGACCCTGACGCTCAGCGCGTTACGAGAAAGCATCGACCAAAGCTGAATATTGCATCTGCGTAATGCAGATCTTTCCAGAGGCGTTTTCTACGAAAGCGCCTCTTTGCTCTTAGGGCTTTTGGGTGACGGCATTATTCGCTGGCTTCTGCGACCGCTAGACGAAAACCTAACGCGATAAGAGCTGCGCTCGTCAAGCGCTCTAGCCAATGCGAGAAGGAGAGGATGCGATCTTTTAAAGCCTGCTGTGAAATGACCACAGCGACTATGGAGAACCAGGTTAGGGCAAGGACGACAACGGTCATGCCATACGCGGCTTGGATCAGGATTGGCGTTGAAGGGCGCACAATTTGGGTAAACAGTGCCAGGAAAAATAAGGTGGCCTTGGGGTTTAGTAAATTACCTAGAAGACCAATCCGAAAAGCGACCCAAGGATTAATCTGACGTTTTGGCTCAGCAGTTTGTGCTGATGCAACGACCCGTTTGGTGGTCAATGACTTCATGCCGATGTAAATCAGATAGGCGGCTCCCAGCCATTTCAGGGCATTGAAGAGCAGGATCGATTTAGAAATGACGGCGCCAATGCCAATTAAGGAGTATGTGGCATGAATCATGTTGCCAGCCCCAACCCCGACCGCCGTGTAGATTCCAGCTTGGCGGGAGTAGACCAGGCTACTCCGCAGGGTCAGCATAAAGTCGGGGCCAGGGGTGATGACGGCGATCAGACTGACAACGAAGACCGTGAGCCAAGCAGAGAATGTTTCCATGAGCTTTCCATCCTTTGTGCATAAGGCGTGTTGGAAGGCTAGCATGGCTAACCCGTGCCTTCGACTCTACGATGCCAACCTTAACGAATGGGCTATT
>JBCBSL010000126.1:0-13704 GCA_039819145.1 Cyanobacteria bacterium J06638_22
CCGATGCCTGCATACAAGCTGCTGCTAGACAGATTGATAGTGTTGGCAACGATGCGAATACTGCCGCTGCCGTCTGATGTAACATCGGCGATCGCCCCCGCACGAAACTCCACCGTTCCCCGTGCTACTCCGGGTGAAAGGGTGAACCCCGATGCCTCTAGCTCGACTCGTCCTTCGCCAGCGATCGCGCCCAGCTCGATGCGACCTCCGGGGGCGGTCAGCTGCCCTCCCTCAATGAGGACATCGCCTCCTAGCAGCAGGAGGCGATCGCCATCGGGGACACGCAAGCCCTGTGGCGTTCCATCTGCTGCCGGGGCAACCGAACGCACCTCGATCATGCCAGCCGGGATTTGCCCAAACAGAAACGCCGATGGGTCGATGGTTAACAACGGGGAAGGCTGGGTCGGATTTCGGGCACTGAAGGTACCCAATTCCTCAAACTGGAGCGCTTCTGCCGTCGTCGCGACAAAAGACCCGTTCACATCCAGTTGGGCATTTTCTCCAAAGAGAATGCCGTTGGGATTCAGCAGAAACAAATCCGCATTGCCCAGTACCCCCAGCGTGCCGAGGAGGGTCGAGCGGGTGTCTCCGGTCACTCGGCTGAGGATGGTCTCAATGCCGTCGGGGTTAGCGAAATAGACACTCTCGCCCGCATTGATGTTAAACACGCGGAAGCTATGGAACAGGTTGCTTCCGCGTGTAGCGCCCCCTTCAATTTCGATGCGGTTTGCCCCGGCTGGGGTCACCACCGATGCTTCGCCGCCGAGGGTGTTGTCGGCCTCCAGGGGGAGTTGGGCGATCGCTGGCTGCACCCCCAAACCCACTCCCACCACGCTGGTGATAATCAGAGCGACGGTAGAGAGCAGGTGATGCCGAATCTGCATTGCAAACTCCCGATTTAAGGTTTCTATGAAATGCTTGCAGAGAAAACATTCCATAGAAACCTTAAAGGGTTTTTCTAATCCGGATTTGGGATGAGACATGGAGTAAGCCTGGGCGTCGAGGGTAAAGCGTTGAGCGTTAGAGGCAGGTGCAGAGATCTCACCCAAACTTACCCCATTCGATCATCTGAAGCTGAATGATCCACTAAAAACGCAACCTTTAGCCTCCAAGCGCTTGTCCTGGCGGGGCTGATCCTAGGTATGAAACAAGTGCGGTATGCGAAACTTCGTTTCGATTCATACCGCTTTCCAGCAATGCGCTTGTCCTGGGCTAATGACAGGGGTTAATAGATGGGGCGATCGCTCCCTCCACTTCGGGATTGGTTGCGACCAACTGTACCTGACCGTTCTCGCTGCGTGTCCAGCCATCGGCTTCTACCAGCGAGGGCGGTTGGATCTGGCTTTGGGGAATGGGTTCATCTGTTGCCTCGCCGGGGGTACCGTCTTCCAGCCAATCCACAGTGATGTCGGGGTCATCCAACACTTCGAGGGGGCTTGGGGAAATGCCGCCCCGTCCTGTAACAACGAAGCGCCCTAACTGTTCTGCCGCACCGGGTCCGGTGGGACAGACTTGGCCAATCTGATCGGCGGCATTGACGATGTCGGTGGGGAGTTCGACTAATCCCTGGGTCGGATCGGTGCCAATGACGTTGAAGATAACTTCGCCATCCAAAGACGAGTCGGATTGCGAAAGAGCGGTGACATCGCTGGAGGGTAGGCGCTCGGTGTCGAGTTCAGCAGGGTCATCGGTATCCAGCAGCTCGCGTAGGTCATCGCTACTACGGAAGAACAGACCCAGAATTTGCTCGGCGGTAATTTCGACTTCTCCCCCGGCTCCGAAGAAGGAGTTGGAGGTGATGTCGTTGTTGCCAAAGGGTTCGGCGATAACAAAGCCTTCGTCATCGGTAGTGATGGAGATGGAACCCCCATCACCAGGCTGTGCCAGGGTGCCAGCAGTCGTGGAGATGCGGGTAGAGCCTCGCAGGATCAGCAGATCTTCGACCGCCAGATCAATGTTGCCGCTGTTCCCAATCCCAGTCTCTGCAAAAATTCCCCGCTCGTTTTCTAGCCCCAGGTTGATGCGGTTGTTATCCATGTCGAGCGTCCGGGCATGGATGAAGATATTTCCAGCCACACTATCGGGATCGATTTCCCCATCCTGACCAATACTATCCAGGCCGAAGCTGCTGACGCTGACGATCGCCCCATCGGCAATGCGGAACTCGTCGATGGGCGATCGCGACACAAATCCACCCTCCACGCGAATAACCTCGTCATCGAAAGTGATCCGGTTCCGTTCGGCGGCGGTGGTTCGATCGACCCGATTGACTGAAGCGGTGACGTCAGGCGCGATAAACTCACCTGTTCCGGTCATAAAAATGGTGCCGCCGCGTCCGGTGCCCTGATCCACCCCACTAAAGATGGCACTGGGGATTCCATCCACAAACCCATCCAAATCTACGTTTTCGCTGAAGACATAGACATTTCCCGCATCTCCACGGCCAGCGGTTTGGGTCAGCAGTTGGGCCCCATTAAGAATCGAAAGGGATTGAGCGGCGTTTACCAAGGTGGGCCCGGTGTCATCCTCAAAACCAAGATCCCCATCGGTGATGAGGCGACCTCCGATGACAATGGCTCCTCCAGCTCCCCGGGCTTCCTCACCCACGCTGGTCAAGATACCGCTGGGGGTGTTGTTGTTGATGCCGTCTAGCTCGACGGTGTTGGCTATCAGGAAAACATCCCCGGCATCTGCATTGGGGATCGTGCCATCCGTTTGAGCTTGCAGTTGGGCTCCATCAAGAATCGAAACGCGTTGCGCTGGACGAGCCGTTGTGAGATTGGTACGTCGATTCAGCTGCCCTTGTCCAATGATGCCAATGTCACCCCCGGCTCCTTGGGAACCTGGCTCCACGCGGGTAACGATACCACTGGGTAGGATGATGCGATCGCCCGCATCATTGCGAACACCCCCTAACCCTCGAAATGTGATGCGATCGCCCACCAGCAAGACATCCCCGGCAGAGGATGAGGGCAAGCGCCCGGCGGTCTGAGCCTGGAGCTGGGCGCCGCCTCGCAGAATAATGGACTCGGCAGGGCTAACGCGGGTGCTACCATCCTCGGTGATTGAGGTGCGCCCGATCACAAAGATGTTTCCACCTGTGCCGCGTGCTCCTGGTTCAACGCGGGCAATGATGCCGCTGGGTTCGTTGTTGCCTGTGCCTCCAATCAGAATCCTGTCGCCAACAAGCCGCACATCCCCGGCATTAGAATCGATATTCGTTCCTGCTGTTTCGGAACGGACTTGAGCGCCATCGATCAACGTGATGGTTTCTGCTGGCCTGAGGACAGAAAGGCTGCCCTGGTCGAACTCCACGCGCCCACTCAGCAGCACTTCCCCCGCACGTCCCCGAGCATCAGGATCGACACGGGTCAGGATAGCGGTTTGAGAGCCCCCACCACTGCCGCTCAAAAGGATGCGATCGGCAGATAATTGTGCCCGTCCGGCATCGCCGTTGCCCAGGGTTTCTGCAAAAATCTGCGCACCATTGGTTAGGGAAATGGTGTCCGCTGGCAGGGTCGTTTCCGAGCCGTTGTCCACATTGAACCGTAATCCACCTCCCAACAGCACAATTCCGCCGTTGCCGTCTGCCCCTGGATCGACTCGGGCAAAGGCAGACGTTGCGCGGTTGACAACGCTACCATCCTCCAGGGTGACTCGGGCAAAGCCATCCAATGAAATATCGCGAGCAATGACAAGGACCGCACCCGCGTTGGAACCGTTGACCCCATCTGTCTGGGCTAACAACTGTGCGCCATTGGATAGCGCCACCCGACTGATGGGGCGAACCCCAGTGGTGATCCCATCTCGGACAATGAGGCGGCCAATAAAGATGGTGCCGCCCTGGCCTTCTGCCCCATCCTGGATGCTGCTGAAAATGGCGGTTCCCGTATCGTCGTCATTTTCTCCGCGCATTACCAGGCGATCGCTAGAGATAAGGACGTTTCCGCCATTGCCGACAGCATTCTCATTCACCTGCACCTGGATCTGTGCGCCTCCAGACATGGCCAGTCGCTGCCCACCGATAAGGATGGTGCCCCCCTCAACGGAATTGCCTGCGCTTCCGGCATTTTCATTGATATTGCTGAATAGCAGGGCATCTTCGGAGAGAATCACATTCTGCTGGGCGAGTAGGCTAATGTTGCCTGCGTTTCCAGTGCCTGATGTGGCAGTGCTGAGTTCTGACTCGTTGGTCAGGGTGATGCTGCCATTTGTAGCGAGGGTAATTGCCCCCGCATTGCCCTCCGTATCGGCTCGTGTGCTGCTTTGGATCAAGCTACTGTCGCTGACGCGGATGCGATCGCCCGCGACAAACGTAATGTTACCCGCATCGTCTTCTCCGAAGGTTTCGCTCGTTACTTCAGAGTCCAAGATACGGAGCGTTTCAACAGCTCGAATGCTGACGTTACCCGCATTGCCAAAAATTGGATTGTCATCGGCATCAGGGTCAGCATCGTTGTCGGTACTAACCAGGGCATTTTCAATCCGCACCCGATTTGGAGATACTGAGGTGAAGCCCGAAAAGTCCGTCGGCTCCGCTTCTATGGGCTGACCAATGGCAATCCGTCCGAAATTACCGTTGCTTTCGATGCTAGTGCTGCTCCGGGCGGAGTTGGGGCTACCAATAATCGAGACTTGCTCCGACGCCGTAATCAAAATACTTCCAGCGGGAGAATCATTCCTGTTGGTGGTGACGATACTGGCGCGATCGCCAATCAGCACGCGCTGCGGTGGCGTGACATTACTTTCCGGGTTTGCACCAATGAAAATGCGGCCTGACCGTCCCTGACTAAATACACCTGCCCCATCGTCGATCCGCACGCGCTCGGTCGCATTGAGGAGCATGTCTCCAGCCAGACCCGTACCAAAATTGCTGCTGCTGACCCGCGTGACCCCTTCAATGACCAGCGAACCATCCGTCGCAAAGATGCCCAGGGTACTGAAGGTATCAATATCTGCATTGTTACTGACGCTGAGTATTTCGGCACCATCCGAAATATTGACCGACCCACCGAAGAGAATCAGGTTGCCAGAGGTCGCCTCTTCTGATGCGTTGACAAAGATGCCACTGGCTTCAAGATTGTTGAGTTCGTCGTCGCGCAAGCCCAGAATATCTTCCAACTCATCGTTTTGGCCGAAGGGACTGTTGGTTAGGTAATCGTCGATGCGATCGCGCCGTTCCTGGTAATTGGGATCTTCACCCGAGATGTTGATGCGATCGGTTGCGATTACGGTTACGGTTCCAGCGGCTCCGCCTTCACGACTGGTGGAAACAATTCGCCCACCTCGAACGACTTCAAAATCGCTTGTAAACACCGTGACGTTACCCCCATCGCTGGGATTACTGGCTAGTGTGGAAATCGCCGCTCCATCTGAAATGGAGACGCGGTTGCCCGCAACCACCCGAATATCCCCAGCGGGACCGGAGGCTCCGCGCCCAGAGGCAGAAAAGAAGCCGCTCGAAAAGCCCTCGGGAGTGATGCCTTGCAGAATGACAGCATTGGCTGTCGTCACTTCTATATCGCCTGACTCGCCTCGCCCACCGGGGCCAGCCGATGCTAGAACCCGGCCAGTTGTTGGATCGACAATATCCTCAGTGATTTCTCGGAATAACCCCGTGCTTACCTGCGAGGAATTAACCCGCAGGGTGCCTGTCGTAATGGTGACATCGGCCGACCGCCCCACTCCATTGGGTTCGACCAACCCACGAATCTGGCTGCTGTTGCTCAACGCCACCTGCCCATTGTTGCCTGTGGTGACGGAGATATTGCCAGCATCGGCCTCGCCAAAGGTGCTGCTACCAACAAAGGCATTATCTTGGAGGCGAATATCTCCAAGGGGGGCGTTGAGGGCGATCGCCCCGCCCTGCTGCCCACTGCCCACAATTTGGGTCGAAACAATCGCATCATTCAGAATGCGAATGCTGCCCGTCTCCGCCGTCACGTTAATATCTCCCCCAATGCCCCCCACCGTTTGTCCGAAGCTTACACTCGACAGCCCGGCTGTGATAACTGGATCGACCGTCCGTAGCGACGGCCCTTCCAGGACGATGTCACCCCCACGGCTGAGGAGAGTAATTGTGCCCCCTAATCGGCCAGAGGAGTTGATATTGTTGGGCAGTCCCGTGTCTGTATTCGGGCGAATGGTAATGTCACCGTCGGCCAGGAGGGTGACATCCCCTCCATCGGCATCGAGGGTGCCCGCAGCATTGACGACGGCATTGGCATTAATGCGTCCATCGAGGTCGATATCGCCGCGGGAATCGATCGCCACTAGCCCCCCGCCCCGTTGGGACTCGGCTCGAATCGCCACCCCATTTAAGTCGGGATTGTTGGGCAAATTGACTTGGGTGTCGAAAATGCGGATGTCGCCCGGCAAGATACGGGTCGGATCTGGGGCATATTGATTCGTCAGCAGGATGCGCCCCTGCAAAAATTCCGGAGGAAGGTTATTTGAGGCCACAAACCCCATGAGAATCGTCCCCACCTCGATATTGGCGCTATCGACAGGCGGGGGTGTGAGGTTGAGCGTGCCAAAAAAATCCCCCGTTGCCGGAAGTTGGTTGGCTCCAATGACCGCTGGATCAACCCCCGCTCGAATATCGAGGGTCGGTTCCAGAAACCCATCAATTGGGAAAGGGGCACCATTAGACAATCGCAAGCCGGGTTCGATCAGGGCCTCTTCACTGAGCGGATCCGCTTCCCCCAGAATCTGCACATAGTTGGTAACGGTGACATCGCCCGCGGCCAAAATATGCAGCGAGGTGCCTTGGTAGGCATCGAACCGCACATCGCCCAGGGAGCGGATCACGGGGTCGTAGGGACTAAAAAGGGTGCCGAGGGATTGGTCTAACTGCTCGATACGGAAGTTCCTGCCGCTGAAATACTGGGCATCGCCCCCGACGGGATTGGCAGAGCGCAGCACCATGTTGCCCCCAGACCAGAATCCACTATCCGGGTGATTCAGGGCAAAAATATCCACCGTTTCGTTGCCCTGGAGTGCCATGCGACCTTGGGCGACAGCGATGAAGGGATTGTCTACGCTGTCGCGAATTCGCAGGGTGTCTTCAGCTAGCAAGGTGAGGGGGCCTCCAGACCACAGTTGTCCCTGGAGATCGAGTAAGCGGCCATGCAGCCCTAAGCCATCTTCGGCAAACAGAATCCCCGCGTTAGTGATATCGCCTGCCGGGGTGCCGTATTGTATGCCGAGGGGAACATTGATGCTGAGCAGGGGTGGGGCATTGGGGTCGGTGGCACGGAACTCGCTGCCATCCGCCCACGAGAAGCGATCGCCCGTGCTGGCATAGAAGGAACCCGACACATCAAGCTGGGCATCCGCCCCAAAAATAATCCCATTTGGGTTCAGCAAAAATAGATTCGCATCGCCCAAGACCCCCAACGTACCGAGGATATTGGAGACGTTATCTCCGGTCACGCGGCTGAGGATGTTGTCGATGTCGGTCGGGTTGCGAAAGTAGACGCTCCCTCCCGCGTTGACGTTGAACTCCTCAAAACTGTGGAACAGATTGCTGCCCCGCGTGGCACCGCCATCAATTTCAAAGTCACCGCCGCCATTGGGAATCACGACAGAGGATTCACCGCCGAGGGTGTCGTCCGCTTCGAGGGGCAGTTGAGCCGTGGCAGGCAGTAACCCGCCTGTGCTGGCCAGAATAAGCAGGGCAACGGTTGGCGAAAGATAGCGGCTCAGCATGGTCAACACTCCGGAAGTGACACGATTGGTTCTAAACGGAATTATTTCAATGCGGAATTCATTCGATGGAGAATAGAGGGCACTATGAACCGTTCATCCTACTGCCAGTTGCCAACCAGAACGAAGGCGCTCCAGTAGTAGGGATGAGCTAGGTTGAGATTGACCTGGGCGGGATTTTCGCTCAGGTCGATGGTGCGGGTAGGGCCGCGATCGCCGCCCCGCACCACAAACTCCGTGTCGCCGTTGATCATGGCGAGTTGGGCTTGGCGCAGTGCCTCGGCCTTGGTCGTTCCAGCACTGGCGAGGTTGGCATAGAGGGCGACCATCAACCGGAAGGTGGCTTCGTCGCTAACATACCAGAGAGAGGCGATGGTGCTGCGGGCTCCCGATCGCACCGCTACCCCGGCCAATCCCAGAGCGGCGCGATCATCCCCGGTGGCGGTGCGGCAGGCGCTCAGCACCAGCAACTCAATGGGGCGGGGGCGGTCGATCGCCGCCGTTTGCAGCAGTTCGCGCAGTTCGTTGATGTCGAGGCGATCGTCGAACGTGAGGATGAAGGTGTCTTCAACCTTGGAGCTAAACTCACCATGGGTGGCGAGATGCACGATGGGGAAGGAGGCTGCACGGATACGCTCGGAAATTTCTTCGGTGGTGAAGTTGTCGTTGAGGACGACCTGAGCTGAGACGATATCTTGCAACTGCGTGAGTTCGGCCTCTACTCCTGGCAGTGGGAAAAAGCCCTGGACGCTCTCACTCAACCCTCCCATCAGCGCCGTTAGGGAGTCGGTGTCCAGCTTTCCGGCTTCGAGGAGTTGCAGGGTGGGGGCGATCGCCACGCTGTAGTGCTGAATTAGGTATTCCTGTCCGTCATACAGCGTCGCCAAGGGCAAGTTTCGCAAGATTCCGTCGGGCACAAATACGAGCGTGTTGAGGCCACTGGCATCCAGCGCAGCCCGTGCTGGAGCCACCAGCCAGTCATATAGCTGCTTGGCGGGTTGTTGCACGGTGCTGATCGCTCGGCGCCGATTACGGACGAGCTGCAATAGCTCATTGCTGACCGCCGTAACGGTGTCGGCATCAGCGGGAGCCGAGTAGCGCTGGAGCGGCTGCTCAGGAATGGCAAGGATCACTTCCAGACGATCGGGAAGCAGGATGGGATAGATCACCGCCGCTTCCTGGTCGATCGAATCGATTTGAACCGTGCGGGCATTGAGACAGGCTTCCCGGAAGAAGTTATCGAGTTCGGCCAATTGCAGCGATTCGATGGTGAACCGTGCCTGCTCCAGTTCGTCATCCGTCGGCTCGACGTCAGGGGCTAGCAGCAGTGACACCAATTCCCGGTGGATCGGTTCGACGCTTTCCCGGAACGAAAATTGGGCTTCGGGGTTGATGGCGGCCAGATCCCGCCGCACCGCTTGCAGGGTTGTGATCGCGCTGGTGTAGGCGGCGATCGCCCCGGCGCGATCGTTCTGCTCTTTCAAAATGCGCCCCAGTTGCCACTCCCAGAGGTAGCGCAGCTCCGGCACATCCATCGCCTGTACCAGTTGCAGAGCCTCATTCGTGAGGGGTTTGGCATCTTCCCACTGCCCTGCCTGCTCGTAGGCTTTGCCCAGGGTTCCCAGGGCGTAGGACTCGGTGCGGCGATCGCCCAAGGCTTGCGCCTGTTGCACGGCGGTTGCCAGCAGCGGCGCGGCGCGGTTCACTGCCCCGGACTGCCCCATCTGCCCCAGTTGGAGCAGGCTATTGCCCAGGTTGATGCGGGCATCAATGCTGAAGCGACTGGGGGGCAAGGCATCAATCTGTTGTTCCAGTTGGGAAACTTGCGCCAGGGCGATAGCAGCGCGCTCTAGGGCAATCAGGGTTCGCAGACGATTCAACCCAATCTGTACTCGCAGTTGGTCGGTGGTTTCCTGATTCAAGGCGATATCGTAGTCGGCCAGCGCGGCGTCAAAATTTCCTCCGGCATAGGCGGTGCTGCCCAAGCTGTCGTAAAGCCGTGCTAGGGCGTCGGTACGCTGGAGCCGCTGCGCCATTTCTAGGCTGGCGGTGAGGGTTTGGCGCGATCGCTCTAGGTCGCCTGCCACCCGCAGGGCATTGCCCAACCGTCGCAACCGCTCTACCTGTTCGGCGGAATCCGGTTGCTCGGCGGCCGCTTCCTGCATTTCGCTGAGCTGCTCAATGGCTCGCCGATAGAATCCCATAGATTGCAGGGCTTCGGCCTGGTTCAATCGAGCCTGCATTGCTTGGGCGTCATCTCCCAGCTCGTCATACCGTGCCGCTGAGGCTTCCCAGGTTTCTAGTGCCGCTGCGGCATCGCCCCGGTAAAACTGCAATCGCCCCTGCACGTCCAATGTTGAGGCTAGGATTTGTGAATCGGTGTTAGCTTCTCCCTGTAGGAGTTCTAGGCTGCGATCGATGGCCGCTGTAGCTTCTTCCCATCGTCCCAGGTATTGGTAGACCAGGGACAGATTGCGCAGGGCGATCGCCTCCTGCCGAGGATTCATAGCCTGCTGCACAGCGGATTCCAGCACTCGCGCCGCTTCCGCATACCGACCCGCCGCATACAAATCACGCCCCTGAGCTAGTGCATCACTCGCCTGTGCCAGGGTTTGGGGTGAGGCAACCGATGGGGATGGCTGGGTCAGGGATGAGGCTTCTGAGTTAACCAGAGATTCAGCAATAGTGTTATCCCCAGTGCTCCCTCCATCCCGCATTACCGCGCTGCCGGGGATAGCCCACACGCAGACCCCGACAATCAAGCCAGCTAGCGCCAAATAGCGACCCCAACGCCTTAGAAGGGGCTGTAGCGAATTGAGAAATACAGACCATCTTCTTGCCATGAATCTCCCCCTGTGTCGGTATCCACCAGCGGAATGCCCCAATCAAATCGGGCGGTGAAGTTATCGCCCATGCGCCATAACAATCCTAGCCCCAGGCCGACCAGAGAGTTGGGGTCGGGGTCGGGGGTGTCGTTGTTCCAGCCGACGCCCGCATCGAAGAAGGGCACAACCTGCAACAACCCATCGACTTCAGGAACACGCAGCACCGGGATGCGGACTTCAGCCGAAATCAAGGCGCCATTATCGGTCAGCAACTCGTTTTGACGGTAGCCCCGTACCGTGGCTTGTCCGCCTAAGCCTAGCTGCTCAAAGGAGGGGAGGCTATCCCCCGTCAACTGGACATCCCCCCTCACAAACAGGAGGGTATCGCGCCCCAGCAGACGCACCCATTGCCCCTGGCCACGCCAACTGAAGAATCGGCTATCTGGGGCATCGTCGTTAATCGTTGGGTCGAACAGATCCACCCCGAGGTTGAACTGCGATCGCCCCGCCAGTACATGTAGACTACTCCGTTGTACCCAATCTTGTCCAAACCTTAGCGCGGAGATGCGCGTCCGTCCCTCTTCGTCAGCGCCTGGAGATAGGGGGAATGGGCCAATATCCGCGATTCCCAACTCGGTCTGGCTTTCTTGGCGGGAGAAGGCGAAATCTAGTGCAAATTCCTGGGTGGGCGATTGAAACAACGGTTGCCGCACCGCCAGTTCGTAGTAGCGTGAGTCGGAGTCAATTTCCAGCACATCGAAGGGTTCTTCGATAACATCGCTGTCTCCCAGTCCGAAGGAAAGCTCAATGGTGCCATTACGGGGATTGAAGGGAACTCGGTAGCTGGTGTCGATGCTGTTGCTGCCCTCAGTGTTGGTGTATTCAAACAGGAAGCGATCGCCCAACCCCGTTAGATTTAGCTGCTCTACCGTAAAGCCCTGCTGGACGCTGCCCACACTGGGCGATCGTTCATTGTCCAAATTCAGCGTCACGGAAAAGCTGTCGGCTTCTGCCACCGATACCACCAAGCGATTGGTTCCTGGCTCTACTCCGGCTTGCAAATCGGCTGAAATCGTTTCAATCAGCGGATCCAGTTGCAGCAATTGCAGCCCTTCTAGCAGTCGGGGAACATTCAGCGGCGTCCGCCCAGCCAACCGCAAGCGGCTGCGGATATAGCTGTCGTTCAATCGACGGTTGCCCTGGATGTCGACATCTTCCAGCCGACCTTCCACCACCTGGATCACCACCACGTTGTTTTCCACGGTTTGGGGTGGAATTAGCGCTCCAGAGGTGAGATAGCCGTTGTCGGTGTAAAGCCGGGTAACGGCCGCCCGAGCCTGAAGCAATTCTGCAAAGGTAACATCTCCCGTAAACGGCTCTGTTACGGCCGCCAGCTCGTCTTCATCAAAGATGGTGCTGCCCTGTATGTCGTAGCGTTCGACCTGGATGAGTTCGGGAACTCCCTCGGGAGGCTGCCCCGGATCCACAGGCGTGTCGGGGAGTGGCAACAACTCTTCCGGTGGCGGCAGCGGCGGCAAGGGGTCTTCGGGGAGGGGCTCCTCGATCGGTTCCGGTGCCAGAATTTGAGCTAAGTCAAATGCTTCTTGGGTTTCTTCCTGGGCCAGGGGCTTTGTGGCGATCGCCGGGGATGATTCAGCAGCGGTAAGCTCAAGTCTGCCTCCTGGTAACTCCAACAGAGACTTGCCTTCAGCCGCCGTGGGCAGTAGGGCGATCGCTCCAATCAGCCCCACGCCCCAACTACAGTGCCACACCGACCAACGCTGTTTCACCCAACAACTCCCCATGATGTGCTTGATAATGCTACAGCTTTATCTGCAAGACGGGACTTGAACCATTGAGACTTTGAGTAACGGAGGTTGTCCCTATATCTTTGCCATCCTCATTGCACGGTCTACGCTCATCAGTACAAACCCTGCAGAAAAGCAGTGTCTCAAGCGCAGCTAATCATGGATACACCCAACGCTGACCAGCAATGCTCCAAACCTATGGCCAGAAATTATCTGACAGGCTTGATACTAGAGATACATGAACTTTCGCACCAAGGGAATTGACATTCTATTACCTGGCGCCTATATTGTTTGTAGTGACTAAGCAAAGCACCCAGTTCAAATCGATCTCAGAAAGTTGAACTCAAACGGTCAATATCCATGAACGAGTTGAGTTTAATTGGTTTTCGTCTTTTTCTACAACTTCTTTCGATTTTCTTTCTGCGATCGATCTGCCGGGTTTAATTCAGTGCTGTGTTCTGTCTTTCAACTTGCCGAAAGATAGCTATCAAGCGCAGGTTTAACCGTGTCTGTAATGCTTGGCTAGGTATCCTTGTCTGTCGATAGACATTTTCTGATAGTTGCTATTTTCTGGTAGCTATCCCCAATTTTTTGGATATTCCCCGACGCCTATTTGCGGACTGTTGTCTGGCGGCCTGAAGCTTCTGGTTGCCTGAACAGTGGTCTGTTCCTTCTTCAACGATTTGCGTTTTTGACAATGCCTTCTTAAAAGATTGAGCCGTTCTTGTAGCGGCTAGCTTTGCGCTGTGCTTTTAGCTCAGCCGAGGGGAGACTTTATACCGCGCGTTAGAGGCTTTATGCCGGACGTTTCTGGCTGTTTTTGGCTGGATTTTGGTTGAGGCTGAATTCTGGGCTGGATATCGCAGATGGGGTCATTTGTTTCATCGATTTTTCATTCATCAATCTGTCATTTCATTGAGGTGTGTTCCAATGGTTCTGCCAATTTCGTTGACCTGTTCTGTGCGTTTTGATCCGACAGCGCTGACCAATGGGGAAGAGGCTAATCAGCCTCCAATCCCCGATCTTGCGCCAGAGGCTCCAGAGCCTCCTCCCGAGCGGGAATCGCTGCGTGTGTTGTTGATTGGTTCTCGCAAAGGAGTCATCAGCACCATCCAAACGCTTTATCGGTTGGGATTTGCAGAGGTAGCGGAATGGAGTCCACTGTTGCCTGCACCCAATTCAGGTGAGGTGATGAGCATTCTCACGCGATATCTTTTGACCCAGCCACCCCGCTGAGCCAAGGCAATGATCCAGATGACTTGAGAGAAGATTTGCGCACTTTGTTGATGTTGTGGCCGCATCAGCCCACAACATCAACGCATTTATATCAAATCCAGTCAAATAGCCGTAGAACCCAAATATCG
>JBCBSL010000127.1:0-13695 GCA_039819145.1 Cyanobacteria bacterium J06638_22
CCTATGACTTGCTGGGATGGGGGCGATCGCACCACCTGGATCGCGCCTACCGCCTCGATGACTATCTCACCAATTTGCAAGAGATCCTCGCCACGCTCACGCCTGCCCCCATTGTCGTTGCCTCTTCCCTTACGGCGGCGATGATACTGCGATTGGCCACACAGAAACCAGAGGCATTCCGGGCGTTGCTGCTCGTTGCGCCCTCCGGTCTCTCAGACTTTGGCGAAGACTATAGCCGTAGTCCCTTCGCGCAATTGATCAGCACTCCGGTGCTCGACCGGGTTCTATATACGACGGCGATCGCCACCCAATTTGGCATTCGCTCCTTTTTAGAGACTCGTCAGTTTGCCCAGCGCGATCGCATCAATAACGAAATCATCGAGGCTTACCTTGCCTCGGCCAAACAACCGAATGCCGAATACAGCGCCCTGTCTTTTGTGCGGGGGGATCTATGTTTTGATCTAGCGGAAGACATACCGCAACTGACCGTACCCACCGCGATCTTTTGGGGACGCCAATCTCAATTCACTTCGGTCGAGCTAGGGCAGCGGTTGGCTACACTCAATCCCCAAGCCATCCGCTCCTTCGACATTATTGAAGAGGCTGGACTGACACCGCAGCTTGAACAACCGGCTGTCCTCATCGGCCAGATGCGCCGCACGCTGCGGGCGTTGGGGCTGTAGCTCACCCGTCTCTGCGTTGTACCAATTCGCACAGAACCCACTACGAATAATTTCTTGAAAGCCTTACACTGCACGACTTTCAAGAAATTATTCAGTTTTGGTTTTCGTAGAATTAGTATTAGCCTTCACCCCAATGTGACATCGAGGAAGAACATCAACACAAACCCCACCATGACGCCAATGGTGGCATCTTTCTCATAGCCCAGGCGATGAGATTCGGGAATAATTTCATCGCTGATGACGAACAGCATCGCCCCCGCTGCAAACCCCATCGCTACAGGCAAAAAGGGTTGAAACACAGAAACAGCAGCGGCTCCCAGAACTCCACCAATGGGTTCCACCATGCCTGTCAGTAAGCTAATTCCCAGGGATGCGAGCCGGGTATAGTTCTCGGTCAGCAGGGAGATCGCGACGACTAAGCCTTCTGGAATGTTTTGTAACCCAATCCCGACGGTTAGTGCGGTGCCGTTGGCCAGATTATCGCCCCCAAAACCGACACCGACCGCCAGCCCTTCTGGAAAATTGTGAATGGCGATCGCCAAAATAAACAGCCAAACACGTTTGAGATTGGACGAACTGCCCCCTTCTCGCCCCTTGAAGAAATGTTCGTGGGGAAAATAGCGGTTGGCTGCCCAGAGAAATGCGCCGCCCAGGAGAATGCCTCCCATCAAAATCAGGGCAGCAATGACGCGGTTGTGGTCTGTCATGGCAGCTTCAAGGCCAGGAACAATCAGCGAAAAGGCCGTTGCGGATAGCATGACACCCGCCCCAAAGCCCAACAATATGCCTTGGGTGTTTTGGCTGATTTGGGTGAAGAAGAAAATCGGAACCGCCCCCAGCCCCGTACATAACCCTGCCACCCCGCTACCCGCAATTCCCAGGAGCACCACCGAAATAGTCTCAAGGTGCAACGACTCAATGAATGTCGGCAGTACGGGTATCCATAGACTGTCCATAAACACGTCCTCGCCATTGTTTGGGGGTACGAATGGATGAAAGGAAAATACGGAATACGGCTAGTGGGTCGGCCAAGGGAGACAGCCAGTAGGCCCAAAATCCCTGTCGGCTTTGGCGATCGTAGGCCGAGAGAATCGCTATCAGGAAGGCAACGCGCATAGCAACCAATGTGCCGTTCACGACAAAGGCTAGCCACAGCATGGGCGATTGAATCCCGGTAGCAAGCAACCCACCAAAAACCAGGAGTGCCAGGAACGGCAAACCCTGAACAGCCAGCAAGAAAGCCAGATCCCCCCACTTCTGGGCAACGGTTGCCGCGTCCTTAAGGTCGAGCGATCGCCCCCACCCTTCCCATAAATCAGCCACGCCGTCATACATGCGCACTTGCAAGAGCTTGGCGCCATCCAGAAAGCCCACGGTTGCCCTTTGCCGTGCGGCTTCTCGCGCCAGCGTAACATCGTCGCAGAAGGATTGGCGGGCACAGTGGTAGCCATCGAGTTTCTCGAGGAGCGATCGCCGTACCAAAAAGCACTGGCCATTGGCCATCACCCGTTCCGGATTATCGGCATTAGCTCCGGCGGCCCCAAACCGATACAGCAGCGTGACCAACAGTGCCGGTTGGAGCCACCATTCCGCTGCGCCTTTGAGGATGAATTGGGGAGCGAGCGATACCAGATCGTAGCCCCTGGCTTCTGCCGTCTGTACCAAACTGGCGACGAGGGCAGGCTGAGGCTGCGTATCGGCATCTATACCCAAAATCCAACGACTCCGGGCAGAACTGGCCAAATATCCATTATGCAAGGCCCAGGGGCGACCTACCCAATCCGAGGGCAGCGGATCATCGGTCATCAGACGAAAGCGAGGATCGGTTTGGTGTTGGGCTTTGATGCGATCGCCCGTGCCATCGGTCGATCGACTATCGACAACGATGACCTCGCGTACCTCGTAGCTCTGGCGGGTGAGCCCATCCAAGCAAGGCTGAATTCGCTCCGCTTCATTCAGGGTGGGAACCACAACGCTCACCTGCCCTATCAAATCCCCCGTAGGCGGTTGAGGTGTTAGGGATGGCAAACGTCTAGCACCCTTGAGGAGTCGTACTAATAACAGTGCCAAGGCTGGAAGCTGCACAGCAACAAAGAGTAGTGCGATCGCACTACTCCCGACGGTCATTGCATCCAACGAAACCCAATCGTCCACCAGTTGCCCTTCAGTCCACCTACTTTGTACCCACCTGAACAGAAGGCGATAGCTTAGCTTTCTGTGCCTCAGCGGTCTGCGCCACTGGCGGCACCGTCAAGCGAAGGACAGGCATCTGTCCGGCTTTCCAAAACAAGATGGCGGGAATAGTGCCTGTGAGCATTCCCAACAGAACTGGCACCCAGAAGCCTGCCGCCAAACTCATCACCGTTGCAAAGACGATGTTACCAAGATAGATGACAAGGGGAAAATGCAAATCGGCCTGACGCACCGCTGTAACTGTCTTGCCCCAGAGCACACTGGCGACCGTCATAAACACGACACCTGTTCCAAACCAGCCCGCGAAATTTTGATACGGCATCCCAAAGAAAGCGCCGGGTTGATGCCAATACCAAAAAGGCAATGCCGTTTGGCTCATGGCCGGATCGAGAACGAAGTCCCAAGAGGTGAGAAGGATGGATCCGAGAGCGATCGCCCCCAATGTCCGCAAGAACCGCTGCCCATGTGCTTCGGTATCAGCACCGAGGCCAGCCCGTGCCAACAGATAGGCCGACAGCCCCAGGTAGTACCAGGAAAGGGGAATGGTGAAGGGAACCAAGCCTGCAATCTTATACCCCAATCCGCTGAGATAGCTGTAATCCCCAAAGGGAAATCCTGTGCTGGTGCCCGACAGCTCACTTGCGAGGGAGAGGCCGACAGATGGAATCAGGAAGCCGAGCCAGCCGCGCAGCCCCAGCGTTCGCACAGCGTAGAGAGAAACGGCGATCGCCCCCAACAGAATGTAAATCACCCCACCCCCGGCCATACTCCAGGTATAAAGCTTGGGGCCAAAGGGGACAAACTGCAAAAACTCAGGATGGGGCATAACCAGCAGCAACCCGGCTAAGCCAAACGCCATCGATACCAAATGCCCGTACAAACAGAACCGTTCAACCGACTGCCACTTCCCCATAAAAGACTCCATCCACTGTGTCCGTGAAGAAAACCTGTAACTGCTCAATGCGATAGATTCCGGCGGCTCCGACGCCTTGGCAAAAATCAAGCGATTGCCATTCGAGTAGAGCGTTTGCAACGTATCCTCGAATCCTGGCGCTTGAGTTCTCTCTGGCAGGGTCAACGCTTACAATCATCGCCCCTAACCGCGAGATGCCATCGCACAAGCATGATCGGCCTGCCCATCTAACCGCGACATTGCGCTCCGAACAATCATGCTCTTAACAAATGTTAAAAAATGTCCGTGACAGAATCCTACCGCAGGATATAAGGTTTGTAAATTTAAACCAAGCAAGACGTTAACTGGGTAAGGAGCGCGAATAAATTAAAACCAGATATTTAATTGTTGATTTTTTTGAAAGCGCGGCTAGAGCCGCGCTTTCAAAAAATAAGTGTTGGATTTTATTTGGCTCAGAGGCCTAAACGGGGTTGCAGTTGTCTCCATCCCCTGCTTCTATAGGGGCTTGAACACGAACCCAGGATTTCTCCCCGAGCGAGGACGTGAAGCACGCAGAGAGCAATCATCCTGGTTTAATGTCGTGGACTGGGTTTGATTTCGTAACCTTACTTTTGAAATGAGGCGGCGTAGCGGTGGGACTTGGAACAGTTGTAACGGCTTTAGGGGCGATCGCAGGGGCAGGTTGGGCAGCGATCGAGTGGCAATTTCGCCAGCGCGCCGGCAACGCCCTGGAAATGACCACGGGCAAATGGAATCTGGAGGTCTATGAGTCGCACCACTATCAACTGGTGGCCGACTTTGAGATTAAGAATCCAACCCCAAATCTGGAGATTTTTGTCCCGGAGCTAACCGCTGAGGCAACCCTGCTGTCGAAGGACAGCCTAACGGGGATCGCGCACCATATAACGATTACCCCCAATCACCCCGATGCCCCGGCTCGCGACGATGGTTACTGGTTTGGCTACATTGTCAAAATTGGCAAAACGACCCGCTTTACCCTCATCTT
The DNA here is from genome assembly GCA_039819145.1 of Cyanobacteria bacterium J06638_22. Classification (GTDB taxonomy): domain Bacteria; phylum Cyanobacteriota; class Cyanobacteriia; order Elainellales; family Elainellaceae; genus Vacuolonema. The sequence goes on from JBCBSL010000127.1 coordinate 4,796, forward strand.
GGATATTAAAGGGAACGACCTGAGTGCCCTGCAATCGGTTTGGGTCCGGGTCAACTACATCACCTACGGGCCAGAGGGACGGCTGCCCAAAACCCGGCATGTCGTGGTGCCCCTCAAGTTTCCGGCGGTGGAGGATTCGGCCAATTGGCGATCGGCAGAAACCGTATCCGTGCTGCCCATTCGCACACATTTGCTGACCCACCTGGATAACCCCCTCGATATCCTGCAACGTTATGTTCTGCCCCATGCTGAGCCGGGGGATGTGGTGGCGATCGCTGAGAGTCCGTTAGCACTCATGCAAGATCGCTTCCGCCATCCCAGTACAGTCAAACCCGGCTGGCTCGCGCGGCGCATCTGCTATTTCTTCATGCCCACGTCCAGCTTGGCCACCGCTTGCGGCATGCAAACCCTGGTCGATCTGGTTGGCTCCTGGCGTGTGCTGGGTGCCTTCCTGGGGGGAGCCTTTGCCAAGAAATTTCTGGATAAGCCGGGAATGTTCTACGAGCTGGCCGGAGAACAGGCTCGCTTGATTGATGATGTCACCGGAACATTGCCACCCTACGACCAGTTCATTGTTCTGGGTCCCGAAAATGTCCAAGCGGTGGTGGATGACATTCGACGCAAGACAGGATTGGCTGCGGCGATCGTGGATGTCAATGATCTGCGCGCCGTCAAAGTGCTGGCAGCGACGGACGATGTTTCCCAGCAACTTCTAGAAGCCGCCCTTATTTCAAATCCAGCGGGGAACGCGGATGAGCAAACGCCCATCGTCCTCATTCGCCCGAGCAAACAAGAATAGGACTCACGCATTGGATACGAAAGCCCAAGGCCATTCGATGATTTTTGAGGCACTCTGCACCCCAAAAATCATCAGCTAGATAAAAACTGCGTTAGCGAGAAAACCGCTAGCCAGCCACGCGATCGCGACTCAGTCCATGTTTGTCGAGGAGGGCAGAGATATCCTTGGCACGAACTCGGCTATGTCGCGTTTTGTCGGGCATAACCAAATTTGGCCCAGCCTTACACTTTTTCATGCATCCGGTTTCACGAATGATGACCTGCTCAGCAATTTGGCGATCGCCCAGTTCCCTGTGCAAACCTGCAATCAATTCTCGTCCCCCCCGCTTGCAGCAATCGGACTTGCGGCATACCAAGATGCAAGCCTTGCTGACCTTCTTCTGGCGTTGGGGTTGCGGCGTTGGTGTGGGAGCCGTGGTGACCGACAAGGGAGAAGCAAGCACAACCTGCTGTGCTTTGTACGTGATCGAGCCATCCCCATCATCGACTTTTTGCTCGCCGATGATCTGAAGCGGCATACCAACGGTCGGCAGTGGCCGGCAAGACGCCCGAGCTTCGCGGGTGAGCTTGATGTAATGTTCGCCCTGGGGCGTTGCAATTCGCATCCCCTTGACCTTGAATCCGTCTTTGACAACGAAGCCAAGGAAATTACCTGTCAGTTGAAACGGCTGGTGCGTGCGTTTTTGTTTACCCATGATGATGTCTGTCTGGCGACCCCAAGAATGAACCTGTCAACAAAGGGAAATGAACGTAGGCAAGATTCAAATCTTTCAAATTAAGCCGTGAAGTGAAAGCCGTTTTGGATAGCCGTGTCAAGCAACGATTCCTCTTGCGAAGGAGCACGTTACCCAAGTAAACCAGAAATTTAATTCACCAATTCTAAGGGCGATCGCTCGTTAGAACTGTCAGTCATACACGAATCTACATTTGATGGCCTTGCTTCATTGCCTAACCTGGCTCAGCGCTCCCAGCAACGATTGAGCCAGGTTATTTTTTCTTGACGAGAATAGTTACCGTTATACAGAAACACACTCCAAAGCTGAACAGCCGCGAGGGGAGTGTCGATGGTGGCCCACAGTTGGCCATCCGATTCGCAGGAACAGGATACGTCTAAATCTTGCAGCCGCTGACAGACCTGTCGGCGATCGCTGAACGGTGCTGATACCAGCACATCGTGGGACGACGTAGAAGAAAAATTAGCCATGATGCCGAATAAGGAAACACTTACCGATAGAGTTGTCTTAAAAGATTCTCAAGTGCCATTAAGAAGGCTTTATGAAAAGGTTAACGGGCAAATGCATTCAAGGTTGATTAAAGTCAGGCTATGCGGGCACCTCATCTCCTCTTTAGAAGCAGGAAACCATGACACCCAAGCCAATCGCATCAACGCAAGCTTATTGAAAAATGATCTCAATAGCCCTGTCAATTTCCAAGATACGCGATCGTTTGGCTATTTGCACATTATTTTCGTTAAGTCTTTGCAAGGTTTTTCCAATCGTCCTTTCACCCAGCGCTGTATAGCGTGCTACGGATAGGCCAATCTTCGCAGCGGATTGGCTTCTACAGCGCTACGCGCTGAGGTAAAACCAAATCATTTTTTGAAAGCCCCGCGGTGCGGGGCTTTCAAAAAATGATTTGTCCTAATCTCAATGCATAAGGCTATAAGGCTCAAGAGTCTGCATTCGACAAGCTTTCAGGGACTTTCCAGTGTTTTTCTAAAAACCGTAAAAGTGCCCCAACGGTCGTTATAGGGAGATTGGACAATTCACCACTGAGGTCGATGCCGAATTCGGTTTGAAAGTCGTCGCACAGAGAGAGCGTCCAGTCAAACCAGCAAATATGCGTCCAGTACAAATCATCTTCCAAGCGATCATCCGGAAGCGTGCGGCCAAACTCAATGCCGCTATATTTCCCGAGATAATCATGTGCAAACTTTATAACAGCCAAAGAAAGATCGAGGGGGTCGCCATAGGTTGAATGCCAATCTGCAGGGCTTAACAACGGTCGCTGACTCAAAAACTGTAGGACTTGACGTCGCAGTTTGAGATCAGGACTGAGGTATCGATAAGCTCTGAGATCATGGACGATATGTTTGAGGCGTTGCCACATAAGAGGGATTAGGACGCTGAGTAGTCTTTGGCTCAAGCTTTGCTACCAGTATTCCCATCTGTATACAGAAATCCCCAGTGGGAGGGCAATTTCTGGGAAATTCTCCAGTTTAGAGGAAATCACATAAAGACTGTCCAAATATCTTGGGAGCAGCGTCTTAGGTCGTCGTTTCGAGGAATTTCTGCAGTGTAGGGGTGAAATCGGGGTAAGAGACAGCCGCTGCTTCAGCGCGATGGATGTGGGTTGTGCCACGGGCGGTGAGGGCGGCGATCGCCAGACTCATCGCAATCCGGTGATCTGTGTAGCTGTCGACTTCTGCGCCGACCAACGACGCACCGCCCTGAATCTCCAGTCCATCCGGTCTTTCTGCCACAACCGCGCCCATTTTCGTGAGTTGGGTCGCCATCACAGCAATGCGATCGCTCTCCTTCACCCGCAACTCTGCCGCGTCTTGAATCACCGTCGTCCCCTTGGCAAAGAGCGCGGCGACAGCGAGAATCGGCACTTCGTCGATCAGCCGGGGAATCAGGTCACCGCCAATGGTGCAGGCCGTGAGGGCAGAATAGCGAACGCGAATATCGGCTACGGGTTCGCCCGCGACTTCGCGCTCATTCAGCAAAGTAATGTCAGCCTCCATTTGTCGGAGCGCCTCCAGCACCCCCGTCCGGCTTGGATTCACCCCCACATTTTCCACCACCAGATCGGAGCCGGGGACGATCGCCCCTGCGACCAACCAGAAAGCCGCCGAGCTGATATCGCCAGGAACCACTACTGTTTGACCCACCAGCCGCGCTGGCCCCTTTACCGAGGCACTGATGGTTTCAGGATCGACGACGATTTCTGCCCCAAAGGCTCGCAGCATGCGTTCACTATGGTCACGGGAAAGGGCGGGTTCGGTCACGGTCGTGGTGCCGTCGGCGAGGAGCCCCGCCAGTAAGACGCAGGACTTAACCTGCGCTGAGGCTACCGGAGAGTGGTAGTGAATCGGCTGTAATGATTTTCCTCGCACAGCCAGAGGCGCCAGTCCTCCCTGACGGCTCCAGATTTCTGCTCCCATTTTCTCTAGCGGCGTAATCACCCGAGCCATGGGGCGCGATCGCAACGAAGTATCCCCCGTAACGGTGAAGAAGCGATCGCGATGGCTCGCCAAAATTCCCAGCATCAGCCGCATCGTCGTGCCAGAATTGCCCGCATCCAAAATATCTTTGGGTTCCAGGAGGTTCCCTACGCCCACCCCCTGCACCCGCACCTGATCGGCGTTGAGGGGTGAGATTTTCGCGCCCATGGCGGTAAAGCAGGCTGCCGTACTATGGGGGTCTTCGCCCAGCAGCAGCCCTTGAATCTGGGTTTCCCCTTCGGCCAGCGCTCCCAGCATCAGTGCCCGGTGAGAAATCGATTTATCTCCCGGAATCTTAACCCAGCCCTGCAACGCCATTTCCTTTGGGGGGGACAGGGTCAAGGTTTGGTGCGTGTCAGATTGCGTTAAGGAAATGGATGCAGCAGCCATCAATAGTCTCAAAGTTAAGGATCGTTGAAGAGCGTCGCCCAATCAGGCTCGTTCTATTTTCCCACGCCAGTTGTCCGGCCAAGCCAAATGCCATCAAGCACGCCACCCCAAAGGCACTGCTGCTGCTGAGTTTTGCACATCCTCTTTGATGAAACCGGTCTTGAATGAAACCTAAAGATTTCGGTAAAAATCGGATGATTCTCAGTCGTAGGGGGAAACATAACGTTAGAGTGGCATAGCGTTTTACAGTGCCTTGAGTAAACGGTTCGATCGCTTCAGACTCCGTGACGGGTATTTAATTCCACCTCCAACACTCCACTTTCAACGCGAGCTTTTTTCGCTGCTTGTAACGCCGCCCTTATCCTTTACTCCTTGCCCTATCTGACTCATGCTGACTCATCACCGCAAAACGGTCTGCTTGTCACTGATGTCGCTGGATTTGCCGCTCTGGTCTGTAGTGGAAGCCTCGGCAACCTTATACGAAAAAGAGTTGCAGCGCTACCACCTCCTGTTGCGCGAACCTCCTTTGGACGAATACCGTCCCTCATACCTTCGAGGGAATGAGGATCCGCAAGGGAATGAGGCAATAAAGCCGCAGGTTCCGCCACCCATCGCACGGTTTTTGTGGTTGGAACTGTCGCCCTATCGCATCATCTTGACGATGCAAACCCACGGCAAATTGAGTTACCGTCATTATTGGGAGAAGGGGGTATTCGGCCCAAGTCGCTTCTGGCTCCAGGGGGACGATCCCACCCACTGTAGCCAAATGCAGCTCCGCAACTACACGCGCAGTCTCGAATTGCAGGGCGATCCGCTACCCGAGCATCTGCGGGTGGAATATGAGTTGTGGGCTGCGCGGGAGTTTCTCGGCCACTACATCCTGACAGTCAACATTCAACCGGATGACGCATGAACGTTGCGGCAGCATTACCAACCTTTGTTGTTACGCTAAGAGAGGGAGTTGAGGCGGCACTGGTCGTCGGCATTGTCCTCGCCTACCTGAAGCAAGCCGAACGGCCCCAACTCACTCGGTGGGTCTACGGCGGCATTGCAGCGGGCATCATTGCCAGTGGTCTGGTGGGCGTGTTGCTGAGTGGCAGTTTAGTCTGGCTCTCGACCCTATCGGATGGCTACGGACGCGTCGCAAAACTGACCTTTGAAGGGGTGTTTGGGGTGATGGCGATCGCCCTCCTCAGTTGGATGCTGGTATGGATGTCGCGGCAAGCCCGCGCCATGAAAGGCGAGGTCGAAGGGGCCGTTACCTCGGCTCTACAGCAGGAAAATGCGGCGATTGGGGTGTTTAGCTTGATTGCGATCGCCGTTCTCCGAGAAGGGTTTGAAACCGTTCTATTTCTCGCGGCCCAGTTTCAGGAAGGCTGGATTCCCATAGCAGGAGCCGTGGCAGGTATTGTGGGAGCCGTCATTATCGGTGTGTTGCTGTTTCAGCTCGGGGTAAAAATCAACTTGCGCCGCTTCTTTTTGGTCATGGGCGTTTTTCTGTTGCTGATTGTGGCGGGGCTGGTCGTATCGGCGTTGCGGCATTTTGATGGCGCGATCGCCACCCTAGCTCATCTCGACCCACAGTACGCGGGTCTCTGCCATGGAACCTCCGGCGCTTGTATCTTAGGCCCCCAAGTCTGGAATGCTAGCACCGTACTTCCCGACAAGCAGTTTCCCGGCATCATCCTGAAAGCCTTGTTTGGCTACACCCAGCGGCTCTATCTGGGGCAGGCGATCGCCTATCTTGTGTTCCTGGGTAGCGTCGGCACCCTCTACTTCCGCAGCTTGAATCTTGCCCCAGGGAAGGCCACAAAATCGGATTCTGCCCCAGAGCAGCCGTCGGCTACTTGAGTCGGTGCGAGCTGGCTGGAGCTGGAGCCGATGTTCCATCGCTTGGGATGGAGGGCTTGGGATGTAGAGATTAGGATGGAGGGCGATCGCCCCGATCGCACCAAAACGGTCTATCCTGAGAGAAGACGTTAAAGAAACGTAACATTCTTTCCTTTTTCATGAAATGTATTATTAACCGTCGTGCTGAATTCTCCGCCAGTCACCGCTACTGGATGCCCGAGATCAGCGACGCTGAAAACTTTGCTCGCTTTGGGCTATGCACAAATTCCCCTGGACATGGACACAACTATGTGTTGTACGTGTCGATGGAAGGGGAGTTGGACGAATATGGCATGGTGCTCAACCTGTCGGATGTAAAGCAGGTGATCAAGCGCGAAATTACCAGCCAGCTCAATTTTTCTTACTTGAATGATGTGTGGGAAGAATTTCAGCAAACCCTCCCCACTACCGAACACATGGCGCGGGTGATCTGGAACCGCCTCGCTCCGCATCTTCCCCTGACAAACATCCAACTCTTTGAACATCCTGAACTTTGGGCAGACTACGAAGGAAACAACATGGAAGCCTATCTCACAATCAGCACCCACTTCAGCGCTGCCCATCGGCTGGCCGTGCCCCATCTGTCGTTGGAAGAAAATTTTGAGATTTATGGCAAGTGCGCCCGCGTGCATGGGCATGGCCACAACTACCACCTGGAAGTCACCATCAAGGGCGAGGTCGATCCCCGCACTGGGATGATTGTCGATTTAGTGGAATTCCAGAAGGCGGTCGATACGCATGTGGTAGAGCCGTTTGACCACACCTTCCTGAACTACGACATTCCTTACTTTGAGAAAGTCGTGCCCACCGCAGAAAATATCGCTGTTCATATCCGCGACTTGCTGGAAGCCCCCATTCAACAAATCGGAGCCAAGCTGCATAAGGTCAAGCTGATCGAAAGTCTCAACAACTCCGCTGAAGTTTTTGGTTTGCCCGTGGCCATGGCTGATGTAGCTGAGGTGGAACAACCTGAAATGGCGATCGCCCCATAGCCGCATATAGCCTTACGCATTGAGATTAGGACAAATCATTTTTTGAAAGCCCCGCGACGCGGGGCTTTCAAAAAATGATTGGGTTCTACCTGAGCGCGTAGCGCTATAAAAACCACCACTCCAGTGGAAACCTTACAACCGCACGGTTCGTTATCTGCATCCCAGCGCTACAGCGCTTCATGCCCCTGGACGATGTGCTTCGTCGTCATCAAGCTGCTGAGGGTAATGAACCCTCGGTGGTGCCCTTTTTGATTAGACATCCCCAACGCAATGGGTGTGCCCTGTTTGGGATAGCGGCAAAATCGGGGTGACGCGTTGATAAACAGCGTTGCGCTATTGAGGTGCGTCGCAAACTGCTGGCTTTCGGTGTAGCTCTCGGTTACGAGGGCATCGGCATGGCCACTGCTATAGCGGTTCATCCAGTTGATCGCCTGCTCTGGGCTGTCTACCACCCGGAATGCCACCGTTTGGGTGAGGTAGGGCTGACCCCAGTCTCCCGGTTTGACCAGGGCCAATTCGGGGAAGTCGGCCACTAGCTTTTCATCGCCCCGCAGTTGAAATCCCTTATCTTGCAGGTTGCGCCACAGCATTTGCAACGTCGCTACATCCTGCCGATGGTGAATCAACACTTTTTCGATCGCATTGACTGGATCGGGCTCGCTGCGGTGGCTCTCTAGAATCATCCAGCGGGTCATATCCACTGAGCCGGAGGGTGCCCAGTAAAGATAACAGTTCCCGATCGACGTCTTGAGCACAGGGACATTGGCCTGACGAATAACCTGCTGCACCAGGCTCGTTCGCCCATAGGGCAAGACCAAGTCAATATACTCATCCTGCATCACCAGTTCTCGGATGGAGTCGCCGCTGTCAGGCGGCACTAGCTCCAGAGCACCCTTGGGCAACTTGGCATCTTCCAGTGCCCCTTGCAAAATTTCGGCGATCACCTGGTTGGTCTGACTCGCTTCGGTTCCGCCCCGCATTACCAGACTGTTTCCAGTGCGAATACACATACCAGCAGCGATCGCACCGAGATCCGGAAACGACTCAAACACCAGCGCGATTACTCCCAGTGGCGTTAGCCGTCCGTAGGTCTGTCCAGAGGTGACGGGTTCCTGCACATTCAGAAGTCGCTGCAGGGGATCCGGCGAATTGGCGAGCTGTTGCAGAATGTGGATCACCATCTGCAATCGCTCTGGAGTCAGCCGCAGCCACTCTAGGATCAGTTCGGGAACCGCCATCTCTCGGCTCGTTTCCAGATCAAGCGTATTGGCTTCCAAAATCCGATCTTGCTGCTGCTGCACGGCCTTTGCCATGGCTTGTAGAGCCGCACTACGCTGTGCGCCCTTTAGCATTGCCGACTCTGCGGCTGCTTCATGGGCACGCTGCACAATTGCTAACAAATCGGGCGTAGGCTCCAAAATATCTCCCAACTAACGCCGACACGCAAGCCACAACATAAACACCAACATAAGCGACAACGCCAGAGCTGCAATCACTCTAAACGTCACGTTGGAAATCAGAGGGGATTGTAGAGTGGTTACCAGAAGCAAAAAGACCAATCCGAACACAATCAGCAATGTAAGCGGAACATATCCCTTGCCAAT
>JBCBSL010000128.1:0-13588 GCA_039819145.1 Cyanobacteria bacterium J06638_22
TCGATCGCCCCGACGCCGGCCTCGACCAACCGCTTCGCCATCGGCGCAGAAATGCCATTCCCCACTTCCTTGGCAATGACAGGCACGGGTAATTGGGCACAGATTTGCTCAATTTTTTGGAAGAGACCACGAAAATTGCGATCGCCCCGGGTCTGCACACTCTCTTGTAACGGATTAAGATGCAAAATCAACGCATCGGCCTGAAGCCAATCCACCAGCCGCTGGCACTCTTCAAGCCCACACCCGTAGTTGAGCTGCACCGCTCCCAAATTGGCAAAGAGCAAGATATCGGGGGCGATCGCCCGCACATCAAAGGTATTACGCACCTCTGGCTTTTCCAGCGCGACTCGCTGGGAACCCACCCCCATTGCGAAGTTATACTGCTGGGCGATCGTCGCCAGACGATGGTTGATGCGCCGTGCCTGCTCGGTACCGCCCGTCATCGATGAGATGAGCACTGGAGCCGCAAGCGGCTTACCCAAAAACTCTGTGTACAGGTCAACCTCATTCCAATCCAGCTCGGGCAAGCAACAGTGCTGAAAGCGATAGCGATCTAATCCGTTTGTGGTTTGTCGAAATTGCACATCCTCTTCTAAACAAACTCGCAGATGGTCGGCTTTGCGGGTTTGGGTTTCGATGCCAACTGACGCGGTTGGAGCCGCAACATCACTGCCAGCTTGGAGAGAGGTTTGGGAAAACACAGGGGAAGACTGAGAAGAATTCACAATGGCTAACAATCACGCAACGCAGCAAACACCCGTCAGTGTGCCATGAGCCGGGAAAGCATGTTGCAAATGGCAATATTGCGATACAAACCGCCACACAGCCAGCCACACGCTAGGATGAATCATCCGATCTCATCGAAGCCATATATCAGGCCATCAACCATGAGATTGAACCTGCTTTACAAAATATTGCAGCCCCTTCCTATGCCGTGAAGCCATGCAGCGGAATGGGTAGGCTAAGGACAATATCTAGCGGAACTAACGTTGTATGGGGCTAAGTCCCGTTCGAGACCTAGGTACGACAGAATTCTTCAGGATTGCTCTAGGTAATGATTGAAGCCAATACAAAGGTTATGGGTTGAGAGGCGAGCATTATGGGTTTCATTATCTTGGGCATCGTTGTGTTGCTGATTGGCGTTGGCCTATTCGCAGCACAACGTGACCAAAACCACCGCGCTTACTCGGTTCGCGTTGCTCGTGCGGCTACGGTGGCTGAGCTGCAACAGATGGCGAAGGCGGTTTCCCAGGAGATTGGTGGCGGCAGTTGGCGCGAGTATGTCAAGGTGTCGGGCGAAGTCGTGTGCGATCGCCCCCTCACGGCTCCGCTGAGCCAACAACCCTGTGTCCACTACAAGATGCAGGTCGAGCGGAAATACGAGGAAACTGTCACCAAAAAAGAAAACGGAAAGACGGTTCGGGAGACGCAGGATGGATCAGAAACCATGTCTCAAAACACCCAGTCCACCCCCTTCCACTTGAAGGATACAACGGGTGAGCTAGCGGTCGATTTGCATGGAGCGGAAATCGAAACGGAGAAAGTGTTGGATGAATTTCGCCCTGAGCAAGGCGGACAAATTTCCTTCGGTGATTTTTCCATGTCCGTGGGACGTCCTAGGTCTGGGCGACAAACGCTGGGCTATCACTATAGCGAAAGTATCCTGCCCTTACATCGTCGAGCCACCATCGTAGGAACCGTAGCCGATCTGGGCGATCGCCTCCGCCTCCAAAAGCCCAGCGAAAGCGATAAGAAATTTTGGGTGACGATGCGCACATCAGAAGAGATGACCCGCAAGGCACAGGAGCAGGCAAAAGCACTACTCTACAGTTGCATCGGCTGCATAGTGCTGGGGGTAATTCTGCTACTCATCGGATTGCTGCGATAGGACGAATCCCAATTCCATCGGAAACCGACATTCAGATAGTGTTTTGAATCCCTCAAAACATTCCCCGGTAGCTGCCGCTGGGCTCTCAGGCAAACCTTTCAGATATAGCCTTACGCATTGAGATTAGGAAAAATCATTTTTTGAAAGCCCCGCGACGCGGGGCTTTCAAAAAATGATTGGGTTCTATCTGAGCGCGTAGCGCTATAAATCTTTCGTCAAATAATAGCGGCTTCCTGAAGCGAGACTCGCTATAAAGCTTTATCGAAGATTTTTATGTGATTCCTGAATTAGTTTGAGTCATTTTGTTGTTTTAGATACGGATTGAGATGGGTTTCGACCTGTGCATCTGGATGGGGCGCGCTTCCTGCGGGAGCAACCATTTCAGGGGAAAAGTGCTCCAGGGCTTTCCATTGCGGCTGTTGGCTCATTTTGGAGAGTGGGCATCCTGAAGCCAAGGGGATGATCTGGACGCCAAGCGATCGCCCCTTTCCAAAGGCCATCGTGCCCCACATGAGACGGGTGGAATGGGCGATCGCACTGCCCTTACCCATGACACTCTTGCAACCAAATCATCTCAAACCGACTCAACAAACGAGGTAAGTACAACATGGCTGGAGTACTCGGGCTGATCATTTTTCTGATTGCGCTGGTTGGAGTGGTTGGCTTTTTAGTGGCTGGCATTTACAACCAGTTGGTCGCAAAACGACGCTTATATCAAAACGCCTACTCACAAATTGATGTTCAACTGCGCCGCCGACATGACCTAATTCCCAACCTGGTGGAAAGTGTCAAGGGGTATATGAAGCATGAACGAGAAACTCTGGAAGCCGTTATTGCCGCTCGTAATGCGGCCATGCAGGCCACCCAGCGTGCAGCGGGGTCTCCTGGCGACCCACGAGCAATGCAGCAACTGGGCGAGGCGGAAGGCATGCTAACGGGGGTTTTGGGGCGACTATTTGCGGTTGCCGAAGCCTATCCCGACCTGAAGGCCGATCGCTCCATGGGGCAGTTGATGGAAGAGCTGCGGACGACCGAGAACCAAATCGCCTTTGCCCGTCAGGCATTTAACGATGCCGTGATGCGCTACAACACGGCTCGCGAAGTCTTCCCCAACAACCTCATTGCTGGCGGTTTCAATTTTGCCGAAGCCCAATTCCTCGAAGAAGCCTCGCCCGAAGTCAAGGAAGTGCCCCGTATTTCGTTTTAGTCCATTGACTTCAGTGGGCTCCCACCACGCACCATGGCGCTGAATCCTAACGTCTAGACCGTTTTCAAGGAAGAGCTGTATGGCAGCAACAATGAATTTCTTTGAGCATCAGGATCGGGCGAAGCAAAACACGCTGTATCTGCTCATGCTGTTTGCGATCGCCCTCCTCAGTATGGTCTTGCTGATCTACCTGACCCTGATTGTGGCCATTGCTGAAACCTCTGTGGGTACAGCACGATTGTGGGATCCCTCCCTGCTATGCGTTTCTGCTGCTGGCGTAGGGCTGTTCGTAGGACTGGGGAGTGCCTCAAAGCTGGCAGCACTGCGGGGAGGCGGTAAGGTTGTTGCTGAAGGTCTGGGCGGACAGATCCTGAGCCGTAGCACCCAAGATCCACAGGAGCAGCAATTGCTGAATATTGTAGATGAAATGGCGATCGCCTCGGGTACGCCTGTCCCCGCTGTCTATTTGCTAGCCAACGAACCGGGAATCAACGCCTTTGCCGCTGGCTTTACCCCCAACGATGCGGTGATTGGGATTACTCAAGGCACGCTGGATCAATTGACCCGCGAAGAAATTCAAGGAGTCATCGCCCATGAATTTAGCCATATTCTGAACGGCGATATGACGCTCAACATCCGTCTCATCGGTGTGCTGCAGGGCATTTTGCTGATTTATCTGACCGGACGGATTGTGGCGCGGGCGAGTGGACGTGGGCGTTCCCGTGGCAGTGGACAAATCGCCGTCATTGGGCTGGCGCTGATTCTAATTGGCTCCCTTGGTTTGCTGTGTGGACGCTTGATCAAAAGTGCGGTGTCGCGTCAGCGGGAATTTTTGGCCGACGCCTCAGCCGTGCAGTTCACCCGCAACCCATCCGGAATTGCGGGCGCACTCCGCAAGATTGGTGGTCTCTCGGAGGGATCCCTCATCGAGGCACCGAATGCAGAAGAAATAAGCCACCTCTTTTTTGGGGAAGCCCTACGTTTCGGCTTCTTTGGTCAAGGTTTCGCGACTCACCCCCCCCTGCAACAGCGCATTCAGAGGATCGAGGGCAAGCGCTACACAACAGCAAAATCTGCCGTTCGACGAGCGGCAGGAGCAAGCGCGGGTATCACAGCCAACGAAGCGGTGGTGGGGTTTCAGGGCGGGACGACAATGCGATCGCCCCAGAAATCTGAACCTACACACAATCGTGCCGATGACGTGGTCAACGCTGTGGGTACAGCCACACCTCAGCACTTGGCCTATGCCCATAAGCTTCTAGCTAAGCTACCAGACCCCATTCGGCTGGCGACGCGGGAACGAACTGGAGCGCTGTCTATCGTCTACGGCTTTTTGCTCGATAAAGACAGTCAGGAGGTGCGCGATCGCCAAATCCGCCATCTCAAAGAAAACGAACTCCCAGAGGTGGTTGAGCAGACCCTCAAGCTTACTCCACTGCTGCATCGATTGGATCTGCGCTTCCGTCTCCCCCTCATCGACCTCACCATTCCGGCATTGCGCGAAACCTCGGCTCAGCAATGCAGCCACTTCCTAAAGCAAGTTCAAGCATTGGTGCAAATGGATCAGCAGGTCACCCTCGGCGAATATGCCCTACAGGTTGTCCTCCATCGCCGCCTTGCTCCCTACTTCAGCAAGCCCACGCCACCCAAGACCGAATTCACCACCCTCGATCAAGTTTGGGATGATTGCCTGGTTCTCCTCTCAGCACTGGCGCGGGTAGGGCATTCCGACAAAGAAGGGCAGGATTATGCATTCCGCTCTGGAATTTATCGCTTGCCGGGTGCAGGGAGCCGGGATCTGCCCAAAGGGGTCATGCCGATTAACCTAGCGGCGGTTGGCAATAGTCTCAAGCGACTGGGAAAAACGGCACCTAAGCTTAAGCAAAACGCGATCGATGCCTGTGCCCACACGGTACTGCTTGATAACAACGTCACCGTTCAAGAAGCAGAACTGCTGCGTGTGGTTGTCATTGCTCTCGACTGTCCGATTCCGCCGTTTCTGGATGCTTCGTTGAAGTAAACCGATAGAGCCTCGCGGTCATGCCACCTGGGAAGATGGCTGCGGCGCACACCTCCCTTCAATTGCAAACTCGGTTTCCTCTGGCTCTACAGCACCTCTCGCCCCATAAACGGTTGCAGCACCTCGGGAATCTGCACCGTTCCATCGGGCTGTTGGTAATTCTCTAAGATCGCCGCCATCGTCCGCCCCACCGCTAGCCCCGAACCATTGAGCGTGTGAACAAATTGCGTACCCTTTTTCCCAGATTCTTTAAAGCGAATATTGGCACGGCGGGCTTGGAAATTCCAGCAATTGGAGCAACTCGAAATTTCCCGATACTTGTCCTGGCTAGGCATCCATACCTCCAGGTCATAGGTCTTGACGGCAGAGAATCCGAGATCCCCTGTGCAAAGTTCAATCACCCGATAGGGAAGCTTCAGGGCTTGCAGGATGGCTTCCGCATCCTTGAGCAGCGCTTCATGCTCCGCTTCCGACAACTCCGGATGCACAAACTTATACATTTCCACCTTGTCAAACTGATGTAGGCGAATCAGCCCTCGGGTATCCCGTCCGTAACTGCCAGCTTCCCGCCGAAAACATGGGGTGTAGGCGCAGTAGTGCAACGGCAGTTGATCACGATCCAAGATCTCGTCCCGATGATAGCTGGTTAGGGGAACCTCAGCGGTGGGTGTGAGCCAAAGATCGTCGCGATCGCACCGGAAGCTTTCCTCTGCAAACTTCGGCAACTGCCCCGACGCCCGTAGCGAATCGGAATTGATCAGAAACGGCGGCAGCACTTCGGTGTAGCCTGCAGCAATGTGACGGTTCAGCATGAAGTTAATCAGTGCCCGTTCCAGCGCAGCCCCCGCTCCGAGCAACGTAACAAACCGACTCTGGGCAATCCGCGTCGATCGCTCAAAGTTGAAAATTCCTAGCGTTTCGCCTATTTCGTAATGGGGCAGCAAGCCCTTCGCATCCGACAGATACTCATCGCCCCAACGATGCAACTCAACGTTCTCATCTTCATCCTTCCCCACAGGGGTTGTTTCGCTTGGCAGATTTGGAATGTCGAGTAACAGCTCTTCTACCTTGGCTTTGAGTTCTTTTTCGCGCGGTTCCAGTTCGCTCAACTGCGCCTTAACCTGGTTCCCCTCTTCTTTCAACGCCAGCACATCCGAATCGTTCGGCTTCGCGCCAGATTTCATTTTCTGCCCGACCTGCTTACCAATTTCGTTGCTCCGGGCCTGGAGTTGCGATCGCTCCCCCTCCAATACTCGTTGCTGCTGGTTTAGCTCCAAAATCGGCGTTAAGTCATAGCCTTCACCACGCCGATTTAGTCGCGCCTGTACCTGCTCTGGATTTTCTCGGATCTGTTTGAGGTCAAGCATCGCAATCGGTTGTCATAAGAAAATGTCCACCCATGAGTGTAACCCGACTGTAGTTTTCAAAACGGCTTTGGTTGGCCTCGCTGATTGGATAATCCTTCACGGTGCGTGAATGTTGAGCAGCACAGGCAGATCCCCCCCAAAGCTTATGGACTCCCTACCATTCCCTCTGCCTGAAACTGGAGTGAAATAGTACAGTGGAAAAGGGATTTGCATTACAACCCCTCAGGTCAATGCATCCTAGTCATTATCGGCTTACGTTCACTGCTCAAACTGGTTACTTGTCTAAACCTATGGCCACAAACGAACCGTCTTCTGCCCACTCAAAGGGTGGTTTTATTGCCCTCAAACGCTACTTTCAGCGAGAGCTATTGCCGTTGTTGGCAGACCTACGATTAGCGATTGTATTGTTGCTGGCGATCGCACTCTTCAGCGTTAGCGGCACCGTCATTGAGCAGGGAGAAACCCTAGCGTTTTATCAGGCCAACTATCCCGAAGACCCGGCTCTCTTTGGGTTTCTGAGCTGGAAAGTTCTCCTAACCTTAGGTTTAGATCACGTCTACCGCACCTGGTGGTTCCTGGCAATCCTCATCCTATTCGGCTCTAGCCTTACCGCCTGCACCTTTTCACGCCAACTCCCGACTCTTAAAGCATCGCGAAAGTGGAGCTATTACACTAAACCTCGCCAGTTTGAAAAGTTAACGCTCAGCGCAGAGGTGAATGGACAGCCTACCAATTCTGCTCTAACGAACCTGAGTCAGGTCTTACAAACAAAGCGCTATCTCATCTTTCAAGAAGACAATAGTCTCTACGCGCGTCGGGGAATTGCAGGGCGTATCGGCCCGATTGTGGTTCACGCCAGCATGCTGATTGTGTTAGCCGGGTCGATCATCGGCTCAATGACTGGCTTTTTTGCGCAGGAAATCGTCCCCAGTGGCGAAACCTTCCGCATTCAAAACATTTTTGATGCTGGTCCCTGGGCAAAATCACAAATTCCCACAGACTGGTCAGTCCATGTCAATCGCTTTTGGATCGACTACACCCCGGAAGGGTCGATCGATCAGTTCTACTCCGATTTATCCGTGCTCGACCAGGAAGGCAATGAGGTTGAGCGCAAGACCATCCATGTCAATGAACCCCTACGCTATCACGGCGTTACGCTCTACCAGGCAGATTGGGGCGTCGCTGGACTCCGCTTCCACTTCAACAACAGCCCCAAATTCGATGTGCCCATGGTGCAGTTGGAAACGGGTGGCAAAGGTCGTCTATGGGGTGCATGGATCCCCACAAATCCAGACTTGAGTGACGGTGTGTCTGTCCTGGCTCGGGACTTAAAGGGCACGGTATTTGTGTACGACGGTGAAGGCAAACTGACTGCAACAATTCGGGAGGGACAATCCGCTGAGGTCAACGGTGTTCAGTTAGCGATCGACGAAATCATTGGCAGCACGGGCTTGCAGATCAAAGCGGATCCCGGTATTCCTGTGGTTTATCTCGGCTTCGGCTTGCTAATGATCGGCGTGGTGATGAGCTACGTTTCCCATGCTCAGATTTGGGCATTGCAGGAAGGCGATCGCCTTTACCTCGGTGGCAAGTCCAATCGTGCCCAAGTTACCTTCGAGCGCGAGATTCTAAGCATCTTGGAAACGCTGCAACCCACCCCTCACCCAGAGAATGAGGCGCAAGGGGATCAAAATCAAACGGGCGATCGCACACCCAGCCCTTCTATGCAGTAGGCAAACATGAGCATCGCAAAAAAAGCGTTATGACTTGAAACGACGTTTCAAGTCATAACGCTTTTCTGCAAAGCCCAGAAATCCATTCGCCAAGGAGTTTTAAATTGACGCGGATGCAGTGGAATTCGCCAACTGCTCAAGCTGCTCTTGCTGATCTTGCGTGATACAAGCTTGAATTAATCCCTCAATATCACCTTCCAGAACTGGATTGAGAGTAAAGTTCTGACCCAATCGATGGTCAGTTACTCGATTATCTTTGTAATTGTAGGTGCGAATTTTTTCGGAGCGCTCTCCAGAGCCAACTTGCGATCGTCGCATGGAAGAGACTTCATCCCGCTGCTCTTGGAGCTTCATCTCGTACAGCTTAGCCCGCAAGATCTGCATGGCTCGTTCACGGTTTTGCCCCTGCGATCGCTCTTCCGTACAAAAGACTCGGATCCCCGTAGGTTTGTGGAACAAGTCTACAGCCGTCTCTACCTTGTTGACGTTCTGACCACCGGCACCACCCGATCGGGCTGTCTTCAACTCAATGTCTTTGGGGTCAATTTCAACTTCCACATCATTGACTTCAGGCATAACAGCAACTGTAGAGGTCGAGGTGTGAACTCGCCCACCTGCTTCGGTGATAGGAACCCGCTGAACCCGATGAACGCCTGCTTCAAATTTCAGCTTGCTATAAACCTGATCGCCTTGAATCTCAAGAATGGCCTCTTTGAAGCCACCCATGTCAGCAAGCGATTCACTTACCAGCTTCACTCGCCAGTTCTGAGTTTCTGCATACCGCGAATACATCCGCACAAGGTCTCCCGCCCATATACTGGCTTCATCCCCTCCAGCTCCCGCACGGATCTCCAGCATGATGTTCTTGTCATCATTAGGGTCTCGGGGAAGCAAGAGAATCTTGAGCCGCTCTTCGAGATGGGCGATCGTCTCCTCTAGCTCCTCTACTTCCATCGCTGCCATCTCACGCAATTCTTGATCCCCAGCAGATTCTTTGAGAACCTCGCGAGTTCCCTGCAAATCATCTTGTGCTTTCTTCCACTCGCTATAAACCGCGACCGTCTCTTCCAAGGACGAACGTACCTTCGCGACTTTCTGAAACTCAGTCGGGTCAGACGCTACATCTGGATCGGCCATTCGACGGGTCATTTCCGTGAACGTCTGCTCAACCGAATTTAGCTTTTCCAGCAGGTAAGCTTCTGCCATAGGAATCAAATCAGCGTTAGGAGCTTGGGAGTACGAATACTAGGCACGGGTTCAACCACTTGCCTCACGCAAATAGATGACTAGGCTATCCACACAGAGAATAGGCCGGGGCGATCGCACTATTTGTCCGTGGTCTCTTGATCACCTTGTGTGCGAGTATCGGTCATACCGTACTTCCGCAAGAAGCGCTCTACACGACCTTCCGTGTCGATGATCTTCTGCGTTCCAGTGTAGAAAGGGTGATTTCCTGACCATACATCAACATGCAGCTCGGGCTTGGTGCAACCTACTGTCATAACGACTTCGCCGTTGCAATAAACCTTTGCTTCGGGATACCACTCCGGATGAATATCAGACTTCGGCATAATGTCTCCAAATTGGCGTAAAAATTCAAACAAACGACTAACAAGATCTCTGTCGCGCATAACTCTATTCTAGACAGAGGAGGCACAAGGCAATTCGACTGCCTTCAGAAATCCTTGATTGAAGCTATCGCTTGGAGTATTGGGGAGCTTTCCGTGCTTTGTGCAAGCCGTACTTTTTCCGTTCTTTCGCACGGGGATCCCGTGTCAAATATCCCTCTATCTTGAGCGGTTTACGATTTTCTGGATCTAGTTGGCAGAGGGCACGGGCAACGCCGAGGCGAATCGAGTCAGCCTGCCCAGTTAAGCCACCGCCATGGGCATTAACCAAAATGTCATACTCGTTTTCAAGCCCAAGCGTTTCCAAAGGCGCTTTCGCAGAGGCCAGATAGCCAGGGTTGAACTGTAGATACTCAACACCCGGCTTACCATTAATGGTAATTTCTCCATTACCCGGCACCAAACGCACCCGAGCAATTGCCGATTTGCGGCGACCGGTTCCCCAATAAACTACACGATTTGACTGATCTGTCGCTTGCATTAGTTCTCTCCAGGAATTGTCTTGATAGTCAATACTTCAGGTTGTTGTGCTTCGTGGGGATGATCTGGCCCAGCATAAACTTTGAGCTTCGTGAACAATTGCCGACCCAAGGTATTTTTGGGCAACATTCCCTTCACGGCTTTCTCAATAATACGCTCAGGGATCCGCGCTTGTAACTTCTCAAACGTTTCTACTTTCATCCCACCCGGGCGACCAGAGTGGCGACGATAGAGCTTTTGCGATCGCTTCCGCCCAGTCACATCAATTTTGTCGGCATTGACAACGATCACAAAATCACCCGTATCGAGGTGAGGCGTGTAGGTGGGCTTATTTTTGCCACGCAAGACCATGGCAATCTCAGAGGCAAGCCGCCCAAGGCGTTGGCCTTCGGCATCGACGACGTACCATTTACGCGCATCCGCTGGACTTTTTGGGAGGTAGGTTTTTGTCATGACGTTATTCTGCAAAGGAGATACAAAGGATAAAACCACTGAGAGGGCAAAGGCTACGCAACGCAAACAAGGGTTCAAATGAGATAGTCAGCAGACAGAAGAGTAGGGTGAGCTAGCTTCAGCCACATCGGTAAAGGGGGATGGCAATAGAAATTGCGGCTGACTGTCGAACCAGAGCAATTTAGGAAATGGGAAATGCTCGTAACCAACCCGGAGCAAGCAAAGTCCCTGGGGTGGAGCCGCGTACTTGACCTGATCTCGACGCTGCTCTTGCCAAAGCTGAGTGAATTCGTCAGGCGATCGCAAACCCCGCCCTACCTCTACAAGCAGCCCCACTAGCAAGCGAACCATTCCATAAAGGAAACCACTCGCTTGAATCTCAATCTGAATAAAAGGCTTGCGCTCAATACAGGCTACATCGTGAACATCCACCCAAGAGTGAGAACGACGAGAACCCGCTCGATGAAAAGCAGCCAAATGCTGCCGCCCCAACATGGGCAAAAGCGCAGCTTGCATCTTACTGGCATCCAAAGGCTCGTGGTAATAATGCCAGGAGTAGGGGCGCACAAAAAGGTTAGGGCGCTTATCGGTATAGATCGTATAGCGATACCGCCGCCACAATGCTGAGAACCGAGCGTGCCAAGAAGAAGTCACACCAGCTGCTCCCCGAATCACGATGTCACTGGGCAAACGATGATTCAAAATATCGGCCCAACGGTGGGGTGGAATCACAGTTTTGACATCGAAGTGAGCAACTTGTGCAGCCGCATGAACCCCAGTATCTGTTCGCCCCGCCGCATGAATCCTCACTGGATGTTTCACGACAGATTGAATAACCGATTCAATTTCTTCTTGAACCGTGCGCTGGTTGGGTTGCCACTGCCAACCACAAAAATGAGTCCCCTGGTATTGAATAACCAGAGCAACACGCTGCAACTCATCTAAAGCTGCACGGTTTTTCTCTTTCTTACTGGGTGTCCCTGTGGATAAAAACACAACCGTAATCGCTTACTGGAATCGAAATCTATCGGTCTTATTCATCTGACTGCCTAGCTTTGAGACATTCTTCGCAAAACTAGAGGTATTTAATCTGCGCCCACACCGGGATCAGGTCAATTCAATAATGGCCATTTCTGCATTATCGCCACGACGGCTGACCGTGCGTACAACACGGGTATAGCCACCCTTGCGATCCCCATATCGCTCCTCAGCTTGCTCAAACAATGTATGAACGAGCTGTTTGTCATACATATAGCCTATTGCCTTACGACGGGCTGCGAGCGAACCATCTTTGGCCAGCGTGATCATGCGATCGACTTCCGTGCGTACAGCTTTCGCTCGCGCTTTCGTCGTCGTAATTTGACCATTACGGATTAGCTGTGTTGTCAGCGATCGCAACATCGCTTTCCGTTGATCGGCAGGTTTTCCTAACTCTGGAACTTTGCATCCGTGCCTCATAATTCATCCCCCTTGTGTCTTTCAAATACGATTGGGCGGCATCAACCGCCTATCCACCATTCCGCTGAATCACATATCCTAAGGCACCGACTTCGCTGACTTTTCGCGAGGTAACGTAATACCCAAACGTGTTTGCAGTGCCTCAATAACTTCTTCCGCTGACTTCGCTCCAAAGTTCTTAATTTCGAGCAAGTCCTCTTCGCTGAAGTCCAGCAGATCAGCAACAGAATTAATCTGAGCTCGCTTCAGACAGTTGTACGCCCTTACGGATAGATTCAGCTCCTCAATGGGGATTTGACTATGCGGGTCTTCCTCGACAGGGAAGATACTCTTCAAGTCTTCAATCGTGATGTCCTTCAGCGGATTGAACAGATCAACAAGGATTCCTGCCGCTTGACTCAATGCATCTTGAGGAGAAAGACTTCCGTTCGTAGAAATTTCCAGAATGAGTCGATCCTGCTCCAAAGATCCCCCAACCCGCGCATCCTCGACCGTATAGTTTACTTTGCGAACAGGCATAAAGATTGAGTCGATTTGGAGGAAGTCTAGAGAAGAAGTATCATCGCGCCCTCGCTCAATGGCTCGATATCCAACCCCTTTCTCGACTCGAAATTCCATCTCTAAAACCGCGCCTTCTGCAACGGTCGCGATGTAGTGATCCTCGTCAACAACCGAAACCTCAGAGGGCAATTCAAAGTCTTTTGCGGTAACCTGCACAGGCCCCTCAATCCGCAAACGCCCAATCTGTGGATGCGCGGAGTAGGATTTCAATACCAGTTCCTTCATGTTAAGAAGGATGTCCAGTACATCTTCTTTAACCCCAGATACCGTCATAAACTCATGGGTTACACCAGCAATACGAACGGCCGTTACAGCGGCACCTTCTAAGTTAGACAGCAAAACTCGTCGCAGGGCATTACCAACGGTAATGCCCTGGCCACGCTCTAGAGGTTCCAAAATGAAACGACTATGTATCCCACGCTCATACTCTGAATCTGGCTCGATACATTCAACCTTGAACTGTGCCATGACTCTCTCCCTTACTCTCTGCCACTGATGTACCTACGCTCAAAAGGTTACAAACAACACCTCAATGCTCTTAGTTGTGACAACGCTTCTAATTAGATGGTCTTGCGTTACAACCTATGCTTATCAATCCCACGTTATCGCTGAAAAGCACCTGCCCATTCCTTGATTTTATCCATACCCAAGACACTTACATAAAAGTGCTCAAGCCTAGACACGTCTCCGCTTTGGAGGACGACACCCGTTGTGAGGAATAGGTGTAACATCGCGGATACGGGTAATTTCTAACCCTGCCGCCTGAAGAGCCCGAATAGCAGTTTCTCGACCC
>JBCBSL010000129.1:0-3889 GCA_039819145.1 Cyanobacteria bacterium J06638_22
GTTGTTGTGAACTTGACAAGGGGGTCAGGAACCCTTCGGGGTGAATCCCCTCATCTAACTTGGACTTACTAGATAAGTTATCCATCTTCCTACCGCTCTGAAAGCGATAGGATCGATGACCTGATGAAATTTATAAACAATCTGTAAATTGCTATGAATTGGGTTAAGAAAAGTGGAAGCACTTTTTTCTTTCTTACTTTTATTCAAAATTACCCACAGGGACAGTTGGCTCTGAACATTTATTGGCTTGATCAAGGGCATTACCTCAATCCAATGAGACGTTGCATGGCTCACTGTATGTGATATCTCCAGTGCCGACTGGGAATATAGATGACTGGGAATATAGATACGGAGAAGGGCAAGTAAGTTGCGTGAGGTCATAGCCTTCAATCATCGCAGGGGAGTGAAACCCTGAGCGCCTGGTAGGAATATAGCGATCGCTGACTTATTCGATAGCTCCCTTCCCTATAGAGGTTGACACGCGCATTGTTGCTTCAAGAATGCACATGGCCATCTGGCATAACAGCCCCTTGAAAATTTGCACCTTCCAACTGCGTATCATACAGAGTTGCATTCCACAGATTTGCCTGTCTAAGATTCGCTCCTCGCAAATCAGCCCCCTGTAGCTTTGCCTGAGTCAAATTCGCCATGCAAAGGTTGGCATGACTCAAATTCGCTCCCTTGCAATCTGCCGCATTGAGGGTAGCCTCGCGCAAATCAGCTTCTTGTAGGTTAGCGTTTTCTAGGCTTGCAAGATAGAGGTTAGCGCCAATAAAGTTGGCTCCAATCAACGTTGCTTCGCTCAGGTTGGCATGGCTCAGGCTAGCCATACAAAGATTCGCCATACTTAAGTTGGCATGCACTAGCTCGGTACGATAAAGGGTCGTCCCAATCAGGTTTGCTAGGGAAAGGATTGCCATACTGAGGTTGGCATCCCGCAGATCCGCATCCCGCAAGTTGCTTTCGATCAAGGTCGCTTCGCGCAAATCGGCCTGACTCAGATTGGCCCCATAAAGATTACTACGCCTGAGATTCGCTGTGTAAAGACACGCACATCGCAAATCGGCACGACTGAGGTTACTGTGTTGGAGGTCGGCCAGACACAGATCGACATAACTGAGTTTGGCGTAGGTCAAGTTAGCGGCTGTCAAATCTGCTGCCCGTAAATTGGCCTTATGCAGATCCGCCATTGTGAGTCCGGCGGCAGCAAGATTGCTTCCTTGCAGATCTGCAGAACCCAGGTTTGCCTCACGCAGATCCGCACCTTGTAAATTGGCACCTTGTAAATTGGCTTGCCGCAGGTCAGCGGTATAGAGCAAGGCTGCTTGTAATTGTGCCCGTTGAAGGTTTGACTGACGCAGATCTGCCATACAAAAGTCTGCGTAGTTTAGCGCGACCTCCTGCAGATTGGCATGGTCGAGGAGAATTTCGCGTAAGTTAGCCTTGTTGAGGATGGCACGACGTAGATCTGGCGTCACATTCGTGTGTGTTTCTCGCCAGTGATTCCAAGGTTCTATGCCTTGTTGCAGTACGATCAGGTGCTCTGGATCAGCCATCGACGACACCCACAATCAAAAGAACGGTCGAGGAGCAATTCGTAACGTTGTTATAGGGAAAATTGTGTTGAAAAAAATAATGAGCTGAGAGGAAAAGGATAGCTTAAATAGATCGAGCTGAAGAGGAAAAGCAGACTAACCCA
Organism: Cyanobacteria bacterium J06638_22; assembly: GCA_039819145.1. GTDB lineage: Bacteria > Cyanobacteriota > Cyanobacteriia > Elainellales > Elainellaceae > Vacuolonema. The sequence goes on from JBCBSL010000129.1 coordinate 1,700, forward strand.
GCAGGGTGATTTGGATTGGCAGTAAACGATAGAGCTGTCACAGCCCAACTAGGGGAAGGAAAAACATCCGACTGAAACTGCACACCCCCCTCCATGGAGTAATGAATCACCTGCTGTCTCCAATAGTTCACCTGCTGTCTCCAATAGTTTTTGTATTCTCTCGCGATTCTCTGGTGAGACGTCCATAGACCTCACATCCCTCAAGTGTGAGCGACCTCAAAAACCTTAGCAAAAAATTGCAGGGAAAGAATTTATCGTAGGAGCTTGTGGCTCAATTTAACGCCTATCCAACTTGGCCTATGATCTAATTTTTTGTTCTAATCCCTGGTTTGTTAATGTCTGATCTACGGGTTCTACGCTGTTTGCCTGAATTAGCTCCCTGGAGATGGTATTTCCTCATTCATATTGGTGATAGTAGGTTTTGCTGGGGCATTCTCTACCCGTAACCCTGGTAGTGTGACTATGACACGGGTTCCTTGATGCGGAGAACTTTCAACGTTGATTTGTCCATGATGGTTTTCGACAATAGCGCGAGCGATCGCCAGTCCTAAGCCAGAACTCGTAGCAGAGGTCAGGGGTGGCAGCGCTGCATTGTGGGTACGGGCGGGATCGACACGGTAGAAGCGATCGAAGATGTAGGGTAGCGACTCTTCGGGGATACCAATTCCTGTATCTTGCACATGAATCTGGAAGAGTGGTGGGTTGGGCTTGAGCATCTGTAGAGAGAGGCTGACGCTTCCTCCAGTTGGGGTATATTGCAGCGCATTGCCAATGAGGTTGACCCAGAGCCGAATCAGTTGGTCGTGATCGCCCTGCACGAGATAGGCTCCTTCTTCTTTCAGATTGCCTGACTTGAGGGGGGGATGAAGGGTTAGCGTAAGCTGGAGGGATTGCTCGGAGGCGATCGCCTGTTGCTCCTCAACCACTTCCTTCAGCAGCCGATCGAGGGCGATTGGGTGAGAGCGTACAAGCGTGCCGCTATCTTGGCGAGCCAGGAATAGCAAATCATCTACCATCCGCCCGAGGCGACGGGTGAGGCGCTCAATGACACGGAGCTGTGCTTGTTGCCGCTGGGCATCGGGTTCTGGGTCAGACAGAGCGACCTGCACATTGGTTTGGATGACGGCCAGAGGATTGCGGAGTTCGTGGGAAGCGTCAGCTGTAAACTGCTTCAGCCGTTGGTAAGAGTCGCGGATTGGGGCAATCGCCAAACCTGAGAGCAACCACCCGATCATCGCTACCGTGCCAATCATCAACGCGGTGCCCAAAGCCAAGTCGCGAATGAGTTGTCGAGTTGGTTTTGTCACTTCAAACCAAGGATGGCTAACCCGCAAGTAACCCAAGATTTCCCCATCAATCACAATTGGCTCGGTAATCTGTCGTAGCCATTGGTCATCGGGCAGATGCACTGTTTCGCCCGCCGGGTTGGGATGGAGCGGAGCTGCGATCGCCTCAGTGGTTGTCGACCAGAGCATTTCTCCCTGTGGGCTAAACCACTCCAGATCAATATGATCATCGTCAACGGTGTCGGCATTATCGCGAAAGCTGGCATCGACATTGATATTGAGAGAGGTTGTTTGGGGCGACGAGGTTGGGGCTTCGAGGACGAGCGATCGCTGTACAACTTCTACCACATGGCTCAACGTGTCATCGATGCGCTCAATTAGCGTACTGCGCACGTAGACGTAGAATCCACTCGCAAAAACCAACAACAAAATCGCTGTAACTGTTGTGTACCAAAGCGCTAAGCGTTGGCGTGTTTCCTGGAACATAGGAATTGAATCAGATGAGAGAAGTTGGCAGGCAGTCGATGTGGACCTTTAACTTTTGAGACAAACGCTTCTCAAAAAAACCTGCTCTACTCATTAGTCTATCGAGACTTCGAGCACCGCAGAAAAGGCTTTGCAAGAGGATCTTCTGTGCTAGTATCGTGACGAGATTAGGATCGGGAATTGTGGTTTGTTAGTTTTAGCAGGCATATGCTCCGTGTCTTGTCAATCTCTTTAAGTTATGTGATTTTCGGAGTAGGTTAATGCCGATTTACGTTGGGAATCTTGCTTACACTGCGACGCAAGAGGAAGTTGAAGCTGTATTTGCAGAATATGGCACAGTTAAACGAGTGCAGTTACCAGTAGATCGTGAAACAGGTCGTAAGCGCGGCTTTGGTTTCGTTGAGATGGAAACTGAGGA
>JBCBSL010000129.1:3989-13522 GCA_039819145.1 Cyanobacteria bacterium J06638_22
AAACGAGTGCAGTTACCAGTAGATCGTGAAACAGGTCGTAAGCGCGGCTTTGGTTTCGTTGAGATGGAAACTGAGGAAGAGGAAGACGCAGCAATTGAAGCGCTGGATGGTGCAGAGTGGATGGGTCGCGATTTGCGCGTTAACAAAGCTCGTCCCCGTGAAGAGCGCCGTTCTCCTTCCGGCGGTGCAAATTACCGGACGAAGCGCTTCTAGAGAGGATTTCCCTTAAAAATAAAGATTCGGTTTGTGTTGTGCGGTTAGTTTTTTCACTAGCCGCTCTCTTTGTTTGTCAATGACTAGCCGATTGTCAGATGGCTTTCAGTAACGGAGACTTGCTGAGTCTAACCCACGGATGCAGCATGTAAAGTTGTTGCGCATTCGGGTGTAGTTTCTGCTTCTCAAAAGCTGGATTACCCGCTCAAAGCGTCGTCGCACCTGCCCCTTTGATCTAGGCTTCTTTATGAGGATTGTAAGGTTCAAGTAAAGCTTAATCATCAAGCGTGAAGACGAATGCAATTCCCTCTGTTCGATGCAGTATCAATGCTAGGATTTTTTCCAAAGGGAGCGGAAGTCTGAAGTGTAGCGTTTCTCAAACCTGAAGGTGGGTTGAGTATCCTGACGGAACCTGCGATCGCTGCTCGAAGTTTGGCTTTAGGCGACTTTCCTACAGAGCTTAATGACTTCCGTAAATGGATCCCGTATAGATTTGCTGAACTGGGTTTCTCGGTGAACCTGAGTCATTGAAGTCCGGTATATAGGGTTCACTCTTCCCTATCCCCCAGTTCACCTGAAATGTTTGGGTAAGAGATGGATATGCGTTCCTACCTGGCTGCTGCCGTACAAATGAATAGTATTCCGGATGTGGGTCGTAACCTGGCTCATGCCGAGGATTTGATTGATCTGGCGGTGCGCCAGGGAGCCGAGCTAGTCAGTCTGCCAGAGAATTTCTCGTTCCTGGGTCGGGAAAAGGATAAAGTCGCTCAGGCAGACGCGATCGCTGAGGCCACCGAGAAGTTTCTCAAAACGATGGCGCAGCGCTATCAAATCACAATCCTGGGTGGGGGTTTCCCTGTTCCGGAGGCGTCAGGAGCCAAGGTTTACAATGTGGCGATGCTAGTAGGGCCGGAGGGCGATACACTGGCACGCTACGAAAAGGTTCATTTGTTTGACGTCAACCTGCCCGACGGCAACACCTATCAAGAATCGCGGAGTGTTTTGTCGGGAGCACAATTGCCTCCCATTTATCCGTCCAAAACCTTTGGCAATTTGGGCCTGTCGGTTTGCTACGATGTGCGGTTTCCTGAACTGTATCGCCACTTGTCGCAAATGGGGGCAGAGGTCTTATTTGTCCCATCAGCATTTACAGCTTATACAGGGAAAGATCACTGGCAAATTTTGCTCCAGGCCCGGGCGATTGAAAATACTTGCTATGTGATTGCCCCGGCTCAAACGGGCAAACACTATAGTTTGCGACAGTCCCATGGCCATGCCACGATTATTGATCCCTGGGGGTTGACACTGGCAGATGCTGGAGAAAAGCCAGGCGTTGCGATCGCCACCATCGATCCAGCTCGGTTAGCTCAGGTCCGCCAACAAATGCCTGCACTACAACACCGAGTATTTGTCTGAATTTCATCAATTCCGTTCAACTGGGTGTGTTTCTTTCCGAAAGAAACCTGTAGGATGATCGGGACGAGTTCTGCGATCGCATGATAGCTCCGGGACTGCTTTTTGATTTTCTGATGCCAACGCTTTTGCATGCACTTCCCCAATCGGCTTTGATAGCAGCAACCCCCGAACCTGAGGATGCTCCTCTCGTGTTGGGAGGTGTGCTTATCAGCATGGTTGTCGTCTACCTGGCAGCTAAACTCGGAGGAGAGGTCTGTGCCCGAATCAACCTGCCTCCTGTTCTGGGAGAGCTGGTTGGTGGGGTTTTGGTCGGTGTGTCGGTACTTAATCTAATCGTCTTCCCAGAAGCGGGAAGCGAGGAAACGGGATCCCTCATCATCCGGTTCTTGGAAGCAACCGGTGGGCTATCCACGGAAGGGGCATTTAGCGTATTTCAGGCGGAAAGCGAAGTACTCGACATCCTGTCGGAGCTCGGGGTCATCATCTTACTGTTTGAAATTGGCCTCGAATCGGACTTGCGTGAGCTGATTCGTGTAGGGCCCCAAGCTGCGATCGTTGCCATTCTTGGGGTTGTGACGCCCTTTACCTTGGGTACGGTTGGGTTGATTGCCCTATTTAATGTGCCAACGGTTCCGGCTGTCTTTGCTGGCGCAGCCTTGACCGCAACCAGCATTGGGATTACCGCGAAGGTATTAGCCGAGCTAGGCAGACTCAGCTCCCGCGAGGGACAAATCATCATCGGGGCAGCGGTGTTAGATGATGTGCTGGGTATTGTCGTTTTGGCTGTGGTTGCTAGTCTTGCCAAGACAGGCGAAATCGAAATTTCTCGCGTTTTAATTTTGGTGGGAAGTGCCGCTGCCTTTTTGATTGGCTCTATCTTTTTGGGGCGGTTGCTGAGTCCCTATTTTGTCGCTCTGGTGGATCGTCTACAAACTCGGGGACAGCTGCTCATCTCAGCCCTAGTCTTTACCTTTGTTCTGGCCTACATTGGTGCGGCTGTTCATCTTGAAGCCATTTTGGGGGCATTTGCGGCAGGGCTCATTTTGGCGGAAACCGAAAAGCGCGAGGAACTGGAAGAGCAGGTCATCCCTATTGCCGACATGCTGGTTCCCGTCTTCTTCGTCACGGTGGGAGCTCGCACCGATATCAGCGTCCTCAATCCCCTGGATCCAGGAAATCGAGAGGGATTAATTATTGCCATCTTTTTGGTTGTTGTGGCCATTATCGGGAAGATCGTCACGGGCTTGGGGGTCTTTGGCCAGGATGGGATCAATCGGTTGGCTATTGGGATTGGAATGGTGCCCCGAGGCGAGGTGGGTCTGGTATTTGTCGGGGTTGGCTCAGCGACCGGGATTCTGTCGGAATCGCTAGAAGCAGCGATCATCGTGATGGTGATTTTGACGACGTTCCTCGCTCCTGCCTTCTTGCGCATTGTCTTCCAAGAACCGGACGAAGACAGCGGTGCTGCAGCGGTAGATGGCACGAAAACGCTGGTTGTGGAAGGGGGCGATCGCAGCGAAGTCGAGGCCGTCCAGGACTAAACCGGTTGCAGAACTAGCCACCCACTCCGTTACTCTGGCGTTGCTGAAAAGGAGTATGAATCGAAACTTCGTCTCGATCCATACTCCTTTTCAGCAACACCGTTATTCTTCCCCTTCGTAGGTGAGGTGGTTGGATTGATACTGAAAGGGTTCAACGTGAATCATGGTCCGAGCTGGGCCATATTCCTTTTCCAGCCTTGCTTCCACCGCTTCTGTAATTTGATGAGCGGTTTCAACATCCTGGGCAGCCACAATCAAATGCATTTCAATAAACACCTGGCGTCCTAACATGCCACGGGATGCAATGCTGTGGCAGTTCAATACTCCTGGCACCTGCATAACCTGGCTGTGGATGGCTTCGGGGGCGATCGCCATCTCATCAACCAACCACGGCAGATTTTCGTGCAACACCTGCCAGCCACTCCAAAACACAAGCAAGGCAACGGGGAATGACAGGACAACATCTAGCCACTGAACATTAAAGACCCAAACTCCAATCAACCCCAGCAGAACGCAAATTGTGACCCAAATGTCGCTCATGGTATGGCGGGCATCGGCGATCAGGATGGGGCTACCAATCTTACGCCCCACATTCCGCTCATAGAATGCAACAAAAATATTGCAGCCCAGCACAATCAGCAGAATCCAGAGTTCGGATGCGCTAACGCTCAGGGGATCCGAGGGATTAAAGAGGCGGGCGATCGCCCCCTGCAAAATCTCGAAACACGCAATTCCAAGAAACGCTGCAATTCCTAACGCACCAACCGCCTCAAACTTTTGGTGGCCATAGGGATGTTCGCGATCGGGCTGAGGAGACGAAAACTGGCTAGCGACCAAACCCAACACATTATTTGCGCTATCGGTTACGCTGTGCAGCGCATCTGCCAATACACTGAGTGACCCTGTCACCCAACCAACACCCAGCTTCAACAGAAATACAGCAATATTCAAAATGAGCGTGATGATGAGAACGCGACGAACCTGCTTTTGATGATCGAGCGGCATCTGAATGATCTGCCTCCGATACAGCTATTCACTAGCTTATAGCGGTCTGCAAACGGATTTAACCCAGACCAGCAACAGCCTGATGCATTTGCCTGATTTATGAGGTCATTTGAAACATTCCTCAAGACAAAGGAGTATCCGACCCTTTCACCATGAAGAAAAGCGCCTACCCCATGGAGTAAGCGCTTGAACGTTTTGTACGCAGAGCCGGGTTCGAATATTCGTTTATCCGGTCGCTAAGGGGAAAGCCTGCCTACTTTGTCGGTTGTGTCAGAGTTGGCGGCATCCATCAAACCTTGCTGGATGGTGCGTCACAGTTATGTTCAATGACATCCCACGCAGCATTTACTATGGCTATCGGCTTAACAGAGCGATCGGACAAACAAAATGAGTTCTTTATTGAAGATGAGTTCTTTATGGAAAACGACCTCAAACTGCCATATGGAAAACGACCTCAAACTGCCACGAAGTTGCTGGACGTTTCACCGATGGTGCTGCCAACTGGGCCTTGAGAAACATACCCTGCCCGTTCTGCGCCAAACTTGCCAGTAAAGAACACGCGGACAAAGATACGCCCATTCTCCACATAGCTATCACCTGGCACTGTCAAGAAAACGGTGCTAGTGGCGGCGGGGCCATCGTTCATGCTTGCACCTGGCTCGTAATAAGCAAGCAAGCCATTGCGCAGTTCTGGGGTATTCCGCAAACGATAGGCTGTTCCTTTGGTATAACCCCCTTGGAAAGGCATTTTGAGGTTTCCAGCGTTGACCCAGCCCACACGAGGAGTTTTGACCTGTGCCAACCCATCGCCGACAATGCCTGTGAGGCGAACCTGAGCTTCTGGCGCAAGCTGCATGATGTTTCCGGTCATTTCAGAATCTCGATAAATCCAAATGGGTTGATTGGCTACTCGAACTTCATCAATCAAGTCCTTACGTTCGTAGATTGCAACCATAAATCAAGCGTCCTTAACGTCAATACTTTGTTTATCTTCTGGAAGGGGTATTGATGGGTATCCCCCGTTGAATACATCCTCATAAGACCAGCCGGGCTTTTCGGAAAGAACTCTAGGAACTGTAAAAAATCCTACTAACGGGCTACTCCTGTAAGCGCTATGTAATCAATAAAGTCGGTTGTTTTTTGAAAGCCTCACAGCGCGGGATTTTCAAAAAGTAATTTGTCCCGACACAAACGCGTCAGCCTATACCGATTTGCTCAGAACTCGGCAGAAATTATGGCTGGCTGAACGTTTGAAGTTGGCGGGCAAGCTCAAGGAATCCCTGTACTTCGGGGCTAGGTGTCAGGATCCTGGGAACGTAGGTGAGGCGATCGCCATACTCCCTTACATTTGCCACCCCAAACGCATTGGGGAAGATGGCCGGATTGAATAGGCTCTCATCGTTTGGACTATCCCCGACCGTAACGATTTCTTTAAGTTCAAGATCAGGAAAATACCGTTGAAGCACCGCTTGTAGGGCGGTTGCTTTTTCCTGTTGTGGAAGTTTGATATGGCATTGAACGGTGCTGTAGGTGAATCCCCAGCCTTCTTCCTGGCAGGTTTCACGCATCCACTGCAAATCGATAGGGCTCAATCCTTGCACGCCAAACGTCCAATCAGTGAGGCGAAAACGGTTATCGCTGGCTTCGCGTAGGTGAGGAAACGTTTGTTGAAGGACATGAAAGGCATTTGCTAGCTGCTGGCGATGAGGCGGCAGATCGGCAATGGGCACCAGGATATCGGGCGCGCTGTCGGGTTTGGCAAAATAAAGTCCGCCGTTTTCCGCGATCGCCCCGGCAATTGGCAGGTAGTGGGCGATCGCCTCCACCCAGCCCGCTGAACGCCCCGTCACGATAATCACCGGAATGTTCACGGATGCCAACCGTTCCAGAGCTTCAAACAGAATCGGTGTGAATTTGCCCCGATGGGTCAGCGTTCCATCCATATCCGTTGCGACTAATCGGATGGGATTAGCTAGCGTCCATTGGCTCCAATCATGTTGCATTGCGGTCAACGTAGTCCACATAAGAGTGTGCTGTCTTTTTAGGCTGTCTAAATCCTGGGAGCAAGGCATAAGAACGGGGGCGTGACTGGTCTAAACGCGATCGCCTCATCCCCTATCCTGCGTTGGATCGCGATTCCTCATTCATTCCTATAGCGGTGTGCAACTGCTATGAGTGCAGAGATGGTTGTGTGGGGCGCACACGCCCCACACAACCTACTTACCTAAAGCGCATAACGCTTTAATGGCTGGTTTAGGAATACCCCATTGGATTTTAATGTGGAATTTCCTGGGTTCGATCCTACAATTCCAGTCATTACAGGCATTACAAGTTTGTTTTTTCTGGGGCTGCTATGGGATTTCTGTCTGCCGCACAACACCATCACTATTACGTTCGGGAGGCGATCCGCGCGGGGGTGCATGCTCCCTTGCTGGCAGCGCTGCATGTGGTGCATCAGTCGCCCATGCTATCCGACGATGAGGTGGGCCTGGGCATTGCACCCGCCAACCGGGTTGGGTTGGCGGCGGTGAGTACATTCCCAGGGCAGGTGGCGATCGCCGCCAACACCGTACGCAGCCTCACCAGTCGGCTCACAGCTCAGGGATGGGAGGCCACAGCACTGTGGAATGAAGATTTGGGCCGTTACACCGATCCGTTTCTGGAAGTGCTGGCCAATGGCTATGTTCCGCCCGCCAGCGATGATACCGCCGCCCAACTAGAAAGCAGTGACTTTGAACTGCTGCAGTCGATGTATCAGGCCGAGGTGCAATCCGTCCATGGTGCCTCGGGGTTGACTGGCAATCTGGGCTTTGTGGATGCGGCCCTCTTAAACTTTGTGGAGCAGTTGCCAACCCATTACCAAGGTTTAGACTATCAGCGACATGCGGTGTTAGAGGCCGTGCGTCTGTGGCGCAAGTTGGACAGTGCGCAGATGGCGATCGCCGCGCTCCAGGACGATAGCGAAGAATCCCTCACGACCGACGCTGCGCAGGATCGCTTATTGCTGGATGTGATCTCCAAACTGGGCGGGAGCTATGACGGCTACCCCCACCAGCGGGAAGCCCTGTTGCGTCTGGTGCAATGTTGGCAGCAGCTTCCCACCCGTGAAACCGCGATCGCCGCCTTGCAAACAGATGACACGGCTACGGTGCCTGACACCACCCTTGATGCGGCTCTGATGGCTTTTGTGCAACAGCTTCCCCGTCACTATCAGGGCAAAGGCGAGCAACGCAACATCCTGACCGATGCCTATCGTTTATGGCATGACCTGGGCAGTCGCACGGCGGCGATCCGAAAGCTAGGGGTTGACCCTAAAGGCTTAGTCGAGGCCAGCCGCGAAGACCTGGAAACCAGCGCTCGCTACCTGGATCGCAATCTGCTTCAATTTCTACGCACCATTTCCCTTGACTATGCGGAGACCGAACCCCAACGGATGGCTCTACTGAAATTGGTGGAACGGTGGCGAGGCTTAGAGAAACCGGCGCAAGCTCGCCAAAGCTTGTTTGAGGATCTCCGTCGGATGGAGCGTGCCCCAGCCTTATCGGAAGATGCGCCGCCATCTCCTATCCCAACTCCGATTTTCGCACGACCCACCGCCTGGTCGCTAGACAATTTGCAACTCACTGCGCCGATCGTATCCGGCGGGCAACTCACTTGGTCGATCGCCACTCAGGGTGGTATTTGGTATCCCGATAATCTGACGATTGTTGATGCGATCGTGGCATTGGCAGAGCAGTTGGAAGATGTCCGCGATCGCCTCGATCGTCGTCTTCACATTGCTCTGTGGTACCGTCCATCTGATGTTCCCATGACCCTGACAACTCCTGGTAACAGCCATGAAACGGGCAGTGCCGTTAAGCTTTTTTGCGAAGGCCTCACCAGTAATCAAATATACTGGGCGCTTGATCCCTACTGGCCAGGGGGCTTGGGGCGACTGCGACAATTCCCCCACCTTGTGCATTTAGATCTAGGGGGCGATCGCACTCGATGGTTATACTAAAGCTAGCTCAGCGGTTTTGCTAATTGAGGGGATAAAGTTTTGAGAAGGGGCGTGAATCCAACCCTTTTCAAAACTTCATCCTTGGATGCTAGAACTCCAGCTCCACTATGCTAAAAGATGTGAACGCTATCCCTGCTTCTACAATAAATCTATACGTTAATTTGCATTGTTTGGTGAGTGCGTGATGTTTTCCAGCAACATCACGGGAATCTTAGGACTGAATCAGGGGAATTCTAGCGCTATAGATCAAAATCTTGACCCCTTCTACCGCTATGTCAGACAGCATTATTCTTGTTGAACCGACCCTGGCTCAAACACCCACCTCTGCACCGCAGGCTCGTAGCGGACAGTTTTGGATGTATTCCAGTGTTGCGTTAGTTTTGGTTCTCGTTGGTTTGGGTGTTTACACCAAGTTGCAAATCAAAAAGTTAAAAAAAGAGAAGCGGTTTGAGGAATACAAGAATCGGGAACTCCAGAAAAAGCTGAAACTGGCTCTAAATACGATCAGCAAAATGGAGAAAAACCCTGACCTCATCCATTCCCGTGAATTCAACCTGGATTATTTGCGGATGCGGATGGCGGAAGACCAATTCCACTTTGCAATTGTCAACCAGATCAAAATCAGAGTTAAAGAGAAGATTACTGTGGCCTTACGACCGACCCAGGCAGAACAGGGGACGTTGGGCATTGCCAGTACCTCTCGGAAAGTGGATGAAATTTTTGATGTCAACTACAACCTGTCGACTGTCCAAACCGGCAAAAAGGGAGTTCTCTTCCGTATCCAAATCAAACTATCAAAAATTCCAACGCAGCCAACCTCTACCACGATCAGTCAGATCATTGACTGCATGACCACCTTCATGAGCCAGGACACCGATGATAGCTGGCAACCAACCTTGCAAGGGCGGATTGCCTACATGCACTGGGATCAAAAAGCCAAGCCAACCCCACTGCTGGTATTAGAGCAATCAAACGAAGGGGTGAATGTTACATTCCGCTCCAGCCGAATTACTGAACCCACCAACACTGTTGAGGGTACTAAACCCAAGGCCAGTAAGGCGCGGAAAAGCGCTTCCAAGTCCAGTCGTTCAAAGCGCAGCAGTAGCAAGGTCGATGTCAAGCTCAAGGCTAAGCGCTCGTAGTCTCCTGCCATTCCAGAATTACCCTAGTGCAGATAAGAGACCCTGAAAGGCAAGACACAAGAGATTCGCGTGCAAATCGCTCAATTAACCCTTTTGGAAAAGCAAGAGATTCTCTCTCTTCCAAAGAGGGTCTGATTTTTTGGTGATGCAGGATTCATACTCCCAAACAGCAAGGGACTTGCGTGAAAATAAAATCCCCAAAATCCCAGAGAGAGG
>JBCBSL010000130.1:0-13510 GCA_039819145.1 Cyanobacteria bacterium J06638_22
CTGAGCTTGTCGAAGCCTGTTCACCCTTCGACAGGCTCAGGGCGAACGGCAAATTTTCCAAAATGAGAATTGCTGCCATTCCAATCGTTTTGTTGCCCTTCAATCGTTTTGCCCTTCATAGGACGCTCAGTCGCGAAATTTGTTCCACCAATGTCGCAATATCAAAATCTGGTCTTCTAGCCACGCCATCCCTTTGTCGAGCCATTCCAACACATGCTCCAGGGGGTGTTTGACATATTCCACAAGCTGAGCACTTGTCTCCACGTAGGGCTCCATCGCCGTCGAATTCGATAGCCCCGATGGTGATTGCGTCTCCAGCGCATTGGAGGAACGCTGCTCTATCTCACTGGAGGCCGCCGCATGGACAGTCTGATCCGGGGATGCAGGGGCGATCGCCACCACTGGGTCATCAGACGACACATCAGCAGGAATAGGACGGAGCGCTGTCTCAGTTCCCAGAGCAGCTAGCTGCGATCGCATCGTGCCCTGCGCCAGTTGATACAACTGTGGCACTCCGGTCAAGGGCGTTGGGTCAGCAATAGTCTTCAGCCCATCCCAATCAAGCACCGCCTGTTCATGTCCCGCTGGCACATTTTGTCTCGGATTCGAGTAAACGATGAGGGCTGTCTCTTGAAACAGATTGGTGGCCAGAGCAATCTCGCTTTGCTGCTCCCACTGCATCAGGCGATAGAACCACCGCACTGGTGGTAACATACGCGGACTGGGGCGCAGCGGCGGCAGGGGCAGCACGGGTTGCGCTTCGGCAAGCGTTCGTTGGCGATCGCGCCAAAACTGGGCCAACTCCATGACGATGCGCTGACGTAGCATCTGCTGCTGCGCGTCTGTCAGCACATCCAGGATGTGATTGTGATCGGCGACCAGCACCAAGTGCCCCGTCTCCCGATCAGATGCGATGCCTTGCAAGGCCACTGGGGCGAGACTAGAAGGCGGCTCTTCTTTAACTAAAGCATTAGAACCAGAGAGGGTTGTGATCGCTGCTCCCGATGGCAGAGCAATCCCCAACGCCTCTACCGCTTGTAGGGTGTGCTGAATCGGGGTTGAGGCATTGAGCGCTGGGGTCGGCGGGGGTGTTTCCAAACCCACAGCGCGCCGCAGGATATTCCCCGCCTGCTTCAAGCGCTGGGGAGCCTGAGCCAACTGCCGCCCCACTAACCGCAGCGTCTGGAAGCCAGCATAAATTGGGTAGAGCAAAATCTGGGTGGCCCAAATCAGCGACATGCGGCTATAGCGCCATCCGCGACCCATCCGATCGCCCCATTGCAGGCGTTGTCGATTGATTTCGCTAAAAACGCGACTTTGGAAGCGACCCGAAGATGGCATGGTAAGGTTCAATACGCAGCGGGGGAAACGGGTTTGCGGTGATGCGATCGCCCGAAGCCAGAACACCCCTTTCCCAACTTTCATCTTAGAGGATTGCTGGAGCGGATCGATGGTTCAGTCTACCGGGGTTGAGAAGCAGGGGGCGGTGAGCCAAAACGCTGGTCTGGAGGGGGCGATCGCCCGTCTACGGCAGCTTACTCAGCTCGATGTTCAGGAGCGTTGGCACGGTCATTTTGGCGATCTGCCGACGGAGGTCGCCACCCACCCCGCTAGCTGGGAACCCTGGCCAGAAATGCCTCTTACCCCCCGCCACCATATCGCCTGGGACAAGGGCGAGCATGTCCTATGGCTGGGGCAATCCCTAACGATCCCCGAAGCCCTAGCCGAGTATCCTCTCAAAGACTTGACCCTGCGGCTGGCGCTGACCTGGTGGGCGGTTTCGGCAGAGATTTTTGTGGATGGGGTGCGGGTGCAGGAAGGCGACCTGTTCGACTGTCGGGCACGAATTCTGCTGCGGGAAGCGGCGCAACCAAGTGAGGCGATCGCCCTGGCCATTCGCTTGGTTAGCCCAGGGCACGATGATGGCGCTCTGGTCGCCTCGACCTGTCTCTACGAAATCCCAGATTACGCAACGCAGCCCTGCCCCGAACCGGGGTTCATTGCCGATGAACTCACCGTGCTGCAAACCTATTGCCAAACGCTTGCTCCCGAGCGCCTACCGGAGCTAGCGGCGGCTGTGGAAGAACTGGATTGGTCGCAGGTGGGCGATCGCACTCAATTTGATGCCGAGGCGATGGCGCTGCGCGATCGCCTGCTTCCCTTCAGCCCCTGGATTAAGCAACGACAAATTTCCCTACTCGGCCATGCGCACCTCGACCTAGCGTGGCTATGGCCTGTGAGCGAAACCTGGGATGTCGCCCAGCGTACCTTTACCTCGGTGCTGCACCTCCAAGCGGAATTCCCCGAACTCATCTTCACCCACTCCACTCCTGCCCTCTACGCCTGGATTGAAGAACATTGTCCCGACCTGTTTGCCGCCATCCAGCAGCAGGTCGATGCAGGGCGCTGGGAAGTAGCCGCTGGACTTTGGGTGGAGCCGGAGCTGAACATCATCAGTGCCGAGTCCATTGTGCGGCAGGTGTTGTATGGGCAGCGCTATGTGCAGGAGCGGTTTGGAAAGGTCAGTGCGATCGCCTGGTTGCCCGACAGCTTTGGATTTTGCTGGCAACTGCCGCAAATTCTGCAAAATGGCTCCATCCGCTACTTCGTCACCCAAAAATTACTGTGGAACGACACCAATACCTTTCCCCATGCCTGGTTTCGTTGGCAGTCTCCCTGCATTGATGCCCCCCCGCTCCATAGCCTTCACTCTGCCCCCATTGGCGAAGAGGTAGACCCACTGAAAATGGCGCACTACGCCGCTCAGTGGGAAAGCCAAACCGACCATACCGAAGCCCTCTGGCTGATTGGGGTTGGGGATCATGGCGGTGGGCCCAGCCGGGATATGCTGCATCTGGCGCGGCGCTGGCAGCAATCCCCTTTCTTCCCCAACATTGCTTTTTCCACCGCCGAAGCGTTTCTCGATCGCCTCCAGGCCAATCCATCCCCCCAACCCATACCCACCTGGAGCGATGAACTCTACCTGGAACTCCATCGCGGCTGCTACACCACCCATGCCGATCAAAAAGCGTGGAATCACCACTGCGAAATCGCCCTTTACGAAGCGGAGCTATGGTCGGCGATCGCCACTCAACTCAACCCAAATCGCCCTTATCCCCAGAAACTGCTTGAAACCGCTTGGAAAACTGCCCTCTTCAACCAATTCCACGATATTTTGCCCGGTTCCGCCATTCCTGAGGTATTCGAGGATGCCAACCCCGAATGGCAAGCTGCCGCCGCGATCGCAGATAACCTACGGACAGACGCAATGGGGGCGATCGCCCAATCCATCCAGCTCTCCGACCCACCTGTCTCCAATGCGCGACCACTGGTCGTGTTCAATGCACTGAACTGGGAGCGATCGGAATGGATTCACACCACCCTTTCCTCAACTCCGACCGAGCAGTGGCAAGTTCTCGATGAAGTTGGCAATTCCCTACCAACTCACACCGCACCAAAATCGGACAATGCGACAACCTGCCGTCTGTCCTTCTGGGCAGAGGTCGTTCCCGGTGTCGGCTACCGCACCTTCTGGCTCTGCCCAACAGATCGCTCTACACCAGCCCCAACTACATCCTCAGACTATGTTTTGGAGAATGCAGCGTTGCGGGTCGAGATCGATCCAGCAACGGGCTATGTGGCGCAAATCTTCGACAAGCGCCATCAGCGTAAGGTGTTAGTGGGCTCGGGCAACGAGCTGCAATTGTTTCAAGACCAGGGGCAATACTGGGATGCGTGGAATATCGCGCCCGACTACGAAGCGCACCAACTCCCGGCTCCAGAACTCCAAAGTATCGAGCCACTGCCTGCTAATGCCTTGGGCAATGCTGTCCGAGTCACCTGGCAAACGGAATGCTCCACGATCGTGCAAACCTATCGGCTGCCAGGCGATACGCCCATGCTCCATATCGACAGCGATATCGACTGGCACGAAGACCATCGTCTACTCAAAGTGGCCTTTCCTTTAGCCATTGCTAGCGACCAAGTGACCCGTGCCATGCCTGCGGGAGCGATCGCTCATCCCACCCGCCCCAGCAGCCCCGAAGAGCGCGCTAAGTGGGAAGTCCCTGCCCTAGGCTGGGCAGACCTGAGCGACACCGACTACGGCGTCAGTCTTCTCACCACCCACAAGTACGGCGTGGATGTCACCCCCAACCAGCTCCGTCTCTCTCTCCTCCGCAGTCCTCGTTACCCCAATCCCTACGCCGACCGGGGCAACCATCAGTTCTCCTACGCACTTTATCCCCATGCAGGTTCTTGGCAGACGGCTCGCACTGTTCACCATGCCGCGGCGTTCCGTCAGCCCATGCAGGCGATCGCCCTCCCAGCCTTCCCTTCAAATCAGCAACAGCCCAAGCCCCTGCCCCTTACCCAACCCCTCCTCAAACTCGCGTGCGAAAATCTGATCCTCATGGCAGCCAAACGCGCCGAGGATCAATCCGATACATTCGTGCTGCGATGCTACGAAGCCTATGGACAATCCGCAACCCTTACCTTTGGCGATGTGGACTGGTTAGGGAAATCGATATCTTGCTTGCAACCAACTGATTTGCTAGAAGGGTCGTTGGAGACTTCAGAGATGAAGGAAAAAGAGAATTGGGCGATCGCTCCTTGGAAAATCTGCACCTTCACCTTCAACCCATCCTTGCCCTAAAACCATACCCCCCCCATTTCGAGGCATTCACCCCAGATCATGTGCAGCGCAACGGTCGATCCACACCGTTAAACGCAACCATCGGTGATAGGCTAATCACATTTGCAACCTATCCTTGAGCATTCAGAGCGCTGAATCATGGACAAAATTTCCAACCTACTCCAATCTAACGAAGGGTTTCGCCGCGATTTGTTCGTTGGCTTTGGGATTTGGCTGGCTCTCCTCGTCATTGCGTTTGTGCTGCTACCCGGTATCGGTCTGATGCAGCCCGAGGCACGCTTCGACGGCTGGATGCTGATGAGTTTGCTCGGCGGGATTGTGGGCGTCTTTTTGCTAGCGCTTTCTCCCCGCTTGATTGAGCGCGATCGCCAACGACGGCGACGGTTCTCGCGCTGGTCGTGGATTCTCTTTTGGCGCTTGCTAGCTTGGATTGGATTGGCAGGATTAGCCTCTCCCATTCTGATGATTAGCTACGAAGTTTTCCTTACCGTCTTCAACCAAATCCTCACCGGAACGTAGGTTCCACGAAAAACGTGTCGGGCAAACATGCCGGGCGTCGGGTTACAACGTGCAGCCGTCGAGAAGATTGACCAGAATGATTAGGCCTTTGCCTTGTGCTTCTCTTCGCAGAGCGTAACAACCATCCCTTCCCGTGCCAATGAAACATTCGGGAAACTCTGCTGAATCTCTTTTTCCACCCCTTCTAGAAACGCATCATCATGCTCGGGATCGTGGTGGAAAAGAATCACTTGCTTCACCTGAGCAATCTTGGCTAACTCAATCCCGGTCTTCCACAGCGCTGGGCGGTTTTCTGCGCCTTGGTCGCCACAGTAAATATGCTCAGTGTAGAAGGCGTCATAAATGAGCAAATCTGCTTGCTGCGCCAGATAGAGCAAACCCTGGTCGGGTTCACCCGATTCGTGGTGCGTATCCGTGGCATACACGACCGAGTATCCGTTCCAGGTAATCCGATAGCCGAGAGCACTATGGGGACGGTTCAGCGAAATTGTTTCGATCGCCACATCGTCAATCGGAATGATGGAACCCGGGCGAATGTCATGAAACTTTAGGTCTGCTCGCATCTCCTGCAAAGGCACAGGAAAGTTGGGAATCAACATCTGGTCGCACAGACGTTGTTTCATGGACGCACCGTTCGGGCCGGTCGCCCCATAAATTGAGAAGGAGTTGCCTTTAACAAAAGCTGGAAGAAAGAACGGAAAGCCTTGAATCCGATCCCAGTGGGTGTGGGTAAAGAACAGGTGCGCCGAGAAGGGCATGCTCGGCCTGAGGCACTTACCCAGCACGCGCAGCCCCGTACCCGCATCCAGGATGAGTCGCTTCCCATCAACCTGCACCTCAACACAGACTGTATTGCCACCAAACCGCAAGGTGTCCTTTCCGGGAATCGGTATATTGCCACGAACCCCCCAAAATTTGACTCGAAACTCATTGGGTCGAGGATCGAGTGGAAACATTGAATGGCTCATGGCTTTAGCAGTTGTCGAGTCAAAAGCTAGCATTAGGCATCGGTGTTGTCATGATGGGTGGGAGGAGGAAGCATCCCTTGCTGTAGAGTTCCCTGATGCCTGGGATTTTATTCTGCGTTTTGCCAAAGACAAGATAAAAATATCCCAGAAGAAGTTCAGAAATGCCTCAGAATATGTCTGGAAAACGCAACCCTGCATTTGTCCTAAAGCGATCGGTAGCCATGCCTCAGGTCTTTAACTTAGCGAAATCTGTCTCTAATGTGACAGAACTCTGGACGGTAGATGGATGTTTTCCTGAATATCTTTAAATCTCGGTGGGCATATCCCACTTGGCGATCGTAGCGATTCAACCCAAGCAAAATATGACTCAATTGATACAGTCCCGCTAATTCCAGCAAGTCGCTTGCACCCTTCTAGCGACATCCTCAAACCATTCGACAAGGTGAGAGGGAGCGGCTAGATAGATAGACCCTTGGCTTCAAGCGTAAACGCAAACGTTATGGAACGGTATCAGTTACCCAAACAGAGAGAAGCCGCAGTTGTCTTCTCTCTGTTTCATCACAACTTCATCACAACTAAGTTGATTACGGGATAGATTACTTGACCGCGTCAATATTGACGCGGTCAAGTAATCTATCCCGTAATCAACTTAGTTGTGATGAAGTTGTGATGAAACAGAGAGAAGACAACTGCGGCTTCTCTCTGTTTGGGTAACTGATACCGTTCCATAACGTTTGCGTTTACGCTTGAAGCCAAGGGTCTATCTATCTAGCCGCTCCCTCTCACCTTGTCGAATGGTTTGAGGATGTCGCTAGAAGGGTGCAAGCGACTTGCTGGAATTAGCGGGACTGTATCAATTGAGTCATATTTTGCTTGGGTTGAATCGCTACGATCGCCAAGTGGGATATGCCCACCGAGATTTAAAGATATTCAGGAAAACATCCATCTACCGTCCAGAGTTCTGTCACATTAGAGACAGATTTCGCTAAGTTAAAGACCTGAGGCATGGCTACCGATCGCTTTAGGACAAATGCAGGGTTGCGTTTTCCAGACATATTCTGAGGCATTTCTGAACTTCTTCTGGGATATTTTTATCTTGTCTTTGGCAAAACGCAGAATAAAATCCCAGGCATCAGGGAACTCTACAGCAAGGGATGCTTCCTCCTCCCACCCATCATGACAACACCGATGCCTAATGCTAGCTTTTGACTCGACAACTGCTAAAGCCATGAGCCATTCAATGTTTCCACTCGATCCTCGACCCAATGAGTTTCGAGTCAAATTTTGGGGGGTTCGTGGCAATATACCGATTCCCGGAAAGGACACCTTGCGGTTTGGTGGCAATACAGTCTGTGTTGAGGTGCAGGTTGATGGGAAGCGACTCATCCTGGATGCGGGTACGGGGCTGCGCGTGCTGGGTAAGTGCCTCAGGCCGAGCATGCCCTTCTCGGCGCACCTGTTCTTTACCCACACCCACTGGGATCGGATTCAAGGCTTTCCGTTCTTTCTTCCAGCTTTTGTTAAAGGCAACTCCTTCTCAATTTATGGGGCGACCGGCCCGAACGGTGCGTCCATGAAACAACGTCTGTGCGACCAGATGTTGATTCCCAACTTTCCTGTGCCTTTGCAGGAGATGCGAGCAGACCTAAAGTTTCATGACATTCGCCCGGGTTCCATCATTCCGATTGACGATGTGGCGATCGAAACAATTTCGCTGAACCGTCCCCATAGTGCTCTCGGCTATCGGATTACCTGGAACGGATACTCGGTCGTGTATGCCACGGATACGCACCACGAATCGGGTGAACCCGACCAGGGTTTGCTCTATCTGGCGCAGCAAGCAGATTTGCTCATTTATGACGCCTTCTACACTGAGCATATTTACTGTGGCGACCAAGGCGCAGAAAACCGCCCAGCGCTGTGGAAGACCGGGATTGAGTTAGCCAAGATTGCTCAGGTGAAGCAAGTGATTCTTTTCCACCACGATCCCGAGCATGATGATGCGTTTCTAGAAGGGGTGGAAAAAGAGATTCAGCAGAGTTTCCCGAATGTTTCATTGGCACGGGAAGGGATGGTTGTTACGCTCTGCGAAGAGAAGCACAAGGCAAAGGCCTAATCATTCTGGTCAATCTTCTCGACGGCTGCACGTTGTAACCCGACGCCCGGCATGTTTGCCCGACACGTTTTTCGTGGAACCTACGTTCCGGTGAGGATTTGGTTGAAGACGGTAAGGAAAACTTCGTAGCTAATCATCAGAATGGGAGAGGCTAATCCTGCCAATCCAATCCAAGCTAGCAAGCGCCAAAAGAGAATCCACGACCAGCGCGAGAACCGTCGCCGTCGTTGGCGATCGCGCTCAATCAAGCGGGGAGAAAGCGCTAGCAAAAAGACGCCCACAATCCCGCCGAGCAAACTCATCAGCATCCAGCCGTCGAAGCGTGCCTCGGGCTGCATCAGACCGATACCGGGTAGCAGCACAAACGCAATGACGAGGAGAGCCAGCCAAATCCCAAAGCCAACGAACAAATCGCGGCGAAACCCTTCGTTAGATTGGAGTAGGTTGGAAATTTTGTCCATGATTCAGCGCTCTGAATGCTCAAGGATAGGTTGCAAATGTGATTAGCCTATCACCGATGGTTGCGTTTAACGGTGTGGATCGACCGTTGCGCTGCACATGATCTGGGGTGAATGCCTCGAAATGGGGGGGGTATGGTTTTAGGGCAAGGATGGGTTGAAGGTGAAGGTGCAGATTTTCCAAGGAGCGATCGCCCAATTCTCTTTTTCCTTCATCTCTGAAGTCTCCAACGACCCTTCTAGCAAATCAGTTGGTTGCAAGCAAGATATCGATTTCCCTAACCAGTCCACATCGCCAAAGGTAAGGGTTGCGGATTGTCCATAGGCTTCGTAGCATCGCAGCACGAATGTATCGGATTGATCCTCGGCGCGTTTGGCTGCCATGAGGATCAGATTTTCGCACGCGAGTTTGAGGAGGGGTTGGGTAAGGGGCAGGGGCTTGGGCTGTTGCTGATTTGAAGGGAAGGCTGGGAGGGCGATCGCCTGCATGGGCTGACGGAACGCCGCGGCATGGTGAACAGTGCGAGCCGTCTGCCAAGAACCTGCATGGGGATAAAGTGCGTAGGAGAACTGATGGTTGCCCCGGTCGGCGTAGGGATTGGGGTAACGAGGACTGCGGAGGAGAGAGAGACGGAGCTGGTTGGGGGTGACATCCACGCCGTACTTGTGGGTGGTGAGAAGACTGACGCCGTAGTCGGTGTCGCTCAGGTCTGCCCAGCCTAGGGCAGGGACTTCCCACTTAGCGCGCTCTTCGGGGCTGCTGGGGCGGGTGGGATGAGCGATCGCTCCCGCAGGCATGGCACGGGTCACTTGGTCGCTAGCAATGGCTAAAGGAAAGGCCACTTTGAGTAGACGATGGTCTTCGTGCCAGTCGATATCGCTGTCGATATGGAGCATGGGCGTATCGCCTGGCAGCCGATAGGTTTGCACGATCGTGGAGCATTCCGTTTGCCAGGTGACTCGGACAGCATTGCCCAAGGCATTAGCAGGCAGTGGCTCGATACTTTGGAGTTCTGGAGCCGGGAGTTGGTGCGCTTCGTAGTCGGGCGCGATATTCCACGCATCCCAGTATTGCCCCTGGTCTTGAAACAATTGCAGCTCGTTGCCCGAGCCCACTAACACCTTACGCTGATGGCGCTTGTCGAAGATTTGCGCCACATAGCCCGTTGCTGGATCGATCTCGACCCGCAACGCTGCATTCTCCAAAACATAGTCTGAGGATGTAGTTGGGGCTGGTGTAGAGCGATCTGTTGGGCAGAGCCAGAAGGTGCGGTAGCCGACACCGGGAACGACCTCTGCCCAGAAGGACAGACGGCAGGTTGTCGCATTGTCCGATTTTGGTGCGGTGTGAGTTGGTAGGGAATTGCCAACTTCATCGAGAACTTGCCACTGCTCGGTCGGAGTTGAGGAAAGGGTGGTGTGAATCCATTCCGATCGCTCCCAGTTCAGTGCATTGAACACGACCAGTGGTCGCGCATTGGAGACAGGTGGGTCGGAGAGCTGGATGGATTGGGCGATCGCCCCCATTGCGTCTGTCCGTAGGTTATCTGCGATCGCGGCGGCAGCTTGCCATTCGGGGTTGGCATCCTCGAATACCTCAGGAATGGCGGAACCGGGCAAAATATCGTGGAATTGGTTGAAGAGGGCAGTTTTCCAAGCGGTTTCAAGCAGTTTCTGGGGATAAGGGCGATTTGGGTTGAGTTGAGTGGCGATCGCCGACCATAGCTCCGCTTCGTAAAGGGCGATTTCGCAGTGGTGATTCCACGCTTTTTGATCGGCATGGGTGGTGTAGCAGCCGCGATGGAGTTCCAGGTAGAGTTCATCGCTCCAGGTGGGTATGGGTTGGGGGGATGGATTGGCCTGGAGGCGATCGAGAAACGCTTCGGCGGTGGAAAAAGCAATGTTGGGGAAGAAAGGGGATTGCTGCCAGCGCCGCGCCAGATGCAGCATATCCCGGCTGGGCCCACCGCCATGATCCCCAACCCCAATCAGCCAGAGGGCTTCGGTATGGTCGGTTTGGCTTTCCCACTGAGCGGCGTAGTGCGCCATTTTCAGTGGGTCTACCTCTTCGCCAATGGGGGCAGAGTGAAGGCTATGGAGCGGGGGGGCATCAATGCAGGGAGACTGCCAACGAAACCAGGCATGGGGAAAGGTATTGGTGTCGTTCCACAGTAATTTTTGGGTGACGAAGTAGCGGATGGAGCCATTTTGCAGAATTTGCGGCAGTTGCCAGCAAAATCCAAAGCTGTCGGGCAACCAGGCGATCGCACTGACCTTTCCAAACCGCTCCTGCACATAGCGCTGCCCATACAACACCTGCCGCACAATGGACTCGGCACTGATGATGTTCAGCTCCGGCTCCACCCAAAGTCCAGCGGCTACTTCCCAGCGCCCTGCATCGACCTGCTGCTGGATGGCGGCAAACAGGTCGGGACAATGTTCTTCAATCCAGGCGTAGAGGGCAGGAGTGGAGTGGGTGAAGATGAGTTCGGGGAATTCCGCTTGGAGGTGCAGCACCGAGGTAAAGGTACGCTGGGCGACATCCCAGGTTTCGCTCACAGGCCATAGCCACGCTAGGTCGAGGTGCGCATGGCCGAGTAGGGAAATTTGTCGTTGCTTAATCCAGGGGCTGAAGGGAAGCAGGCGATCGCGCAGCGCCATCGCCTCGGCATCAAATTGAGTGCGATCGCCCACCTGCGACCAATCCAGTTCTTCCACAGCCGCCGCTAGCTCCGGTAGGCGCTCGGGAGCAAGCGTTTGGCAATAGGTTTGCAGCACGGTGAGTTCATCGGCAATGAACCCCGGTTCGGGGCAGGGCTGCGTTGCGTAATCTGGGATTTCGTAGAGACAGGTCGAGGCGACCAGAGCGCCATCATCGTGCCCTGGGCTAACCAAGCGAATGGCCAGGGCGATCGCCTCACTTGGTTGCGCCGCTTCCCGCAGCAGAATTCGTGCCCGACAGTCGAACAGGTCGCCTTCCTGCACCCGCACCCCATCCACAAAAATCTCTGCCGAAACCGCCCACCAGGTCAGCGCCAGCCGCAGGGTCAAGTCTTTGAGAGGATACTCGGCTAGGGCTTCGGGGATCGTTAGGGATTGCCCCAGCCATAGGACATGCTCGCCCTTGTCCCAGGCGATATGGTGGCGGGGGGTAAGAGGCATTTCTGGCCAGGGTTCCCAGCTAGCGGGGTGGGTGGCGACCTCCGTCGGCAGATCGCCAAAATGACCGTGCCAACGCTCCTGAACATCGAGCTGAGTAAGCTGCCGTAGACGGGCGATCGCCCCCTCCAGACCAGCGTTTTGGCTCACCGCCCCCTGCTTCTCAACCCCGGTAGACTGAACCATCGATCCGCTCCAGCAATCCTCTAAGATGAAAGTTGGGAAAGGGGTGTTCTGGCTTCGGGCGATCGCATCACCGCAAACCCGTTTCCCCCGCTGCGTATTGAACCTTACCATGCCATCTTCGGGTCGCTTCCAAAGTCGCGTTTTTAGCGAAATCAATCGACAACGCCTGCAATGGGGCGATCGGATGGGTCGCGGATGGCGCTATAGCCGCATGTCGCTGATTTGGGCCACCCAGATTTTGCTCTACCCAATTTATGCTGGCTTCCAGACGCTGCGGTTAGTGGGGCGGCAGTTGGCTCAGGCTCCCCAGCGCTTGAAGCAGGCGGGGAATATCCTGCGGCGCGCTGTGGGTTTGGAAACACCCCCGCCGACCCCAGCGCTCAATGCCTCAACCCCGATTCAGCACACCCTACAAGCGGTAGAGGCGTTGGGGATTGCTCTGCCATCGGGAGCAGCGATCACAACCCTCTCTGGTTCTAATGCTTTAGTTAAAGAAGAGCCGCCTTCTAGTCTCGCCCCAGTGGCCTTGCAAGGCATCGCATCTGATCGGGAGACGGGGCACTTGGTGCTGGTCGCCGATCACAATCACATCCTGGATGTGCTGACAGACGCGCAGCAGCAGATGCTACGTCAGCGCATCGTCATGGAGTTGGCCCAGTTTTGGCGCGATCGCCAACGAACGCTTGCCGAAGCGCAACCCGTGCTGCCCCTGCCGCCGCTGCGCCCCAGTCCGCGTATGTTACCACCAGTGCGGTGGTTCTATCGCCTGATGCAGTGGGAGCAGCAAAGCGAGATTGCTCTGGCCACCAATCTGTTTCAAGAGACAGCCCTCATCGTTTACTCGAATCCGAGACAAAATGTGCCAGCGGGACATGAACAGGCGGTGCTTGATTGGGATGGGCTGAAGACTATTGCTGACCCAACGCCCTTGACCGGAGTGCCACAGTTGTATCAACTGGCGCAGGGCACGATGCGATCGCAGCTAGCTGCTCTGGGAACTGAGACAGCGCTCCGTCCTATTCCTGCTGATGTGTCGTCTGATGACCCAGTGGTGGCGATCGCCCCTGCATCCCCGGATCAGACTGTCCATGCGGCGGCCTCCAGTGAGATAGAGCAGCGTTCCTCCAATGCGCTGGAGACGCAATCACCATCGGGGCTATCGAATTCGACGGCGATGGAGCCCTACGTGGAGACAAGTGCTCAGCTTGTGGAATATGTCAAACACCCCCTGGAGCATGTGTTGGAATGGCTCGACAAAGGGATGGCGTGGCTAGAAGACCAGATTTTGATATTGCGACATTGGTGGAACAAATTTCGCGACTGAGCGTCCTATGAAGGGCAAAACGATTGAAGGGCAACAAAACGATTGGAATGGCAGCAATTCTCATTTTGGAAAATTTGCCGTTCGCCCTGAGCCTGTCGAAGGGTGAACAGGCTTCGACAAGCTCAG
>JBCBSL010000131.1:0-13420 GCA_039819145.1 Cyanobacteria bacterium J06638_22
TGCCCAGACTCCACCCCAGGATGTGGCCCAGGCTCCGACCAATCGAGAGATGCTGCAATCCGGTCAAGCGGTTGTGTCGGGAACGGAAGGCAACTTTGTTGGTCAGGTCATCGTGGATGTATCCGCTGAAATGGCTTGGGAAGTGCTGATAGATTATGAGAACTTTGAGAATTTCTTGCCAGGGGTAACCTCCAGTCGGTTGTTGGTGCGCGAAGACAATCAGACCATTTTTGAGCAGGTGAATGAGGTACAGGTTGCCTTTATTCGCCGCCGCTCCCGCATTCGGATTGCCACCAACGAAACCTACCCTCAACGGATTGACTTTCAAATGGTTGAAGGAGATGCGGAGTCGGTCGAAGGGAGCTGGCAAATCGATGTCCTGGACGAAGCCGCAGGACAGGTGATGATTACCCATCAGGTTGCGGTCGATCCGGGGGATGAAGATCGCGGCTTATTTTTCAACGTGTATCGCAACAATCTACGGGATACACTGAACGCACTGAAGCAGGAAATGGAACGACGGGCAGGAGTGTAGCCATGGCAAAACCGACGAGCAAGGCCAGTGCCGAGGTTCTGGCTCCCGGTTCCCATGCTTTGGTGACCGGAGGGTCTAGTGGCATCGGGAAAGCCACGGCGCGGCAATTGCTGGAGCGGGGAATGAATGTAACCCTGCTGGCGCGAGATCTGGCAAAGTTGGACGCCGCTCGCGCAGAGTTAGCGGTGGCCAGCCAGCCGGAGCAGCGGATTGAGGTTGTGGCATCTGATGTGAGCGATCGCCCCCAACTCGAAGCCGCCATTGCGGGAGCGATCGCCACCCTCGGTGCCCCTAGCCTGCTCGTTACTTCGGCTGGAATTGCTCACCCTGGCTACTTTTCGGACTTGCCCATCGATATCTTCGAGCGGACAATGGCCGTGAATTATTTTGGCACCCTGTACGCCATCCGTGCGGTTCTACCTGCCATGCTGGAGGCGGGTCACGGTCACCTGGCCTTGGTATCATCCGGTGCCGGACTGGTGGGGCTCTATGGCTACACCCCCTACAGCCCCAGTAAGTTTGCCCTGCGGGGGCTGGCTGAAGCTTTGCGGGGAGAATTAAAACCGAGTGGCATCGGGGTCTCTATCGTTTATCCCCCCGACACAGACACGCCCCAACTGGCCGAGGAAAACAAAACAAAACCCGCTGAGACCAAAGCCATTACCGCCACCGCTGACACTTGGAGTGCCGATGGCGTGGCCACCGCAATTGTGACGGGCATTGCCCAAAACCGCTTTGCCATTACACCTGGCACGGAGATGCGGGTGCTGAACCGCTTTCATAGTGTGTTGGCTCCAGCGTTAAATCGCTATTTTGATCAGTTGGTTGCTAAAGTAAAACGCGAGCAGGCGTTGAACCCCGAAGAAGTAGCAGCCACTGCTCAGAATGTGTCGCCAGACGCCTGATGTTGATGCTGATTAGCCGATGTCAATAGCCGATGCCGAGTAGCAAGGTTGAGTCGAGTCTGCCGGAAGCGAGGTTTGGGGCGATCGCCCACCATCGCCTCTGGGGGCTGGCCAGTCTTGCCATTCCTCTGGTCTACGGTGGCATGATGCTGGTGTTTGCCCTCCGCCCCTTTGTCATCCAGGATGATACCCGCCAGCATATTGTCTGGATGAAACGCTGGGCTGATCCCGAGCTGTTTCCCGGCGATTGGATTATGGACTACTTCCAATCGGCGTCGCCGCTGGGGGTGCGGGCGGTCTACCGAGCGATGGCAACGGTGGGAATTGAGCCATTGCTGGCGGCAAAGCTGCTGCCCGTTGCGATCGCCTTTATTGCCAGTCTCTCGCTCTATCGGCTGACATTACGGTTATTTCCCGTCCAGGCGACAGCGTTTCTAGCCGTGCTGCTATTCAACCAGCAACTCTGGCTCAACGATGACCTCAGCTCGGCCTCACCCCGCGCCTTCTTCTATCCCTGCTTTATGGTCTTCCTGGATTTCTGGACAGCTGGATCGCTGCTGCCCTGTTTAGGGGCGATCGCCCTGCTGGGACTGTTCTTCCCGCCGTTGATTTTGCTGGCAGTGGGAGCGCTATGGCTGAGGCTGGTGCACCTTCGCGGTTTCTCCCTGCGTTTCTCCAAACATTCGGCTGACTATTGGTTTGCTATCGGTGGATTGATTGTGGCGGTGATCGTACTGCTTCCCTTCCTCCTGGGTGGACTGTCCGACTACGGCCCCATCATCAGCGCTGAACAAATGCGGGCGATGCCGGAATATGGTTTCGGTGGCCGCAATCAGTATTTCGCTCCCCCCACCTGGCGCACCTTGTTCAAAGGATCGGCGGGATTGAGCTTGCCCTATTTCCCAACAGTGGTGCTGCTGGGTTTGGCGTTTCCCTTTTTACCTGCCCGCCGCTTTCCCTGGGGCGATCGCCTCCAACCCAGCCGACGTCTGTTCACCGAATTGCTGGTTGCATCCTTGGGGCTGTTTCTACTGGCGCATTTGGCGCTGCTGCGGCTGCATTTCCCCAATCGCTACACTTACCACACCTGGCGGATTATCCTGCCTCTAGCGACGGCGATTGTTCTAACACTGCTACTGGAACGGGGCTGGCACTGGCTGATCCAGCAACGACAACGCGGCACGCTCTCTCTTCGTGCCAAAGGCTATGTGGCAGGGGCGATCGCCCTGCTGCTCACGTTGGTATTGGTGCCTGCCATGCCTCGCATTGCCTGGGCGTTTCAAAATTGGGTGGAAGGGGATGCGCCGCAGGTCTACACCTATCTTGCCGCCCAGCCGAAGGACACCTTGGTTGCGTCTCTTGCCCCGGATGCCAATAACATCCCCTCGTTTGCAGAGCGATCGCTCTTGGTCGGACGTGAGTTTGCACTGCCCCACCACCGAGGTTATTACGCCGAGATCAGCCGCCGTGCCGAGGATTTGGTTCGGGCGCAATACACCAATGACCCGACGATACTGCGCCAGGTCATCGATCGCTATGGCATTGATTTTTGGTTGCTGGATGCAGCCGCCTTTGAACCCGATTAC
This sequence comes from Cyanobacteria bacterium J06638_22, assembly GCA_039819145.1. Taxonomy (GTDB): domain Bacteria; phylum Cyanobacteriota; class Cyanobacteriia; order Elainellales; family Elainellaceae; genus Vacuolonema. The sequence continues at coordinate 3,027 of JBCBSL010000131.1, forward strand.
TTGCCACAGCAGGACTGGCTGTTTCACAGCTCCTTTCAGGTCACGGTGAAGGAGGCGATCGCTCACCTTGACGTTGGACAACCCACGGCTATCCAGTCCGCGCTGGATGCCTGCACCGTCCTTGAGTTGCCCCAATACCAGTTGCTCAATGCGAATTGCCTCAGAAACTCTGGCGGTTGAAATCGGAAGAAGGCAATTGCTCAAGCAAGAAGGGATACCCACTAGCTTCGGCTGCGCTCAGCTAGCCGTTGTGCCCCGTGAGCACTGTATCCTGTGTGCTGTGCCCTGAGCGCAGTCAAAGGGCACAGCCACTAGAGGCAACGTATTCTGTATCAATCCGATAGCGTTTCTCTACATCAAGGTATCGGCTAATCCTGACTCGTGGATACAAACCGAATAAAGTTGAACCGAATCATGCTGGGGAAACGCTTGCAAGGCGTTATCGACCGACATTCCAGGAGCCGTACAGAATTCATCCACGACCTGGGAGTATTGATCCATCGGCCCTAGCAAATTGCCTAAGCGCGTCGGATCACTCAAATTGGTGAGTAACCCAGTGGCGACCCGATCGGAAAGAATCTGAGTTGATTCAGGGCGGTCGGGCATTTGCAGTCCGCTCTGCAAAATGGCAGATTGCACGATGCTTTGCATCATCTGCTGGCCTTCAGCGGTGAGCGCAAAGACGGCTAGCATATCCGGTGTGAGGCGAGGATCGTCATCGACAGCCACTCGCATACCCGTCAGAGTACTGGCAACCATCACATCCCCAACAGTTTCCATGTAGTCTTCATAGCTGATCCCTTCCATCACGCTGCCATCGCCGCAAACGACCCAACCTTCAGGGCTGGCTCCCCTCGACAAATCTACCTTTTCCTGTTCCCAGCAGGCTGCAACGGTTTCCTGGATTTCGTCAGAAAACATTTCATTGAGCCGCTCTACACTATCATCCTGGGCTAGCTCCGTGCCAGACCCGGATGGAGTCACAGAAGAGGGGGATGTTGCCGCCAGTGCTGGAGTCAAACTCAAGCTTCCAAATGCCACCAGTACTGCCAGAAAAGAACGCATAGGGCAAACCTCTTAACCTGTCTAAAACTGCAAAGAATGTACGAGCAAAATAATGCACGAGCAGAACAATGCACGAGCAAAACAACGACAGCAACGATAGACAAGAGGTTTCCAGCCCTCTAAAACGCGCTTATGCGATCGCCGAAGCCTGGGTCAAACATCGCCGCATCTGTTTCAGATTGGCGGGCAAATCGAGGCGAATAGCTTGCTGGATAAACATTGACGGGATCGGTACAGTCGGCGTGGCCTGAACAGAATAGGTAAGCACCGTGCCACCGTTCCAGTCTTCCAGATGCAGGTCTGCCGAAAAGTCGCGAAAGTTACCTTCTTCCATGCGAAATCGGATGAGGTGATAATCATTCAAAGCCGTTTCAAACACCTTGAGGTAAATCGAAACATTGATCTGAAACAGCACAAAATTTTTGCTGGCCGATTGGTGCAACCGCTTCCAACGATGGCCGTTGTCTTCGACCACTTCGCTATGGGTAAGGTCTGGGAAAAATGCCACCCAGCGAGAGTAGCAAGTCAACGCCTGCCAAATTTCCGCTCGTTCGGTTGGCAAATACATGCGAGCAGTCACCCCAGCACCCCAGTCGGTGTGGCTGCGAGTTTCTAATAGGATTTCGCCCCGTTGAAGTTGCTGGCGATCGCCCAGCGACAAATCATCAAGAGCAGAATAAGAAGTGGAGCGAGAACGATCTGAGGGGTAAGCAGTCTGTGATGCGATTCCAGATACCATGCTGATTCCTCTGAAGCACTAAGCCGCGCGATCGCAGCTTCGGTCTGTCCCAATATGCCTCAAATGGCTCCGAAAATTACGCTTTTCCATGAAGGTTGCGACAAGATTGCGTGACGCCGCCTTGAAATCCCTCCAAGGAAATACGGAGAGAACGCATCATCATCGATCGAGTCACTAGCACTGAATGCCCTATCCTCCAATGGATTGACGGCGATCTCCTCCTGCCGTGATGTCAGGATGTGCAAGAACAATCAAACCATGACATTTGACATTTGGTAGGATTGCAAAGGCATGGGCAATCTTGGCGAGATGCGTGAAAGTTTGTTGGTGTATTGCGCCTACAAAATCAGCAAAATGCATCAGGTCTAATTTGGTAGGATTGCAAGGACATGCGCAATTGGCGTGGATGTCCGACGTTGATGGAGCAGACATTGTGGGGCAGAAACCCAATCTGGCGATTACTATCTTTCTCTATGTCACTGGAATCTTGCTGGTGATGATGTCGCTGTTGTTGCTGTTTCAGGCCTTTGGCTGGTTGCAAGAAATTCCCCGCGAAGCCATCTGGGCTCTGGTGATGTTGGCGATCGGGGCGGGCATTCTGGCTGGTATTCGCACGTCTCGCTAGCCCTCAGCACCGCAGTGAAGCATGAGCGACGACGGATTCACCTAGTTTCCTGAATCTCTTGGAACTGAGGTAGCTCCCTTCAGTCAGGTAAGGCAGTTATTGGCCACCTGCGTCCAACCTGAAGCTAAAACTGTATGTTGACCCCAACCTCCGGCAAAGCTTTCACTGTGTTCCACTGATTGACCTCCTCTGCGTTATTTTTTTGCAGCGGATTAATTGCTGAAAACGCATATCTTTTATGGAAGACCATAGGTAGAGCTGTATTCCGGACAAGGAACTATGGCTGATTCGAGCAACAATTGCTGTAACGTATGGCTGGGCAAACAACCATGAAAATTGAAGCACGACTCTTTTGGGTGTCGCTTGGAATTTTGGCCGTTGTCTGGGGATTGCGTGGATTTGGACTGCTCACCTTTTTCCCCGGCGGTGTGATTTGGATCTTGCTCCTGGTCACGATTGGTTTGGGGGTGTTTGCGCTGATTCAGGGAACACGGCGTTGGTGAAGGGACATAGAGGGTGCGATCGCACCGACAACGAGCGGCATGATTGAGGCTTGAAGCATGAAGTGGGTAATCGAGTCGGTAAAACAAGGCTGGATGCAGGGGTGGGGACGGGCGATCGCCCTACTTCTCTGCGTTTCCCTCTGCTGGGGACTTCTTGCATTTGGCCTGGGTTTAATTGCTCCGGCATTTGCTGCGAGCGACGAAACACCAACAGCATCCGAGGATTCGGTTTCAACACCGCCACCCACCAACCCCGCAACCGAAGATATTTCCACAGAAAAAGTCAGTCAATTTGTGCGTGCTTACCTCCAAGTGCTGGCACTCATGGACGAGCGTGAAGGGGACTTGCAGGCAGCAGAAACCCAACTCGAGTCCATGCGTTTGCAGCAAGAGTTGGAAGCCGAAGCCTTTGCCATCATTCAAGACTCGGGGTTGACCTTGCAGGAATACCTCCAGCTCTTGGGTTTGGCCAATACAGACCCAGAGTTTGGGGAGCGGGTCGCCACGCAACTGCAAGAACCCTCCCGGTAGTCGCGCTGTTGCCCGAGTTATAGCGCTATGCGTATGAGTTAAGTACGGTTGTGTGTGGGCGCGCCGCGCCCACACACAACCATTTCTGTGCTTGATGCGGTTGCACACCGCTATATCTGAACTTAGTCACTTTTGGGCAACTCCCACATTGGGTACAGCCGACTGAAGGTTGCACGCTGTTGTTTGAGGTCAACGTTCGGCAAGTATTGCTCTACCAGATCGAAGGTTTCCTCACAAAGGTTCCGTAACTCAGTAGTGCCGCTCACGGCATCTGATTGAAAAATCTGTTCCAATCGCTCAAAAAAGTTATGCGGCTTAATATGCATTTCTTCCACGAAGAAACGCGTCCACTTAAAGCCGGGATGATAGATGCGATTTAGCCCAAATAACAGGTTGAGGAGCCATCGCACAATGGCGCAGTTATTTTCATACAACATTGGAATCTCAAGGCGATCGCTCAGTATTTCTTGACCATGGAACGGTCGGAATTTTAGATGTTTTTGAACCATTGCAACGGCAAGCTCCTCGGGATACTGGGAGAGTTGACGCTGCCAAGGTTGGATAACCTCTTCGCCGTAGAGAATAACGGCTCGTTGCAGATGCGAGGCGATCGCCTGCTTTTCAAACAAAAGCCCAGCTTGCGACACGTCATGATGCTCAACAACATCGATCACAATGACATCTATCGTCTCCCTCGCCCAATGCCCAGCCTCGACTTTCATGTCGTATAGATAAAACTGCTCCAACCAGGCCTGTTGGGCTTCGCCATACGGCTCTATTTCCCATCCATCAACACCGACGCTTTGTGCCGTGGCTTGCAAGTCTTCTGGATTTGGCAGGTGCGACCAGATAAACCCCAACTCAAGGTCAGAATATGGATCTGATATACCTAATGCCGCTGAGCCAAAGACAAAACAGGCTTCAACGTTGGGATTAGCCGTGAAGGCAGGGGCAATCTTGTGAGCCAAGGAAATGCGCCATACGCTGTGTTCATTCATGCTGAAGGATTATAGTTCCTCCCCTGCGACGTTGTGGCGCATCGCAAGCCGATGCCTTTGATAGAAAAGTCTGATCCTCAGGCCTTGCCAAAAGTAGAGCAGAGGTGGTGGGATTTAATAGAATGTTTGGCAAGTTGACGTCGTTGCTCGACAGTATGTAAGGATGCAAAGCGGATTTAACGCTGCAACAGTCCGTTCATTTGCTAGATTTATGCAGTCATTATCGAAAAAGGAAGGCGCAGTGCCCGATTCCCAGGTCATTTGTCTCGGAGAAGTATTGTTCGACAAGTTGGCAGACCAAGCTGGCAAGCCGCTGGAGCAGGTCGTTTCCTGGACGGATTACCCAGGGGGAGCGCCCGCGAATGTTGCCTGTTGTCTGGTGAAACTGGGCACACCGGTGGCGTTTGTTGGCTGTGTTGGATCGGATGATACGGGCAACACGTTGGTCAACCTGCTCAACGAGGTGGGAGTTGAGGAGCGAGGAATTCAGCGTCACCCAACGGCTCCAACCCGCGAAGTATTTGTTGTGCGGTCAGCAGAGGGCGATCGCGAATTTGCAGGGTTTGGCGAGTTCAAGGCCAGCGAATTTGCCGATGCGTTTCTCCAGGCCGCCCAACTGCCCATCGAATTATTTGACCCCGCAAAATTTCTGGTCGTTGGAACTCTGGAACTGGCTTATCCCGACAGTGCCGCAGCGGTGCGGCGAGCATTTGAGCTGGCAAAATCCGATAGCACGCAAGTGCTGATGGACGTGAACTGGCGACCTATGTTTTGGGATGAGCCGGAGCAGGCCAAGGGTATCATCCTGGAATTGTTGCCGGGGGTGCATGTGCTTAAGCTGTCGGCGGAAGAGGCCGAATGGCTGTTCGATACCAAAGACCCGGCTGCAATCCACAGTCAGCAGTCTCACTTGCTTGGGGTGCTAATTACGGATGGGGAGCGTGGCTGTACCTATTCTCTAGGGGGCAATACGGGTACGGTTCCTGCGTTTTCGGTTGATGTGGAAGATACCACAGGAGCCGGAGATGCCTTTGTGGCGGGCTTTCTCCATCAGCTCTGTGTCAAGGGCACAGGTTTTCTACAAGACGCCGATCAGGCGAAACAGGCGGTGACCTTTGCCAGCGCCGTGGGTGCCCTGACCACGATGCGTGCGGGGGCGATCGCCGCTCAACCCAGCCTGGTCGAGGTCGAAGCCTTTCTCTATATGAATCAGCGCTAGCCCCTTCAAGGCATCGCGTCGCGACGACGCGTGATATCCACCGTAACGCTGCCTGTAAAGCCAGGGATTGGCGGACTCACCTTCGTGAGTTGGACTTGTACCTGTTCTACCATCTCCGACTCCAGGATGCGTTGGGCGATCGCCTCGGTCAGTCGCTCGATCAGCTTAAACCGCTGAGTCTGGATAATGTCTTGAATATCCTTCGAGGCTGCCCGATAATCGTAGGTCTGGGCAATGTCGTCATTCGCCGCTGCCGCAGAAATATCCAACCAAACCCGCAGCTCCACCGTGTACCACTGTCCCAGCACCTGCTCTTCAGGAAGCAGTCCGGTGTAGCCATAGGCACGAATGCCAGTGATATGTAGCGAATCAGGCATGGGGGTTGAGGGGGAACAGAGTTGATGGGTGAAGCCGTCACTCATTATCCCTTATATCAAATCCGGTTAAACAGCTGTAAAACCCAACTATCGTTTGCGCCCGCTGCACTGCAGCGGGCGCAAACGATAGTTGGGTTCTTCAACAGGATTTGATATTACTTCAGATCGCGGTGACTAAAGGAACGAGCATTTGGCCCCGTGTAGGTTGCAGAGATAGCGCCATCGCCCGCCACCCAGTATTTGTAGGTGACAAGCCCTTCTAACCCGACGGGACCGCGGGGTGGCATTTTTTGAGTGCTGATGCCGACTTCTGCACCAAAGCCATAGCGGAAGCCATCGGCAAAGCGTGTGGAGCAGTTATGGAAAACGCCAGCGGCATCGACGCGGTTCATGAAGTCGAGGGCGGTTTGGTCATTTTCGGTGACGATCGCATCGGTATGGCGCGACCCATAGGTGTTGATGTGGGCGATCGCCTCTGCCAGCGATGCGACCTGTTTGATGGAGAGGATCAGGTCGCTATACTCGGTTTTCCAGTCTTCTTCGGTGGCTTGTTGGATGGTTAGGCCTTGCTGTGCCAGCAGGGCTTGGGTCGGCGCATCGCCACGCAGCTCGACCGCATGGGTCTGGAGAGCTTCAGCTAGTTGAGGCAGTAGCGTCGGCGCGATCGCCTCATGGACTAGCAAAGTCTCGATGGTGTTGCAGGCAGAGGGATAGCTGATTTTGGCATCAACGGAGAGGGCGATCGCTTTCTGCACATCGGCGGCTTCGTCTACATAAAGGTGACAGATCCCATCCGCATGACCCAGGACGGGAATGGTCGTGTTTTGCTGCACAAACCGCACAAACACATTGGAACCGCGCGGAATAATCAGATCCACTTCGTTTTCAAGTTGCAGCAACGCCAGGGTTTCCTCCCGTGTTGTGAGCAAACGCACCACTGATGAATCGATGCCTACCTGCTCTAGCGCAGTATGAATAGCACGGGTGAGGGCTTCGCAGGAGCGTACTGCTTCTCGTCCGCCTTTCAAAATAACGCCATTCCCCGACTTGATGGCCAGGGTCGCGATCTGCACCAGAGCATCGGGGCGCGACTCGAAGATGACCCCTAAAACCCCCAGTGGACAGGTGATGCGCTTCATTACCAGGTCGGTATCCAGTTCACGATGGATTTGCACTTCACCGACGGGATCTGGCAAGCGCACCAGATCGCGCACCCCGGTAATGACGCTCTGGAGCTTACTCTCCGTGAGTTTGAGGCGTCCATAGAGCGGCTTGGCCAGCCCTTCTACCTCGGCAACACGACAGTCTTCAGCGTTAGCGGCCAAGATGTCTGGGGTCGCGGTTTCAAGTGCTTGGGCGATCGCCTCCAAGGCTTGGTTGCGCTTATCTGTGGTCAGAACAGCCAGTTGGCGAGCCGCTTCGCGGGTTGCTTGAGCCAGGTGTTTGAGGTCAGGGGTAGCGGTCGAATGTGCAGTCATAGCCAGGGATGATGTGAAGATATCTCCCATTTTAGGTGGCTTTTGAATTGTCGCAGCAAAGGCTTACAGCGCACCCGTCGCTACTCCTGCGATCGCTGTTGTGCCCGTCGTTACCTCAATTTTTAGTCTGCTGGTTCGGCATGGAGGGTTCTATGTATGTAAAGAGAAGCTGTATGAATTGAAACGTCAATTTCAATTCATACAGCTTCTCAGCAATGCCGCTGATTTTGCTTGATCTGAGCGGGATCTAACCGACGCTGACAAATCCAAATATTGTGAAGATGCGATCCAAAATGCCATAGATGATGCTGAGAGCCAAGGCACCGAGCAGCGCGCTGATGATGCCCCAGCGCAGACGGAAACCTTGAACTAACTGAGCAGCCACCCCGAAAATCAGGGCATTGAGCAAGAGAGAAGCGAGCCCCAGGGTCAGAATATTGATCACGGTTGCGCCAAAGATCGGTCCCAAAACTGGGCGAATCAGCGCATTGAGTAAGCCTAGAACCAATCCAGAAATAAGGGCTTTGCTAAAGCTGTCAATTTCAACGCCGAGCGGTAGTTTGGAGATAATAATCAGGCTCAGCGTGAAAATGAGGACAGTAATCAGAAATGGAATGATAGCAGCCATAGGTTTTGTGGAGATGTGTCACCGTGTTTCCGCCATTAAACCAAACAAATCCCAAAGCAGAACGTTTTTCTTGTGACGATACCTGAAGCAAAGGACAACTTGGGACTCTCGTTAGGGCTTTTACTCATGGGCGATCGCCCATTCCAAACAGATAAGCATCGACAATAGCCCTCCGTAAAATTATGGGTTTTACTTCAGCCCGTAGCGCTATACATTTGGTGGGTGGAAAGCATATAGGAGAAAAAAGTTGCATGGCGTTGGAATCGGCTACAGCAGAACTCATCATTGAGGAAAATCTAAAACGGTTTCTACTCGTATTAGCGGTGGCACTGAGTGTAGCCGCCTTACCCCAGATGCTTGGACGGGTTCGGCAGTTGCCCTACACTCTGGTACTGGTTCTAGTCGGTTTAGCGTTGGCATTCGTCGATATTCGTCTAGTCAATCTTTCCCCGGGTTTGATTCTGCTCATTTTCCTGCCGCCGCTGCTGTTCGAGGCATCCTGGAACATCGAGTGGAAGGAATTGCGTCGGAATGGACTGCGGATTACCCTCCTCGCCATCTTTGGGGTCGTCATTTCTGTCCTCGGCATCGCCCTAGGGCTGAATTATATTGCTGGCTTGGCTCTGCCTACAGCGCTACTGATTGGAGCCAGCCTTTCAGCAACGGATCCGGTCTCTGTGACCGCATTGTTTCGCGAACTCGGCATTGCAGGGCGGCTCTCGACGACTACGGAGGGCGAAAGCTTGTTCAACGATGGCATGGCCGTCGTTGCCTTTGGCCTGTTGGTTGGCTTAGCCGTGGGTCAAGCCGACCTCAGCGCAAATGCCATTTTGATTGAATTGTTTGCCGTCGTCAGCATCGGTATCGCTGTTGGTGGGGTGATTGGCTTTGGCATTTCATTTCTGACCCAGCGCTTCGACCTGCCGCTGGTGGAACAATCGCTCACCCTGGTAGCTACCTACGCCACCTATTTGCTGACGGAAGACCTGGGCGGTTCTGGCGTCATCGGTGTTGTCACCGCTGGTCTAATTCTCGGCAACTATGGGTCACGGATTGGGATGAATCCCCGCACCCGTTTGGTGGTGTCGGAATTCTGGGACTTTTTAGCATTTTTCATCAACTCCATCCTATTTCTGTTGGTGGGAGACCAGGTGCAGTTTCAAGGCTTGCTTGAGAATCTGGATTTGATTGGCTGGACGGTGCTGGGAATGCTGCTTACGCGGGCGATCGCCGTCTTTGGCTTATGCAGCCTCTCCAACCTGTTCACAGAAACCAACGATATGCCGATTCGGGAACAGACCGTGCTGTGGTGGGGCGGCGTTCGCGGCACTGTCACCATTGCGCTGGCACTCAGTTTGCCCGAAAGCCTGCCAGCCCGAGAGCAAATTATTGCGACTGTGTTTGGCGCTGTGCTGTTCACTCTCCTGGTGCAGGGCGTCACCATTGCACCGCTGTTGCGATCGCTCAAGCTACTGGGCGACCAACCCCTGCGCCAACGCTACCTGGAACTGGCTGCCCGACAAGCCGCTCTCGATCGCGTGTTTGAGCATTTGGAAGCGGATCAGCGTCCCGATATCAGCGATGAATATTACCGCTATCAAAAAGCACTAGTGCGCGGTGAAATCGAACAAATCCAAACCGACATTGACAAGCTCAAAGCTGAGAATCCCAACATCATCGACTTCATCCGCGAACAGCTCCGGCAAGAACTAGTGGCGATCGAAGCGCAAACCTACGCCGAACTCGTCCGCGCGGGACGGTTGCGGCAGGAACTGGCCTTAGTGCTCGAAGAAGTGTTGCCAGAACAACAAGGTAGTACCTAAGGAATTGTGGATTAAATAAAATCCAACACTTATTTTTTGAAAGCGCGGCTCTAGCCGCGCTTTCAAAAAATGTTCTCTATCCTTCTCTATCCTGAGCGCGGATTGGGCTTGTTCCTTGTTGACGGAGCTTGTTGACGAAGAACTGAAGCAAAAATACAACCAGGGAAGTTTGGGATAACGTCGTAGCGACTAACGTCGCGGCGCATAATCCGCGATCGCGGACGACAAAAATCTGTAGCTTGAGCGCCCGCGAAGCCTACTTAAGGATAAAAGCTATCGTATCGATTTTGACAGCTCTATACACCGTACAAATAAAAAACCCCAGGTGATGTCACCTAGGGGTCGGAGTTCCTGAAAATCGTCACTTGAATACATGATCGCAATCACATCTAAAAATCACAAGAGGGG
>JBCBSL010000132.1:0-13372 GCA_039819145.1 Cyanobacteria bacterium J06638_22
GCAAGGGCGATCGCCCTTGCAAAACCCGGCTTCAATCTTGAAAATACGATGGTGGGCTGTGCCTACTAATTGCCTACTAATATATGCAGGTTATGCCCCTCTCATCGAACTAGATTTTGGATAGGACGGTGCGTGCGGCTTCGAGGGTGCGATCGATGTCCGCATCGGTGTGCGCCAGAGAAGTGAAACCTGCCTCAAACTGGGAGGGAGCCAGATAGACACCTTGCTCCAGCATGCCCCGGTGGAATCGAGCAAACTTTTGCAGATCAGACTTCTTGGCATCCTCGTAGTTATGAACAGGGCCTTCGTTGAAGAAGAAGCCAAACATGGCACTCAGGGAAGCGCCCGAGGCAGCATGTCCTGTTTCTTTGGCCACATCCAACATGCCCTGCGCCAGGCGGCTAGTGACTTGCTCCAGATACTCATAGGTGCCAGAGCGTTGCAAAATCTCCAGGGTTTTAATCCCCGCTGTCATCGCGAGGGGATTACCAGAGAGCGTCCCTGCCTGGTACATGGGGCCAGCGGGCGCAACCATTTCCATAATTTCCTTGCGGCCCCCATAGGCTCCGACAGGCAGACCGCCACCAATAACCTTGCCGAGGGTGGTGAGGTCAGGCGTGATACCAAATTTTGCCTGGGCACCGCCATAGGAAATGCGGAATCCGGTCATCACTTCATCAAAGACGAGCAGTGCGCCATGTTCATTCGTGATCTCGCGCAAACCGGCCAAGAAGCCTGCATCGGGCTGGATAAAGCCAGAGTTCCCCACAACCGGCTCTAGAATGACCCCCGAAATCTCGCCCGGGTTTTCCGCGAACAGGGCTTTGACGGCTTCCAAATCGTTGTAGGGCGCCGTTAGGGTGTTGGCGGTGGTGGATTTGGGAACTCCCGGTGAATCGGGCAAACCCAGGGTCGCGACACCAGACCCCGCTTTCACAAGAAACATATCCGCATGCCCGTGATAGCATCCTTCAAATTTGATCACCTTGTCTCGCTGAGTGTAGGCTCGCATCAGCCGCAGCACCGCCATACAGGCTTCGGTACCGGAGTTAACGAACCGCACCATTTCAATGCTGGGAACCGCATCGATTACCATCTCAGCCAACACATTTTCCTGGTGGCAGGGGGCACCAAAACTCGTCCCTTTGTCGAGGGTCTCGTGCAATGCCTGGAGCACATCGGGGTGAGCATGACCGCAGATAGCAGGCCCCCAGGTACCGACATAGTCAATGTACTGATTGCCATCAACATCCCAGGCATAGGCCCCCTTGACCCGGTCGAAGACGATAGGCTGCCCACCCACGGAGCGAAACGCACGCACGGGGGAGCTAACACCACCGGGCATCAGCTTTTGTGCCGCTGCAAAGATATCGTCAGAACGGGTGGTCTTGAGAGAAGTAATGGTAGTCAAGATAGTCTCCTATTGAAAAGCAGTCTAATGAAAGCGTATGAAACGATAAGAGATGGCAACGGTGGATAAAAAATTAGGGGAAGTGGGTTTAGAGGAGGCCTCCAGGACGTTCATCCAGTAATGCATAAACACCAGAGAAACCTGGAGGGCGCATCTCAGCATGATGACACTCAAGGCGATCGCCCGTTCATCTGTATCCACTCTCGCCGCATTCATCCGTTACCCAAAGGCAACTTCGGTGTCTTAGAGCGGTGCGCATACCCTGTCTGCATCCTGTCACCAGCAGCGATAGGCAAAATAGCGGACAACGACTGCACGGCTCTGATTCACTGCTCTAATTATTTCATGAGGTTAGTAGAAGTGGCGGAGAGATACTATCTTGATGAAGTTATGCAAAGTAATATATCCGTAAGATCCGAGGGACTAGCTAAGATATGGAAATAGTGATCGCGCATCTAGTGGAGCTTTTGCGGAAAGGGCTGGTCGTGTCTTGCCAAGCTCCCGCGGATTCGCCTTTGCATGATCCGCATATCATCGCTGCGATCGCCCAAGCCGCTGTTGATCGGGGCGCGGTTGCTGTCCGCATCGACAGTCCACCCCACATCCAAGCCGTTCGCCACCACGTGTCGGTGCCAATTATTGGGCTTTGGAAGCGGCAATTCCCAGATTCAGAGGTGTACATTACTCCGCAATATCGGCAAGCGCAGGCGGTTGCCCTGGCAGGAGCCGATATTATTGCCATTGATGCAACCTCGCGTCCACGGCCTGGGGGCATCACCTTACCCGACTTAATTGCTCGCATTCGTACCGATTTACAAAAGCCCGTCATGGCAGACATCGACACGGTAGAGAATGCGATCGCAGCAGCAGAGGCAGGCGCCGATTTTATTGGTACAACCCTTTATGGCTACACAGCCGCGACCCAAAAGCATGCTCCTCCTGGGTTCGAAGTATTGCAGGAGCTAACCCAAACCCTCAAACATCCGATCATTTGTGAGGGTGGAATCGCCTCTCCGGCTATGGCGCGGAAAGCTCTTGATCTAAGAGCACACTGTGTCGTGGTCGGGACGGCAATTACGGGAGTGGATGCCCAAACTCATGCATTTTGTACCGCAATTAGCAATCCGTCTTCTCACTGAACCGCTGCTGTGAGAACCCCGGATTTCCAGGTTGTTTCAAGGGAGTTCTCAGTTTTAGACTAGCTAATTGCTAACTTCGGATTACTGTCTAAAAATTACTGTCGCAAAAAGATTATCGTCACAATCAATGCAAGCAATAGCTTAAATCACGGATTGATCAATAGTCCAGTGGTTAGCCCATACATTTTGATAGTCCTGTTTTACATGTTCCCGTTTTAATGTTCTCGAATAAGGAGACAAATCAGGTGAGTGAGGATCTCGAAGCGAGTAGGCGTCATCAAACCAAGCTTCGAATTTTGGTTGCCGACCGCCTGGACAGCCCTCTTTTTGTACGTCTCCAAAGACTTACGCAACATCTTCCGATCAGCTGCGAGGTCGAGCTAGATGCCAATCGAACCCACATTCACCAGCACATTCAGACCCATGATTACGATTTGTATCTGATTGTCCATGACGCCCGTTGGCAGGATGGGCTAACCCTCTTGCAAGAAGCACAGCAGCAGGGATGCGAGAACCCCATGGTAGTGCTGCCCTTGGACGATGATGGTGCCTTTGCCCGAACCGCCTTGAACCTAGGCGCGGTGGATTGCCTACCTCAAACCCAATTGGATGACCGCCTGCTCACGCATCTTGTGTGGTGGGTAGCACAGCGATCACACCTTCAACAGAAGTTGCACCAGAGTGAAAAAAGTCAAGCCCTGATGGAAACGGCGATCGCCTATCTCCAGACGGGCGTTTTTATCTTGGATCCGAGTCAGCCCAATACCCCAATTATTTTCGCGAATGCGGCCTTCCAGCAATTGAGCGGCTATACCGCCGAAGAGCTATATGGGCAGCCCCATAGCCTAATCTATGGCGAAGAGACCGATTCGGAGACCATTGCCCATTTGGAATGGGCAATGGGGGCTGGCGAAACCACAACCTGTACCCTCCTCAACTACCGCAAACAGGGCGAAATCTTCTGGAGCGATCTGGGTCTCTATCCGATTTACGATCCATCCCACCAGCTCAGCCACTTCATTGGGCTACAACGAGACATCACCATTCATCGGCAGGCACGCCTCACCCTTGAGCAGCTTCGCCATCAAAACGAACTGATTCTCAATTCGGCCGGGGAAGGCATTTACGGGCTGGATCTCAATGCCACGATCACGTTCATTAATCCCGCCGCCGCTCGGATGTTGGGCTGGAATGTGACCGAACTGATTGGTCAATCGATCCGGCGCTTCCTTTCAAAGGCGTCGCAACCCTCTACGATCGATGACTCGTTGTTTACGACCGATGCTTTCTCTCCTAGCCAAACCGATACCTACTGCCGTAAAGATGGCAGTGCCTTCTCGGTTGAATACACCCGCACTCCGATCTACAAAAACAACAAGATGGTGGGAACGGTCGTTGTCTTTCAAGACATTACCGAGCGTCGTACCAACGAAGCCGCCCTACGGGAAAGCGAAGAACGCTATGCACTGGCGGTGCAGGGCGCCAATGATGGCATTTGGGATTGGAATTTGAGAACGGGAGAGGTTTACTTTTCTCCCCGCTGGAAGGCCATTCTTGGCTATGGGGATGCTGAATTGCCCAACACCCTTGAGATGTGGTTCGATTGCGTTCACGCCAATGACTTAGATGCCTTCAAACGCGCCATCAATCAACACATTAGCGGCGAGACGAAAAACCTTGAACATGAGCATCGGATGCGAACAAAGACGGGGGAGTACCGCTGGGTGCTAACTCGAGGGTTGGCCGTGCAGGATGAAAGCGGGCAGGCCAACCGCCTCGCCGGGTCTCAGACCGATATTACAGAACGCAAACAAATTGAAGAGCAGCTACTCCATGATGCGCTCCATGATGCGTTGACCGGCCTACCCAACCGGGCCTTGCTGATGGATCGGCTGATCCACACCATTGAAGTTGCCCGCCGCGGCACCGACTACCTCTATGCCGTTCTATTTATGGATATCGATCGCTTCAAAGTGATCAACGATAGCCTGGGGCATATGCAGGGCGATAAGTTGCTGATGGCGATCGCTCGGCGGCTCACCACCTGCATCCGTCCTGGCGACACCGTTGCACGGTTAGGGGGCGATGAATTTGTGGTGTTGCTTGAAAGTATCCGCGACTCCAGCGCCGCCCTCACCATTGCCGAACGCATCCAGACGACCCTCGAAGAACCGATTTATCTGGATAACCACGAAGTGTTCATTACCTCCAGCATTGGATTGGCGCTGGGAGGCAAGCAGTATTACGCCGCCGAAGACCTGTTGCGGGATGCAGACACGGCCATGTATCGTGCCAAAGCCAAAGGGCGGGCGCGCTACGAAATCTTTGATCCTGGAATGCACCAACAGGCTGTTGCGCTGCTGCAACTGGAAAATGATCTGCGCCGCGCCATCAACCGTCAAGAATTTTTTCTGGAATATCAGCCTATTATTTCCCTGCGCGACTTTCGGCTGGTGGGCTTCGAGACGCTCATGCGCTGGCAGCATACGACGAGGGGCCGCATCCCACCCAAGGATTTTATTCCAGTTGCCGAAGAAACGGAGTTGATTGTGCCCCTGGAACGGTGGGCTATTCGGCACGCCTGCGAGCAACTTGAGCAATGGCACGCAACCTATGACATTGCCAAATCGCTAGTCGTTCATATCAATCTGTCGGGGCAGCACTTCGACGAAGGCTTAGTGGCGGAGATGCGATCGCTCCTTGCCGACATCCCAATCCCGCCCGAAGCCATCAACTTAGAGATTACCGAAACCATGCTGATGCAAAATGCCGAGACCGCTGTTTCGCTGCTCAATCGGCTAAAGGATTTGAACTTGCGCCTCTCCATCGATGACTTTGGCACCGGCTACTCGTCCCTCAGCTACTTGCATCGGTTGCCGATCGACACCCTCAAAGTGGATCGATCCTTCGTCAACAAGCTGGATACCGATCCTGAGCAAGTGGCGATTGTCCGCACCATCATGACCCTGGCTTGGAATCTAGGGATTGAAGTGATCGCAGAAGGGGTCGAGACTATCAAGCAACAGGCGCAGCTTAATGCGCTCCAATGCGACTATGCTCAGGGCTTCTACTTCTCGCGTCCCCTTGGTGCTGAGCAGGTAGAGACCTTGCTGAAAGAAAGCCTCGCTCATTTTACGCCCCATCCCACCACCTCCTACACCGCTACATCGCCCTCTAGCGAACGTAAGGAACTGTAACGGTTTTCGTGATTATTTAATCCCTTAGACGACAATGTGGGTTAACGTTCCGCAAAATTGGCAAAGCCGACGTCAGCAACCACCATTGGCCAGTCAGCGTTTGTCAAACAAGATGGAATGCATGATGGTAAGGGGAGCTTAGCTATGCGTACACATCATCGTCCCCCCCCAACCGAGCAAGAAACACGGACGCGCATCCTAAAAGCCGCCCAGCAATTGTTTGCTCATCGGGGGTTTGATGGAACAACGACCCATGATTTGGCCGCAAAAGCCGGGGTTGCGGAGGGCACACTCTTTCGCCATTTTGAAAATAAGAAGGCGATTTTAGTTGAAGTCGTCACCGAAGGCTGGGTCGAGTTGCTCACCGACCTGCTAACCGAGCTGAGTGAAATGGGTAGCTATAAGGCGATCGCCCAGGTCATGCGAAAGCGCATGCTTAGCCTCCACAAAAATTCTGACATGCTGCGGGTGTGCTTCCTAGAAGCCCAATTTCATCCCGATTTGCGCGATCGCATTCAAACCGAGGTCATTTCCAAAATGACCGATGTCGCCGAAGCTTTTTTCCAAACCGCGATGGATCGGGGCATCTATCGCCCGATGAATCCTCGCACCGTTGCCCAGGTTTTCCTCGGCATGTTCACCATTGCGGGCTTCAGCCAAGACACCATTATGCCGGCCAATGCCTCACCCAAAGACATGCAGCAGATGGCAGAAGATATGGCCGATATTTTCCTCAACGGCGTTCTCGCCGGAGGCGCCGAGGCTTGAGAGCCAGTCCTACGGACATTCAGTTTAGCTTTTCTGAATTCCCGCGAAAGCAGGAATGACAGCGGAGTCAATTGGTGCAGCCAGGGAGGGCTACAGCTACAACGCCAAGATATAGCGCTACGCGCTCAGGTAAAACCAGATCATTTTATGAAAGTCGCGCGGCTTTCATAAAATGATCTGTCCTAATCTTAATGCGTAAGGCTATATCTAGTGCATCGTTGCCAGGTAGGGCGACTGGTGTAGATGGGCTTTGTTTGTGGAGCCGAACAGATCAAACTTGCCTATGATCACCTGCTTCATAGCATCAATCACATCATCCATGCATTCCAGTAAATCGGAGTCGGGCAGGTTGCACGCCCCCGTCTTGAGAATGTTCATGTAGGCTTGCCGTACTTCGGTGTTGACATTGAACTTGCTGACGCCCCGCTCAATAGACTTGCTGATCATGCTGGCGGGTAAGCCCGATGCCCCATGCAGCACGAGGGGAATATTAACGCGGCGGCGAATCGTTTCTAGGCGATTGAAGTCAAGTCGGGGTTCACTTTGATATTTGCCATGGACATTGCCAATGGTCACGGCCAGGGAATCGACGCCCGTTTCCTGCACAAACTCGACCGCTTGGTCGGGGTCGGTCATCTTGGCTTCCTTTTCGGCGATCGTCAGCCCATCTTCTGTGCCGCTGATGCGCCCAATCTCCGCTTCCACCACCGCTCCATAGTCATGGGCAAGCTCTGTCATAGCGCGGGTGAACTCCAGATTCTCCTCATAGGGGAACGGCGAGCCATCTGCCATGATGGATCGCAACCCACCTGCCAGCGCCATTTGAATAGCATCGGATGAAGTACTGTGGTCGAGATGCACCGACATGGGCACCGGGGCGTTGTCTGCCGCTTCCAAGCAAAGTGCCATCAAGGCTGAACCGCCATACTTCAAAGCACTGGGATGAATCTGAAGCATCGCAGGGCTATTGGCGGCCTCTGCGGCCTGCACAACAGCTTTTACCCCCTCCAGGTTATAGACGTTGAAGGCGCCGATCGCATAAATATTGCGGGACGCTGTTTCAAGCAATTCCTGCGTGGAGGTCAGCATAGGACAGGTCTGAGGGATGAAGGACGACAAAGGTGCAGAGTGAGGGGTAGGCGATCGCCCAAAAACCAGCTACCAACTAGGATGCGTTACGCTGCGCTATCCGCATCCTACCGGCGATCGACTGGGTTTCGGCAAATTTATCCGTTACGCCTCCTTCCTATTCTCCCCTGTGTACAGGATAAAGGCTAGAGAACCTTGAATTTGGGGTAGTCCAGATACGCCTGGGTTTAGCAAGAGTCTAAAGCAATCTCTCGAAAAGGATATACCCGCTGGCTTCGACTGTGCTCAGTCAGCTCGGCGTTGCGTGTCCTGAGCGCAGTAGAAGGCCACAGGCTGAAAGGATAAATTCTTTTCAAGAATTCTCCTAAGTTCTCGTCTTAGACTCAGATGCTGTCGCGACTACGCATTAAGGCGGAGTCGGCGAACCTCGGGCAGCGATTGGATGGTATCCCAGGTAGCCTTGTTTTGTTGTTCGATCGCCTTCAGCTCTTCCACCCGTTCCAGCACATGGCGGGTAAAATCATCGCCATCGGGGAGGCGATCGGCTAGGGCAGAGGCCTCTAGCTCAATATCCAGCATTTGAATCGTCTCGCGATATTCCTCGATCAGCCGCTGGGTGTGGTCAATGCGCTGCTTGATCAGGCGAACGGCACTTTCGATGCGGGCCACCCGGGGCGCATAGAGGGTCGGATTATAGGCCATCATTTTGCGGCGCAGGTCCTGGAGACGCTTAATCAGATCTTTGTGATCTTGAATTTCCTGGCGCAGTGCCTCGATGTGGCATTCCATATCCCCCTTCTGCTGCACTAGCTTTAGCTCCGCCAGCAAGCGGGCTTCGTGGGGGCGATCGCCCCGTAGCTCGGGCACCGTCAACTCAGCCGCATGGGTCATCCGCGCCCCCACCGCAAGGGCAGCGGCTCCCAGGGATACGATCCCCGGATTAATCCCCCCGAACAGTGCCCCTAATCCAACCGCCGCTGAGACGCCCCCGCGCGTTTTCCAGAGATGGGAACGGCTAGAAATGGGAGAGGCGGGGCAATAGGCTTGCCCCAGGGAATGGTTGCGAACCGACAACAGCTTTTCCATCGTGCCTCGCTGCCCGGTGTAGAGGATGGAGAGGCGATCGCCCGTGCGCATCGGCAGTTGGTCATCCAGCCCCGGAGAGGAGAAGTGCAGTTGCTTCAGTTCTCGACCGGGCGTGGTGATGCGAAGCTGATAGCGACGGCGAAACAGCTTCGGCAGATTGGGCGAAAGGTAGAACACCGGCTCCCCTTTCGATTGCCAGTGGGTCACTCTTCCCCAGAAGCCCTCCATCCGGAGGCGACAGTGAGAGCAGGTAGCGCGGAAATAGCCATTGGCTTCAAAGCGCCCGAGGGAATGGGCGCAGGAGGGACAACGGGCGAGAGGGTTCATGGGGCATCTTTAGATAGGGCTTGCGCATTTTGTTGACGGTGTGGGCGCGACGCGCTCACACCGTCAACGAATTTAATCAGGCTTATGCAAAACTCACGTGAACCGGAGAGATCTACCTGATGTTATGCCCATTTTTTTAGGATTTGGGAGGGGGGGTGTAACGCTTCTTAAAGAAGTGGATGAGAGAATTTTGGGTCGGAGCTTGGGGTGGGGATTGGAATGATTGAAATGGAACCACAGAAGCGCAGAGGACACAGAGGGAATCCACAATTAGTCGACGGGTTCACGCCGCCGTCAAAAATCTAAAATCTAAAATCGCTACAGCCAGAAGCCAAGGAGCATGCCTGCAAGGAGGATGAAGCCGAGGTAGACATTTTGGCGGAAGATGCGTCCGTAGACCGAAGGGTAGGGTTTACGGGGAAGCAGTTGGCGATAGTGGGTAATCCAACCAAAGAAGGCGATCGCCAACGTGACCCAATAGGGAATGCCCAAACCCATCGCATTCCCTTCGATGCCAAGAAAAACTGTGGTGAGTAGGAAGAAAATGCCGACAGCTTGGGGGGTGCGATCGCCGAAAAATAGGGCGCTGGAGTTGACACCAATGCGCCGATCATCCTCGCGATCGGCTATGGCATAGACCGTATCGAAGCCCAACGTCCACAGCACAGTCGCAGCCCAGAGCCAGAGAGTCGCCCACTCCAACGCACCCGTTACCGCAGTCCAGCTAATTAACACGGCAAACCCCCAGGCGATCGCCAGCACCAACTGAGGCACTGGAAACACACGCTTTGCCAGAGGATATACCACGATGACGGGAACCGCTGCTACACACAACCAGAAGCTCAGCGGCGTAAGGAAGAGCGACAAACCATAGGCACAGGCAAAGGCCACCAGCAACACTACAATTCCCGTTTGCACAGTCAGTGCCTTTGAAGCGAGGGGACGGGTACGGGTACGTTTCACCTTTGGATCGATGTTGCGATCCCACAGGTCATTGACCACGCATCCGGCCGCGCTGGTAGCCAGTGTACCCAACACAATCACCCCCACCAGTAACAGCGGCGGCATTCCCCTTGCTGCTAGCACCACTGCCCACAGAGCCGGAATCATCAAAATCAGCCGTCCGGTAGGCTTGTCCCACCGCAAAAGACGGATGACGGTTATCCAGATCGGCTCTTGGCGTGGTGACTGTTGGGTCAACATAAAAACGAACAATCAACGGAATGCGACACTTTCTATTGTGCGGGCTGACGGCACAAGCGCAATAGAAAGTGTCGCATCAGGTATCACAGCACATGCAGCTAGGCGTTGGTCGCATTCTGCCTTTGTTGCGATCGCCAGCATCCTTGAATTTCCAGGATAGAGAACAGAGCCTCGAAGGTGATCCCCTGCTCGGCATAGAGCTCTGCGCCACCCTGGTGGCGATCGACCAGGGCAATGATGTGGGAAACGTCATATCCAGCTGCTCGGAGGCGATCGACCGCTTTCAACGCCGATTGCCCGGTGGTCACCACGTCCTCAAGAACAATGACAGGGCTGTTTGGGGGTAATGTGGGGCCTTCGATGTACGCCTGGGTTCCATGCCCCTTGGCTTCCTTGCGAACAATGAGAGCCGTGAGCGATCGCCCTTCATAGGCCGCCACCACACTGGTCGCCGTCACCAGGGGATCGGCGCCCAGGGTCAGGCCAGCGACCGCCACCGCAGCAGCAGGCACCTTATCCAGCAACAACCGCCCAACGCCTGTGGCGCCTCTGGGATGCAGCGTTACCTGTTTGCCGTTGATGTAATAGTTGCTCTTTTTGCCAGAGGACAGGGTGAAATTGCCTTCCTTGTAGGCGACCTCAGCAAACAGGTTCAGCACTTCGAGCCTCAGGGTCGGGAGGTCGAGTTGAGTAAAGGGATGAGGAATTGGCATGGGGCTTAAGGGGGGATAGTGGGATCGGGCGCTCGTGTGAGGCAAGTCTAGGGGTCATGGATGGGAATGGGGACCGTTTTCCGCACCATTTGTTGGTGGGTGCGTGGCAGAGTCAAAGGGCTGCGTCATCGCCGCCGAATCGGCATCTGTCTTATCTATGCTCGGTAGGAGTCGGTGAATCCGAATCTGATGCAAGCGCGGCCCATCAACCGACGACACGACTAGCTCCAAATTCCGGTAATTGAGGCATTCTCCTTGGGAAGGAATTTTTTCCATCTGATGAATTAGAAACCCTCCCAGGGTTTGATAGTCTTCGGTCACAGGCAGGTTAAGATTCAACGCTTCGTTCACCTCTTCTAGGTTCATCTGCGCCTGCACTAGTACCGTCTGGTCATCGAGCACCTGAATAGTCGATTCTTCTTCAGAATCGGGCACCTCTTCTGGATCCCCAATGATGCGCTCGGTCAGGTCTTCTAGGGTCACCAGCCCAGCGGTTCCACCAAACTCATCAGCGACCATCATCAGAGTTTGGCGGGCTTGCCGCATATTTTGGAGCAATTCACCCAGCAGCAGGTTTTCTGGAACAAATTGGGGGGGGTGAATCCAAGGGGCGATCGCATCATCCAGTGTAATCGTGCCTCTGACGAGCGGCCCCAATACATGCTTGAAGTAAATGGTGCCAACGATCTCATCCAGCGACTCTTCGATTACGGGGTAACGAGAAAATCCGGACTCGTCTACCTCCAGCAGCAACTCCCGCAGGGTGGCCGTTCGCTCGATCGCCACAATACTGATGCGAGGGACCATCACATCTCGCACCGTCACATCCGCAAACTCCAGGACATTGTTCAACAACTCCCGTTCATCTTCCTCTAGCTCTGGTGAGGCACTGGAGGTTTGAATAATCAGTTGCAATTCTTCAGGGGTAACGCGGCTATACCAGAGCTGGCCACTACTGCGGATATTGAAAATGCTCAGCAGCCAGCGGGTGGATTGGTTCAATACCCAAATGAAGGGATTGAAGAAGCGAGAAATGGCCAAGCTCGGTGGCCCCAAAAATCGTGCCAGTTGTTCTGCATGGGTCAGCGCAAGGGACTTGGGACACAGTTCCCCCAACACAATTTGCAGATAGGCAACCAGTAAGAAGGACATGGGGATAGCAACGGAGTGGGATAAGAAACCTTCCGTTGCCTGAGAAACGAGCACGGCGATCGTCTTCTCTCCAATCCACCCCAAAGCTAGGCTGGATAGCGTGATCCCCAACTGGGCAGTCGACAACATCCGCTCGATGCTGCGCTGTAGCCCTTGTACCGTCTGCGCCTGCACATCGCCCGCCGCCGCCAGTTGATTGATCCGTGACTGGCGTACAGAAACAATGGAAAATTCAGCCGTGACAAAGAAGGCATTGATAGCAATAAGCAGAAGCACGGAAAGTAAGCGAATGGTAATGTCCCCCTGACTGAGGGCAAGGGCATCCCCCGGAGGTTCTGCTTGAGCAAGGGCAATCATGCGTGGATAGGGTCGAGATAGCGAGGAATAGGAGCCAAAAGACAGCAGAAAAACGCAAATAGACGGATCAAGCGATCGCTGACCAAGGGGATGACGGTAAGGAAGAGCGGTTCATCTGCGTGTTGACATCTTCCAAAATTTGAGACTCTGGAATAATTTCAAACTCTTTAACCTCGGTCGAGTCGGGCGCATTCTCGCCAACCGTGGCAGGACGCACATCAGGCTGCTTAACGCCCTTGAGTGCCTCTCGTCCTAGGGAATAACCATAGACGGCACTGACGACCCCTGCTCCAACCATGAGGACAAGCAAAACCAATGTTAGGGCAACCGTGGAGTTAATTCTCATCCCTTTTTTCTACGCTCCTTGATTCGCATTTTTCTTACGTCCGCATTCTAGAGTACTGCTGGCTAGGAGCCGAACTGGGCGCTAGCCAGCGGTGAGATGAGGCACGATTGCCAGCACTATCTGTGCGATCGCCATCCTACTGCTTGACTATTACACGCGTCTCACAATTGTAATCCGTATGAAATGACGATCGACACGCAGCATATACCCACCCATAATTTAGCGAATAGTCCTCAAAAAGGAATGATTTGTGGGTATGCGGGTGCCCTTCTCACAAAAATAATCCTGACGCAAACGTAAAGATTATTGACCCTTCTGCAGGAAAAGCAGTTGCCGTATTCCCGATGGCTCAGGATAGAATAACGTCAACAAACTCCGCTTCCAGGGTTGGCCGAGCGGATTAGGCAGCGAACTCATAATTCGCCTCAGGCAGGTTCAACTCCTGCACCCTGGACTTTAGGGCAATCATTGCCCAATTCACATAAATCCAGAACCTTATGTAGCGCTACGCGCTCAGGTAGGACTAATATCAAATCCGGTTGAAGAACCCAACTATCGTTTTTGGCCGCTGCTTTGCAGCGGCC